>NZ_JBVVPZ010000058.1:0-35223 GCF_055811415.1 Mesorhizobium sp. WSM4846
TTCGCGCCGATGATCATGCTGCAAGGATTTCGAACTGCTCGGCGATCGAGGGACGTGGATTATAGGCGAACCTCGCCCGCCGTTTGCGCATCATGTGAACCATCTCGATGCCGGAAAGGACGGCATCGGCACTCGCCATCGACTTGAAGCCGAGCATCGACCGAGTGCGGCGCTTGATGCGCCGATGGTCCTGATCCGATTGTTGAGGTACTTGCTCTTGCGGATGCGGATCGGCTTCAGCGCTGGTCGCGATCGATTCCGCAGGCGGTGATCGGCGTCGCAGGAAATGATCGCCTCATGATTGGTGGGGCTGACGTCGAGTGCGAGGTTCTCGTCAAGTCACTCGCCCGACTTACTGGCGGTGACGAGCCTCACGTCCGCGATATTCTGGCGATGGGCAAGCAAGGGTTAACGCGCCGAGGATCCTCAAGCTATCCGCTGTGCCTGCCGACGCCTTACGGCAGCGCCCCGACATCGACGCCCTTGAGCTCGAGGTCGCTGCATCGCTCGCCGAGATCGGCGCGGCAAGCCGATCTCTAGCCGAGCCTCAGCCTCGGCGGCTCGGTCAAGATCGACAGTTCATCGCTGATGGGAACCTCTCTGCCCTGGTCCTTCGGCCCGGCGTCTCGATCCCGCTTTTTGACGGTGGCTCGCGCCGGGCGGCAGTGGGCAGCGCGGCAGCCGCATATAAGGTGGCGGTGGCCGCCTACAAATCAGGTGTGCTGGACGCGGTCGCCGAAGTCGAGACCGCACTCGTGCGGATTGACAGAACGCGACGGCAGATCGGCGACGCCAGTGTCGCGGCGCGCAACTACCGCGCCTACTTCAAAGCCGTGGATTCGAACTGGAAGCCAGATGCAGCGTGATGAAGCCTAATGGCGAACGCGCGTGGCGGGCGCCTTTGGCTCGACGTTTTGTGGGAGGGCAAAAACTTACGGTGACGGCAAGCAGTCGGCAACCTCGCCGAATGCCATCAGAGCTTGTGCAAGAGATCCATAGCCTGGATGTATGGCATTCAACTAATCGATTTTACGAATTGGCGGGCATGCTCCATTAGAAGAACAACAATTGACCGAAAGCAAGTACGCCGACACCTGCTGCCGGCAACTTTCTTATTTATGTTATGGGCGAGTGCGGCAGATCGGCCGAATTCGATCCAGCGGATGATCTAGAAGGGCACCATTTTCACATCGTTGGTGCGAGGCCTCAGTTCATCCAATTAAACCGGAAATTTCATCAGGTCTTCTATGCCGCGAGACTTTCGAGCCGATGTCCAGGCCTTGCGGGGTCTATCTGTCCTGCTGGTTGTCCTTTATCATACCCAAATCGCGCCGTTTGGTTATCTCGGCGTTGATATTTTCTTCGTAGTTTCGGGCTTTCTGATCACCGGCCTCATCGCGACCCAGCTTGAGCAGTCACGGTTCAGCTATTGGGAATTCTATTATCGTCGTGCGAAGCGCCTGTTGCCCGCGGCCTATGTGGTCATTGCGCTCACGACGATCGCTGCCCCCTTTTTCCTGTCGGATGTGGGCCTGCGGGACTTCCGAAGTCAGGTCCTCGGGGCGCTCACATTCACCGGCAACATCGTTCTCTGGTCTCAGGCGGACTATTTCGGCGAATCCGCCGAAACGAAGCCTCTCCTGCATTTCTGGTCGCTCGCTGTCGAAGAACAGTGTTATCTGCTGCTTCCTGCTTTCTTGGCCTTGGCTCCCAAGAGATGGCGGCTCACAGCGGTTAGTTTGCTCCTGGTTGCCAGCCTGGCACTGTGTCTCTACGTAGCCATTCGTCACCCATACGCTGCATTTTATCTTTTGCCGACCCGCTTTTGGGAAATAGCGATTGGTTCGCTCGGGGCATTGCTTCCCGCCAGCGCTCGCGTGGCGGCCAAGTGTGCGGCGCTGCGCCTCCCGGCGCTCGTGCTTATCCTCCTTATTCCCATTGGACTTAGTTCGCAGAACCCGATCGTGGATGCCGCTTTGGTTTGCTTGGCAACCCTGATCCTCCTGCTGTCGCCCAGCAGGGATAATGTGGCGGTTCGAAGCATGGCAAGGATCGGGGATATCTCGTACTCGCTCTATCTGGTCCATTGGCCGGTGCTTGTATATGTGCGGGCTGCTTGGCTGGCAGAGCCTCCCGCGCTTGCGATCTACGCGGCAGTTGCCTTCTCAGTTGTAGCCAGCTTAGTTCTTCACCGTTTCGTGGAAAAGCCGTTCCGGCAGGGATTCGTCGCATCTCGTGGACGGATGGCCTCAGGACTCGTTGCCGCAACGGTTCTTCTCGGCTTCGCACGGCCAGTCGACATTGGCGCAGCCGAAAGTAGGGTTGGCTTTTCCGAGAGCCGACGGATCAATTACGGCCTGGGAAGGGCATGTGATCTCACATCTGGATCGCCTCCTCAGGGCATTCCCGAGGCCTGTCAGACGACCGGCAGGCCCGAAATGCTGGTTTGGGGCGATTCATTTGCCATGGCACTGGTTCCCGGCTTGGCCAAAACGATCGGAGAGGCCGGCCTGGCTCAGCTCACAATGAGCGGGTGCTTCCCCGCCATCGGCGTTGCTGCCTTCTCCAAGCGCGCAGCGTCTCCCTCCTTCGCCGAGGACTGTATTCGCTTCAATGACAGTGTTTTGGGTATCCTGAAAAATCGGCCGGGGATAAGGACCGTTGTCATTTCGAGCCCATTTGACGCCCCTGATTCAAAAGACTTCATGCTGCTTAAGAGGCGTGACGGGACATTCACGGAAGTTGAAACTTCGGTAGATGGAGCCGTTGAGGGTATCAAGTCCCTCGTCGACGCCGTTCGCGCTTTGGGCAGGCGAGTGGTCGTAGTTGCTCCCCCGCCAGTCGCAAGCTTCGATATCGGCGATTGCCTTGAGCGAAAGGTGAGGGGAAATCTTATGCTCGGGCGGCACAGTGACTGCGAAATTTATGTCACCGATTACCGCCGGATGCGATCCCGCACTCTTGAGCTCTTGAACCAGGTGGCTTTGAAAGCTGACGTAGAGGTTGTCTCTTACCACGACTTTCTCTGCGACGACACAAAATGCAGAACCGAGATCGATGGCAAATTCCTCTACCGGGACAGCGGCCATCTTTCCTATGAAGGATCAGAAATCATCGCTCGAAAGACAAGTCTTGCTGAGAGGCTGATCAGGGCTGCTCGTTAGAGCGAATTTTTTAGGCGGAGTGAACCGCGAGCACTTTCGCGTGGCTCGCAATGAAAAGCGCATGAGGATTTCGGACGCCCGCTGCGCCGAGCTGAAAGCGCACGAGGCGACGGCCCGCAAGGCTGCCAAGCGGAACGCGTTCCCGCACGGCGCTGATGATGAGCCGATCCGTTCCGGAGATCCGGCCGCAATGCAGCGGATTGTTACCCGCATTGAGGAATTGGGGCGCTCTGCCAACGCCATAAGCAGCTCTTGGACTTGCCGGTCTGCCGGATCATGTCGACGGTGCCGACGTCATCGTCGGTCCCGGTTCGGAGCCGCCTCAAGAACATGGAAACCTCTGTCATCAGACATAGGCGCAGACATAGAAATTGACACCGTAAGCTCCCCCGGCTCATTCAGTGTCATCATCTCTCGCCCATCATCTCATGCCACTCAGATGAGATCGCGCCTGCTTCTGTTGTCCCACTCCATTGTCAGCATCAGAATCAGAAAGGGGTTAATTGCTTTTCATGCGTTTGAAACAACCAGTTCATTAATAATTATGACGGTTTATATTTTGCTACATAATATTAATATAATATGAACTCACTCAATCAGAAAATGTTTTTAATCTATTATATGTCTCATGACAGTTAACTGGAGAATGCAGTCATTTAGACCAGGATTGGCATTTAATTGAAAGTATCGAAGTTCGGATTCTAATTAGATGCAATCGAATGGAGGGTGATATGCTAGCGCTCGGATATGTCGCCGACGTGTTGGGGCTGCCCGTCAAAGAGGTGGCGCCACACGCCAGACACGCTTCAGGTTGGAAGCGTAGAAATAGCGGCATAAATCGTGTCGTTGGCATGAGTCCAGTATCGCGGCCGAGATAGGAAACACCACTCCCGGCGGGTTGAAGCGGCGCACGGCAAGCACGTGGTGGATCAGGTTGCAGTGAATGCGGCCGTTACCGTCCCCGAAAAAAGGATGCATGTAGACAAGGCCGAAGGCGAGGATCGCGGCGCTGTAGCGAGCGAGCGGCGTAGCGGCGGTCATTGATGTTCTTCGGTAGGGTTGGGTTGCTGACACAACCTGCGAAGGAACCACCGATGACCAAGCCCCAAACCTTTTCCGACCGGCTCCGTTCCAAAAAAGGGGGCGGCATTGCCGCCGCCCTTTGAGATTGGTGAGAGGCGCAGAGCTTAGAAACCCATACCGCCCATACCGCCCATGCCGCCGCCGCGATGCAGCCCTGAAAGAGTCGAGCGAATCGATGGTATGCGGAAGGTCGAGCCACAGGATGAATCCACACTGCGGATTGGTAACCTTTGTGCCTTCCGCGACCGCCAGCGCGCTTCGTCGCACCGTAGAGAGCGAGTGTGAGGCGCTGAGCATCTAGTAGCGCCCGAGACGTGCCGAGCTTTTGCGTGGAGCCATGCGGGATGTCTCCTGTAGCATTATCTCCCGCAACCAGAGGCTTGCCCGTTCATTGGAATGTATCTCTATCCACAGGGTGGATGCATCTCATCGAAACAAACGATTTTATCAATCTTCCGGAATCTCGCATTGACAGCACCTCACACGCCCTGATCGCCCGCTACCCTTATCGTGTGACGCTAGCGAAAAAAGAGCCCGAAGGAGAAATTTCCATGAGCTCAGACGTGCGATGGAAGTTGCCCCAGGAAAATGAGTTGCAGTTGGATGCCTACGCCGCAGACCAACCGGAACTCATCCGGTCTTTTTATTCCGATTGCTGTTGGTGAGTGGCACAAGCCTGGTCAGGGACGATTTTCGCGACGTGACTGGCAGAGGTATGGCGCCGCACCCACGTCAAAAGGCATTGCTATGGAAAGGAACAGAATGGCTGATCAACTCGCGACGGAAATCATTGCCACGATCAAGAACCGCGTCGAATCGGAGAGCGGCGAGAGTGCGTCCATCATCGGCGAAATAACGACTGCCACGGAACTGACCTCGCTCGGAGTCGATTCGCTGGGTCTGGCGGATCTCCTCTGGGATGTGGAGCAGGCCTACGACATCAAGATCGACATGAACGCGGCCGACGCCTGGTCGAATCTCAAGAATGTCGGCGACATGGTGGAAGCCGTCCGCGGTTTGCTCGCGAAGGAGGTCTGATTGGACAGGCGAGTCGTCATTACTGGGATGGGCGGGCTTTGCGGCCTAGGCAACAACGCCGCCTCTATCTGGAAAGAGATGCGCGAAGGCCGCTCCGCCGTCCGCCCGATGGTCACTTCCGAGCTTCATGAGATGAAGGGCACTGTCGGTACCGAGATCAAGGAGCTGCCGAAGCACGACATCGGCCGCAACCAGCTCGTCTCCATGGACCGCCTCAGCTTGCTCGCTGTGCTTGCAGCGCGCGAAGCCATGCAACACGCCGGACTTTCCTGCGACGAGGGAAATCCGTATCGCTTCGGCGCGGCAGTAGGCGTCTGCGGCTGGGGGTGGGGAACGGTCGAAGAAACCTACCGCGACCTCTTTTTGGACGGTGCGAGGCGTGTGGGCATTTACACTGCACCAAGGGGGTTGCCGAGCGCCGCTGCCAGCCAGGTCAGCATGAGCCTAGGCCTGCGCGGCCCGGTCTTTGCCATCGCCTCCGCATGCGCATCAGCCAACCATGCGATCGCTTCGGCGGCGGATCAGATCAGGCTCGGCCGGGCCGACGTGATGCTTGCCGGAGGCGCCGAGGCGCCACTCGTATGGCTTCAGATGAAGGCATGGGAAGCAATGCGCGCGCTCGCTCCGGATACTTGCCGGCCCTTCTCCGCCGACAGGAAGGGAGTGGTGATAGGTGAGGGTGCGGGCATGGCCGTGTTGGAAAGCTATGAGCATGCCGCGGCGCGCGGTGCCACAATGCTTGCTGAGATCGCAGGCATAGGCCTTTCCGCGGATGCCTTCCACATCGTCGCGCCGTCTATCGAGGGGCCGGAGGCCGCCATGCGCGCTTGCCTTGCCGACGCCGGGCTGAATGCCGAGGACGTGGATTACCTCAACGCCCACGGCACCGGCACCAAGGCCAACGATCAGACCGAGACGGCGGCGATCAAGCGCGTCTTCGGAGGCCATGCCTATTCGATGTCTGTCTCGTCCACCAAGTCCATGCACGCGCATTGCCTCGGCGCAGCGAGCGCACTTGAAATGATCGCCTCCGTGATGGCGATCCAGGAGGGCGTCGTGCCGCCGACCGCCAATTATCGCGAGCCAGACCCCGATTGCGATCTCGACGTCACGCCCAATGTGGCGCGCGAGCGCAAGGTGCGCGTGGCACTGAGCAACGCCTTCGCCATGGGCGGCATGAACGCAGTTCTGGCGTTCAAGCAGGTGTAGAAGCCATGCGACATTCCTCCAGTAACTCTATCTCTCATTTCCAAATCTTTGCCGGATCACGATTGTGAAGGGCGTGGCCTTGGACCGCCTCGGTGAATGCGCTGCGGAAGCTGGACGAGCCGGGGCACGTTTTTGCAAAATTCTCAGCTGTTGAAGCGACGTGGACGTACCGCTACCCGGAAGATTAAGCGAGGCCCTCCGAGTTCGGCTCGAGGCCTGTCCAGCAGCTGTACCCGATAATGTCTGGACGGCGCAGGGCCGCCAGTGACCGCTTCCGTGCGAAGCCGGTCCTTAGAAAGGGAATCGATAAATGTTCGATCTGACCGGCCGCAACGCGCTCGTCACCGGAGCAAGCGGTGGAATCGGCGAGGCTGTGGCGCGGGCGCTGCACGCGCAGGGCGCAACCGTCGGCCTGCACGGCACGCGTGTCGAAAAGCTCGAGGCGTTGGCTGCCGAGCTTGGCGAGCGGACAAAACTGTTTCCGGCGAACCTCTCGAACCGCGACGAGGTCAAGGCGCTGGCCGCAAAGGCGGAAGCCGAACTCGAAGGCGTCGACATACTGGTCAACAATGCCGGGATCACCAAGGACGGGCTTTTTATCCGGATGTCGGACGCGGACTGGGACGCGGTACTCGAGGTCAACCTGACCGCCGTGTTCCGGCTCACACGCGAACTGACCTATTCGATGATGCGCCGCCGCAACGGCCGCATCATCAACATCACCTCCGTGTCCGGTGTAACCGGCAATCCCGGCCAGGCGAACTATTGCGCGTCAAAGGCTGGCATGATCGGCATGTCGAAATCGCTGGCGCAGGAGATCGCGACGCGCGGCGTGACAGTGAACTGCGTGGCGCCGGGCTTCATCGAATCGGCGATGACTGACAAGCTGAACGACAAGCAGAAAGAAGCGATCATGGCCGCGATTCCGGCCAGGCGCATGGGCACCGGCGTGGAAGTCGCCTCGGCTGTGGTCTACCTGGCCTCGAACGAGGCCGCCTACATCACCGGCCAAACCGTTCATGTGAACGGCGGCATGGCAATGATTTAGCCTAAAAGTTCAGTGCGCACGAGGACGCGTATCAACGGTGGAGGAAGGTTCCCTCCCAGATAGCAGTCGATTGGGCCGGCAGCTGACGAGCGGGTCGGTCGGGCAACTGGCCGGGTCGAAGCCTCGTGTGATAAAGGCCGCCTTGGGCGCAGGTTTAGATCAAGCGCTTTGAAACGCAGGGCTATTCCTATCCATGGCGTGGATGCATTCATCGAAACAAACGATTTGCCAATTCTGCAGAACGTCGCCTAGCAAGATATCAAGGATCTAAGCCAAAAGGTAATTAACGATGTTTGTATTGGCTCCGAGCAGCATTTTCTGGTGTACGCCTTCCGTGTGCGCCGAACACAACGGACTCGCATCTTGATTGCGGCTAGTTTCTTCCGTGATCTGAGCAAGCTACATCGACCCGGCTCGATGCGACAAACGTCCCTATGCGTAGGGGCTTACCTCAACAAAGCAGCAACAAAGATGAGGTTTTTCCATGTACTCTGACGTGCGGTGGAAGTTGTGCTGGGAAAATGAGTTGCAACAGGCCGACCATGTCGAACTCTCCGAGTTCTTCCGAAAGACCTACGGACCGACTGGGGCCTCCAACTCAGAGCCATTCGAAGGCGGCCGTAGCTGGGCCGGTGCGAGGCCGGAGCTCCGCGCAATCAGTTACGACGCGCACGGCGTAGCGGCTCATATCGGCATACTACGCCGCTTCATCAAGGTTGACGAGGTAGACCTCCTGGTGGCCGACCTGGGGTTGTACGGGGTGCGTCCGGATCTTGAGGGACAAGGGATCGGTCATTCAATGCGCGTTCTATATCCAGTAATGCAGCAGCTTGGGGTTCCATTCGCTTTCGGCACCGTTCGGCACGCAATGCGGAACCATTTTGAGAGGATCTGCAGAGACGGCCTGGCGGCTATTGTGTCGGGCGTTCGCGTGCGGTCCACTCTCGCAGATGTGTGTCTTGACCTGCCGCCCACGCGCGTCGAGGACGTGCTCGTCGTGGTTGTGCCGATTGGACGCTCGATGAGCGAGTGGCCGTCCGGCACCCTGATCGTTCGGAACGGTCCGGAGCTATGAGACATCTTGAAGTGCCGGGTGATGGCGCTGAGGGCACCAGAGCGGAGGATTTTTGCAGAGCTACTAGGACTGAATACGCGTTCCCATTCACATTAGCTGTGGATCAAGGCTGAATTAGCGTGCAGATCTGCGATCTAAATCGATCCGAGCGCGAGCTTCCGCGCACCGACGTTTCAGACCTGAATCCCGTCACCCTGAAATCGACGGGCATCGACTATCCCAAAATCGAGCCCTTCGAGGTGCACAGGATATCTGGAGAGATGTTCGCCTGTTCGCAGGCGAACATGGTTCCGGTGCGCTCCCCAACCGGTCATCACTTCGTCGGCGATCAGGAGCGTGCCGGAGGCCTCAGTGATCTTCTTCAATTCGGTCAGAACCCAGGCCGGGTACATCAGCATGCCGCCGGCGCCGAGCACGAAACCGATGTCGAGAATGGGCGCGCTGCGGGTAAGCCAGCCACCGATATGCGGTCCACGCCGGTCGCCGCAATTGCCGGGCGCTCGCCCGCGTTACTCAAGCCCGAGGCCTCGGTGATCGCGCTGCGCCCGACATAGGCACAGCTTGCGCAAGCTCCTCGACCGACATGTTGTCGAGGAGCATGCCGTCGACGCCCACTGTAAGCGCTATCTCCAACTGGTCCAGCCTGTCCACCTCTACCTCGATCTTGACCATGTGACCTATGGCGCTAGGCGCCCGCTCGATTGCGGTGCGGATGTCGCCGGCAATGGCGATGTGGTTGTCCTTGAGCACCGCGTCGTCGAGCGCGAAGCGGTGATTGCCTGACCGCGTATCGCTTCGACAAACAACGCGGCCGTAGCCGTAGCAATGCCGCTCAGACGGCACAGAAAATCGAGCGCGGTCCGCTCAGCAGGCTTCGCGCCGGCCATTACCATCGCAATGGTTTGACCTGCTCGACATCGCTGCCGTCCGGCCGCCGGATTTGCACATCGATTGCTGGATCGACGAGCAAGAAAGAAAACGCCACAGGTCGAGCCCCGCACCCACGCCCGCTTGGCGCGCGTTAAGCGAAAGCGTGGCTTTGCATCGGCCGCGATAATTGCATCGCTCGTGATATCGCCGGCTCTGCCCAGGTCTTCCAGCAGGGATGATGATCTGAGGAAGTGTGCAAGTGAAGTCACGGCTCCGTCGGATGTCGTCGTTGCGGTCGCGCTCATGGCCGGCTGACTTGGGTCATGCTGCGTGCTGCCGCCGTAAGCTTCCGCTGGGATTAGCAGTGACGCACAACGAGAGGGTTCAGGTCAACGCCCTGGAACCCATGTCACTAGCCATCCATAACGTGGATGCGTTTCATCGAAACAGACGATTTTACGAATGTTGCGGCACGTTGCATAGAACGAATTCAAAGATGTAAGCCTTTAGGGAAAGTCGTTGATGTCTGCGTTGGCTCCAAAGAGCATTTTCTGGTGTGCGCCGAATACCAGCCTAGGCGCGCGTCCATCGCGGCCAGGCACTTCCGCGATCGACGCAAGCTGCATCGCATTGGCGCAGCACGACAAGCTCCCCGAATTGCGCAGGCGCTTGCCTCAAAGGCAGCAGCAAAGCTGAGGTTTGTGGTTGTTTTGGAAAGAGGCAATTTAGATGCTTGTTGATGGCTCAAGGATGGATCGGTTCGTTGTTTCTCGACGGCGCGAGGGTCTCGGTGATTGCTTGTGGTCTCTCGCGTCGGCATGGGACTACGCACATCGGACGGGACGGGCTTTAGCAATAGATTGGCGCGGCTCTTGTTACCTCGACAACCCGTTTGCGAATGCCTTTCCGGCTTTCTTCAAGCCAATTGAAGAGATCGGTGGTGTACGGGTCATTTGCGATGACGAGATCAACCACGTCTCATTCCCCGGTCCCTTCTTCCCGTCGTGGTGGAACAAGCCATCCATCGACTGCGTGTACCGTCCGGATGAACAGATTTTCCAAGAACGTGACGAGCTTAACGATCTTTTCCAGGCCCAAGATGATTGTGAAGCTAACACAGTAGTGTGTGATGCTTGCTTGATGTGGCGCTGCGATGAGCAAGCCGAGCGAACGATATTTCGGAGCATCAGACCGAGGGTCGAAATTGAGGATCGGATTGAAGCGCTCTACCAGGAACACTTTGCCGGGCACAGCATAATTGGGGTCCATGTCCGCCACGGCAACGGCGGAGATATTATGGATCACGCACCTTACTGGGCTGATCCAAAGGTTGCCTTAGAGCAGGTATGCACTGCCATTCGTATGGCCAAAGCGCAACCGCATCCAAGGCCTGTAAGGGTGTTCTTGTGTACAGACAGCGCCCAGGTTGTTGATCACTTGTCGGGCGTATTTCCCGAACTTTTCACCGTCCCAAAACGCTTCCAAGCGGATCAGGCCGGCCCCTTAAACAGTGCAGCACTGGGCATTGACGGGGGTTTTTCCGCTCTCGTTGAGATGTATCTCCTTGGTAGATGCGACACTGTAATTCGGTTTCCTCCGACTAGCGCCTTCTCCCGCTATGCCCGCCTCTTCGTGCCACGAATTGTCGAATTCGATCTGAATGACCCGCGTCGTTTGATCTTGATTGATAACTCTTTCGACCGTTCCCCGACCCCATGAAGGGGTTGGCATCCCGCTCTAACTCTCCCTTGCCTTCGCGCAGAGGCCCCGTTCGCCCTGCCCAATGCGCCCCTTTCTCGCCACGCAATCCTGCCGCAGGCGAGCATTTTCTTCGGCGCGTCAAAATCAAAAGGATTCAAGCTTGTCAAAGAGAAAAGTCGCTTTAATCACCGGGGTCACGGGGCAAGACGGTTCCTACCTCGCAGAATTGCTGCTGGAAAAGGGCTATTCTGTGCATGGGATAAAAAGACGATCGTCTCTTTTCAATACGGGCCGTATAGACCATCTCTATCATGATCCTCATGAAAGTGGCGTTGATCTTACACTTCACCACGGGGACTTGACAGACTCGTCCAGCCTTACGCGCGTCATCCAACTGGTTCAGCCGGACGAAATTTACAATCTGGCAGCTCAGAGCCACGTTGCAGTCTCCTTTGAACAACCAGAATACACCGCGAACTCGGACGCGTTGGGTGCGCTGCGTATCCTCGAGGCAATTCGGATCCTGGGGCTCGTCGAGCATACGCGCTACTACCAAGCCTCGACGTCTGAGCTCTACGGGCTGGTGCGGGAAACGCCACAGACCGAGACGACACCGTTCTACCCCCGATCACCCTACGCTGTTGCCAAATTGTATGCTCACTGGATCACCGTAAATTATCGAGAAGCTTACAACTTGTACGCATGTAACGGCATTTTATTTAATCATGAGTCACCCGCGCGCGGAGAAACATTTGTAACGCGAAAAATCACGCGCGCCCTGGCTCGGATTAAGCTTGGAATGCAGCCGAATCTATTCTTGGGCAACCTTAATGCTCTTCGCGATTGGGGGCACGCTCGAGACTACGTCCAGATGCAGTGGTTGATGCTGCAGCAGGAGCAAGCTGAAGACTTTGTGATCGCTAGCGGTGAGCAACATTCGGTGCGCGAATTTGTCACGGTCGCGGCCGCTGAACTCGGCATTGGTGTTCGTTGGGTTGGGGAAGGGGTCGACGAAGAGGGATACGATGCAAAGACGGGAGCTTTGATCGTAAAAGTAGATCCCCGTTATTTTCGTCCTGCAGAAGTCGAGACACTTCTCGGCGATGCCCGCAAGGCCAAAGAAAAACTTGGGTGGGAGCCAAAAATCTCCTTCATTGAATTGGTTAGGGAGATGGTTCGGGAAGATTTGCGCATGGCAGAGCGTGACGCAGTGCTGATGACGCAGGGTTATTATTCATACAGTCCACGAGAGTTATGATGACAACGGCGGCGCCATGCTGGCTTGTTGTCAGCGTTAGGGTGCCTTCTTAAGGGCGTCCATAGCGTTATCACATGGGAAACAAAAAGATGAAGAAAGTCTATGTGGCAGGCCATAGCGGCCTTGTTGGATCCGCCACAATGAGTGCCCTCGAGGCGTTAGGATCGTATGAGATAATAACACGTACTCACGACCAACTGGATCTATTTGACCGGACCGAGACGCGCAGGTTCTTCATGTCGCGGCGGCCCGATTACGTCATTATGTGCGCCGCAAAGGTTGGTGGTATAATGGCGAACGCTAGCTCTCCTGTCGATTTCCTTCATAACAACCTCGCGATCCAACTCAGTGTTTTTGATGCCGCTTACGCTTCCGGCGTCGAACGGATGATTTTTCTTGGCTCCTCATGTATCTATCCACGCGACTGTCCGCAGCCGATACGGGAGGAATACCTTCTCACCGGTCCGCTTGAAGCGACAAATCGTCCCTTTGCTTTGGCAAAAATCGCAGGAGTCGAATCATGCTGGTCTTTTAACCGGCAGTACCAGACGCGCTATCTCGCGTTGATGCCGACCAGCTTATATGGTCCCGGCGATAATTATCACCCCGAAAAATGCCACGTTCTGCCTGCTCTGATACGCCGTTTTCATCAAGCTAAAATAAACGGCGACTCCTCGGTGGGGGTCTGGGGATCCGGAAATCCTCGGCGAGAGTTTATGTATTCGTCGGATATAGGCGATGCCATTGCGTTCCTGCTTGGCCTGCCAGATTCGGATTTTGACGCCTTGACAGCCCCCGACACTGCGCCCCTGATTAATGTTGGCGTTGGCGAGGATGTCACAATTCGCGAGGTGGCGGAACTCGTTAAGGCGGCGGTCTGCTGGGAGGGCAATCTGGTATTCGACACGACGAAGCCAGACGGTACTCAGCGCAAGTTACTGGACGTAACGCGCTTGCGTAAGCTTGGCTGGAAAGCCAAAACGTCTCTTGGTGCCGGGTTGCAAGCGACGTATGAGGATTTTCTTCGCCTTCATGGGGCTTGATGTGGATGCACGCATCCTGGTTGGACTGCATGTTCCGACCGGGTGCGAGCTTGTTCGGTTAGGCCAAACAGAAGAGAGGGACGCATACATCCGAGGCGGCCGCAATATTGGCCTGTGCTAACGGTGCAAGCCGGACCTCTCTGCGACCGGCGGTGCTGAGGACCACCCAAAAGCTTGCCCAAGCCAATGGGAAGGGCGAGGGCCGCATAAAGGGCTGCACCTGGAACGGCTGTGCGTGAGCGCAGTCGACTCAAGCCGCCAGTTAGAACTGCTCGACCTCACGGGAGTCGCTGCTTAGGAACCTGCCGTCGATACGAACGCCAACCGGGGCCCCGCCATGCCTCGGGGCAGGCGTTATCCAAGACGGTGCATGCGGTAATGGCGGACGTGGACGTATGCTTTTCAACTCGCGCTTAGCCGCAGGCGGGATCGTGTCCTGGGTCGTGTCCCCCCTAGGTGGTGTAGCTGACGGCATTGGTCGCCGTGCTCTCCGGCATGGGCCGGGCTGATCGGCCTGCTTCAGTCTGCGTTGTTAGCGCCGAACTCACTCGCCTCAAGGTCATGGCGCCACAAGCGGGGATTCGCGGCGCCATGGTGCGGGCGTTTACAACTCCTGCAGCAGCGGGTCTCGTTGATGAACCGGCTTGCCCTGAACAAATCGCTCGCGTGTGCAGCGCGCCAAGCTATCGCGCAGAGCATCCTGACGCTCTGGGATGGCAGTGGCAGATGACCGCCTATGCGGTGAGCACGCTTGGCCTTAGCTTGATTGGCATCGACCCCAACCACCCCTGATCATCGTGCCGTGCGCACAGCTTCCGCCGCCAAGTGAAGCCGATCAGCTGCGACCGCTCGCCGCGACAACTCCGGCGCCAGACGATGCTCTGCTCGGCTGGTTCGAGCCCGTCGCCGCTGTTTATCCGCAGCATCGAATGTCCTAGCAGCTGAAGCCTCGAATGAAATAACCGTCGCAGCTCTTCCAGCGCTGGCTCGAAACAGCAGCGCCTCTCGGAGTTGTTGAATAACCCGGAAGACAATGCCCATTTTACTTTTTCGGCAATGTTGAGGCGTCTGGGGATGGCTCAACGATTGCCCGTTAGGCCTCATGCAATGTCTCGCCCAGTCCGACGAGACGGGCTGCGGCTTGACCCGTCGGCATGTAATGACCGTCATTGCCCTTTCTGCAAGGAAGCGACGCTCGTTCTTGGTCAGCTTTGCCGTATCGATTGCCGCAAAATGTGGGCCATGGGAGCGCTTCATGATCTGTCGGGCATAGCCAACGCGCTGGCGGCACGCTGATGGCCGGCTTTGATGACAGCTTCGACATCATTGTCGTTGGCGCCGGGCCGGTCGGACTTTCCTTCGCCGCATCGCTTGCCACAGCGAGCTCAAACTGGCGGTTGTCGAAGGGCAGTCCCTGGAAAGACTGGAAAATCCGGCTTTCGACGGTCGCGAGATCGCGCTCACCCACGCTTCTATTGGGATCCTTCGCGAGCTCGGCGCCTGGGATGCTATCCGCGGCTCTGACAAGTCACCGCTTCAAGGCGCACGCGTCCTCAACGAATCGAGCCCTCTTTTGCGCTGTGTTTCGATTCCCCTGGCGGATCCGCGGAACCACTGGCGTTCTGGTCCCGAATTTGCCGGATTCGCGATGCCCTGTTCAAGATCATCCGCTTGCAGGGCCATGCCGGGCTGCTGTGCGGCCACTCGGTCGCGCGTGCAACAAACAGCCATCAGGGAGCAGTCAGAACGCTCTCCAACGGCAGGCGACTGACCGCTCGACTTCTCGTTGCCGCCGATTCGCGTTTGTCCGCCACCCGCAATCTGCTCGGCATCGGCGCCGATATCAAACGGCTTGGCAGCTCGATGCTGATTTGCCGAGTGAGGCATCAGCGCCCCCACCACTAGATCGCGATCGAATGGTTCGATCACCATCAGACGATAGCGATGTTGCCCCTCGCGCGAGGCATGTCGTCGCTGCTTTTGACTTTGCCCTCAAACGAGGCCGACAGACTGCTTGCCCTCGACGACGAGTTGTTCCTGATGGAGTTGACGAAGCACTGTCGAGGGCGCCTCGGCAACATGAGCTTGGCAACCAACCGCCATATTTATCCGTTGGTCACCACCTGGGCGCACAGGTTCCGGGCGCCGAGCGCCGCATCGATAGGCGACGCTGCCATTGGCATGCACCCGGTGACCGCGCATGGCTTCAACATCGGCCTCGGCGGCCAGAGGCAACTCGCCCATGGTATCCTGACAGTATGGCGCGACCGTCGCGACATTGCCGATCCCGACATGCTCCACAGAGTCTACTCAAGCGAGCACCCGGCTGCACGGCTTGCAAGACATGTGGGGCTGCGCTTCGGCCAACATCTTCCCTTTGTCCGTCATGGCATTGCGGCCATGCTGAGGCGGTGAGCCACAGTCACAGTCATCGTCAGCGTGCTGGCGTCGTAATAAGCTGGCGAGTGTGGTTCGATGTGAGCGGTCGCGGCTGCACGGGATCACGATCCCAGTGAAGAGCATGACGCTTTCCTCCCCTTCCTTGTATGCGCGAAAGCGTGATCTGCTCTTTCAAGCGTTCCTGGTTCGGCCAGGGTCGGCTTTCGGTGCAATTATGGCATGGCCTCCCCTCTACGAGCGATCGGTCAGGACTGCTCTGTCTTCGAACGAGAGAGGACCGCCGCGCTCCCTGCGAAGTTGACCTCCGCCTTATGGCCGTGACCTTCGACCCGCGTAGCGCGCAGCCGGTTCCGTGGTTGCACGCTCGTCGTTCTCCACCATGGTCAGCCGCATCCGGCGCAGTTGGTGATATTCTGCCTCCATCGGTCGTGCCCTGCCCAACAAAGCGACCGGGCAGCCCGGCATATGCGGCACAAAATGAGGTGGACGGCCGAACGAACCTGCACCTGTCCACCGCCCGAATTGGAAGCAGCGATCCACGGCATTTCCGCCACGAAGTCTTTCAGGATTGCGGAGCCGACAAAGGCATCGCGGGCCACGCCCATCGGCGTGCGGCGTCTTGTGCTTGGTAGCACCGGTGAAGGGCTGTTCATGGATCAGACTGCGGCGATCCCCCGGCCACTCCTCCACAAATTCGATCGCATCTGCGAGATCGATAATGCACAGGGTAGGATCCATGCTTGATGAAGACGGGGCTGCTGAATGCCGCGAGCCTCTTCCATCGCGGATCGTCAGCATCTCAATCGCCGTGTGTGCGGGATTCCCGCCCACCGCAAAGCGTTTGTCGGCCAACGCCACACAGGCGCGGACCCAGGCACGCCCAATTCCTCCTTCGATGTGTTTAGGGCGTGGATGGTTGTCATCCGAACAATCAATTTTGCCAATCCTGCCGACCCTATTAGGAGTGTGACCGAAATCACGTGCCTCGGCCTGCAGGCACGCCCGACGAAGAAGCCTGAGCACCAACCACCTATGCCCATAGGAGTACAGAAGGCAACGATCCGAAGACGGTGGAAATTGGTGCCGGGACGTTCCTCCTCATCGGTGTCTATGCGCGCGTCAAACGGACTCTCATTCGCTGAATGGTCCCAGAAGTGCACGAGGTGGGCAACCACACGGTGAAGCGTGGTGGTGTTTTGACATCGGGTCTCACGAACGGCCCCGCTTTCAAAATTAGCGTGCCCGGGTCCCGACGCTATCTCTGACGGCGTTTTGCAGCGTCGGTGATTGCTGACTTAGCGAGGTGTGAATTTGACCCATAAAGGCGATCATGAACTGCTGAATCGAGAAATGGCCGCAGACGATCCATGGCGGCTCGATGGCAATCCGTTCGAGCGGGAGCGCCATACGCAAAATTCTCAGGTGTCACTTGCGAAAGGTCCTGTCGCAAATGCGCTCGAAGTCGGGTGCGCTGCCGGCGCCTTTACGCAGCGGCTAGCCCCAATTAAGGGGTTGCAGCGAGTGGGACAAGGTCTGTGCCGAGTGTTATGTCGCAGATGAACGGCCGCGCTGGTCCGGCGCGCCTCACGACGGCGGGCGCATCCTGTCCAGCGAAGTAATAACCCATCAACTTTTCTGCACGCACCCATATCGGCCACGCGCCGAGTTAGAAGACGCGGCCCGGCCGAACCCCGCGCATTGGAAAAACGACGATGCCCAAATACAGGTTTCACAAGCTTGCAGCCATTGTTGTGCTTGTCGGGTTCGCTGCATGGATGGTGACGGGCGAGTTCTCCTCGGTCGGCAGCGCGGCCGCCGACAACGAATCCAAGCCGGACAAAGTCGAGCAGCCA
Organism: Mesorhizobium sp. WSM4846; assembly: GCF_055811415.1. NCBI lineage: Bacteria > Pseudomonadati > Pseudomonadota > Alphaproteobacteria > Hyphomicrobiales > Phyllobacteriaceae > Mesorhizobium > Mesorhizobium sp. WSM4846. The sequence continues at coordinate 17,743 of NZ_JBVVPZ010000058.1, forward strand.
AAGGCGGCTGACGCCGGCAAGGCCAAGCCCAGTGGGGCAGAACAGCCCAAGGCGCCGTTGCGCACCGTCGCGACCATAACTCCGCCCAGGCGTATCCATGCGCGCGCCATCCGGATTTCCGGACTGACCGAAGCCGATAAGCGCGCCGTCCTGGCGACCCGCGTTGCCGGTGTCATCGACAAGCTGCCGGTCAAGCAAGGACAGCGCGTCAAGACCGGCGACCTCGTGCTGATGCTGGCCGTCGAGGAAAAGCTTTCGGCGGTCAGCAACGCCAAGCAGCTTCTGGTTCAGCGTCAGGCCGAACTCGATGCAGCATTGCGGCTGATGAAAACCGGCAATCTGCCCAAGCTGCAGCTCGATACGGCGCGCTCCAACCTGACGCTGGCCCAGTCGCACCTGGAAGCCGCGCAGGCCGAGCTCGACCGCAACGAGGTGAAGGCGCCGTTCGACGGCGTCATCGACCGGGTGCCGGTGGAGCTTGGCAGTACCCTGATGCAGGGCGACGAAGTGGCGACCATTTTGAGCCTCGATCCGGTGATTGCCCGCGGCGAGGTCAGCGAACGTGAAGTCGGCTATCTGAAGATCGGCGACAAGGCGAAGGTACGGTTGGTCAGCGACCAGAATGTCGAGGGCGCCGTGCGCTATATCAGCCGCGACGCCTCGTCCGCCACCCGCACCTTCCGCGTCGAGATCGCAATCCCCAACCCCGAGGGCACTATTCCGGCCGGGATGACCGCCGAGATTGCGCTGAGCGCGCAGCCGACCGACGCCGTCATGCTGCCGCGCTCCGTGATCACGCTCGGCGACAAGGGCGACCTCGGTATCCGCGCCGTCGACAAGGACGACAAGGTCGTGTTCTTCCCGATCGATCTGGTCGACGATACGCCAACCGGCCTGGTGCTCGGCGGCATCCCTGCCGAAGCGCGCATCATCGTCGCCGGCCAGGAACTGGTGAAGGAAGGCGAAGTGGTCAAGCCGGTCGAGGCCGACCAGGCGACCATTCAGAAGCTGCTGGGCGAAGCGACGGCCGGGACGCAGTAATCATGGATATCGTCAAACTCGCAATCAGCAATGCCAGGCTGACCATTTCGGTGCTGGTGTTCCTCATCCTTGCCGGTGCGGTCGCCTATCAGTCGACACCGAAGGAAGCGGAACCCGACGTTCCGATTCCGATGATGTATGTCAGCCTGATCTATCAGGGCATCTCGCCCGAGGATTCGGAACGCCTTCTGCTGCGGCCGATGGAAGCCAAGCTGAAGAGCCTCAAGGGGCTCAAGGAGATGCGTTCGGCCGCCTTCCAGGGCGGCGGCTATGTGATGGTCGAATTCCACCCGCAGACGGATCTGGCTACCGCGTTGCAGGACACGCGCAGCAAGGTCCAGGATGGCAAGGCCGACCTGCCGCAGGCAGCCGAGGAGCCTGTGGTCTCCGAAGTCAACGTCTCCGAGTTCCCCGTCCTTGTCGTGACGCTGTCGGGCGAGGTGCCCGAGCGCGTTCTGACGGCGGCGGCGCGCGAGCTGCGCGACCGCATCGAGGAAGTGCCTGGCGTGCTGAAGGGCTCGCTGCAGGGCGCCCGCGACGAGCTCGTCGAAGTCGTCATCGAACCGATGAAACTGTCGTCCTACGGGCTGCAGCTCGAGCAGCTGATCGGTGCGGTCGGCGATTCCAACAGTGTTGTCGCCGCCGGCAACATCGAAGGGTCCGAGGGAAAATATGCCGTCAAGGTGCCGTCGCTGATCGAAACGCCGCAGGACATGGCGGCGCTGACGATCGTCGCCGGCCCCAACGCCGTGGTGCAGGCCAAGGATATCGCCACCGTCCGCTCCACCTTCAAGGACGCCGAGACGGCGACCCGTCTCGACGGCAAGCCGGCGATCGCCATCGAGGTGAAGAAGCGCATCGAATCCAACCTGATCGACACGATCGCCCAGGTGAGGACCGTGTCCGATGCCTTCATAAAGACCATGCCGGAAGGCATGCACGTCACCTACACGCAGGATAAATCGGTCTTCGTCAACCAGTTGCTCGGCGATCTGCAGAACCACGTCATGATCGCCGTGATCCTGGTGTTCATCGTCATTCTCTACGCCCTGTCGGGCCGTGCCTCGCTGCTGATTGGCCTGGCCATTCCATCGTCCTTCCTGATTGGCATCCTGCTGTTGGCCATGATGGGCTACACGATCAACATGATCGTGCTGTTCAGCCTCATCCTGGCGGTCGGCATGCTGGTCGACGACGCCATCATCGTCACCGAATTCGCCGAGCGGCGGATGAGCGAAGGCATGCCTAAGGCAGAGGCCTTCGCGCTTGCCGCCAAGCGCATGGCCGGTCCGGTCATCGCCGCGACGATGACGCGCATCGCCGCTTTTTCGCCGCTGCTGTTCTGGCCGGGCATCATCGGCGACTTCATGAAATACATGCCGATCACGCTGATCGTCACGCTCTCGGCCTCGATGCTCTATGCACTGGTCTTTGCACCGGCGCTGGGCGCCTTGTTCGCCAAGGCGCCGCCGCATCACGAGAACGACAACCGCGACGGCTGGTACATGGCGGTGGTCAAGCAGGCGGTTCGCTTTCCCATCACCGTGCTTCTGCTCACCGTCGGCCTCTTGTTCGGTGTCGGCTTTGCCTATTCGAAATACGGCGCCGGCGTCGAGTTCTTCCCGAATGTCGAGCCCGACTACGGCCTGCTTTATGTGCACGCCCGCGGCAATCTTTCGCTCGCCGAAATGGATGCCGCCACGACGACCGCGGAAAACCGGCTTCTCGGCTGGCCAGGGGTGAAATCGGTCTATACCCGAGTCGGCAAGACGCAAGGCGGCGGCCAGGACATTCCTGAAGACGTGGTCGGCGTCATCCAGTACGAGTTCGTCGACTGGCGCCAGCGCAAATCGGCGAACGCGATCCTGGACGAACTGCGCGGCGTCATGGCCGGCATTCCCGGCGTCGACGTCGAGGTTCGCGTGCCCGAGGCCGGGCCGCCCACCGGCAAGCCGATCCAGATCAGGCTGTCGGCCGTCGACCCGGAAGGCCTCGACGACAAGGCGCGCGCCGTCGCCGCCCGCATTGCCAAGGTGCCCGGCGTCATCGACATTTCCGACGGCCTGCCGCCGCCCGGCGTCGACTGGGCGCTCGACGTCGATCGCGCCAAGGCGGCGCAATACGGCATCAGCCCGACCTCGGTCGGCACGGTGGTGCAACTGGTGACGAACGGGCTGAAGCTCAGCGAATACCGGCCGGCCGGAGCTGACGACGCCGTCGACATCAGGCTGCGCCTGCCCGAAGACCGGCGCACGCTGTCGACGCTCGACGACCTCAGGGTGCAGACGTCGCAAGGGTCGGTGCCGATCTCGAATTTCGTCGCGCGCAAGCCCGAGCCGACCGTCGGCATCCTCAACCGCATCGACGGCGCGCGCACCGTGGTCGTCCAGGCCAATGTCGCCGCCGGCGAGCAGGTCGCTTCCGTCCAGCAGCAGGTCACCCAGGCGGTCGCCGAGATGGATCTCGGCAGCGGCATACGCTGGAAGCTTGCCGGCTCGAACGAGGACAGCGCCGAGGCCAGCGCTTTCCTCAGCAAAGCCTTCGGCGCCGCGATCTTCCTGATCTTCCTGGTGCTGCTGATGCAGTTCAACAAGTTCACCAGCGTTTGGCTGGTGCTGTCCTGCGTGGTCATGGCGACGGTCGGCGTGTTCCTGGGATTGCTGTTGACCGGAGAGGCGTTCGGCATCGTCATGTCGGGCATCGGCGTCATCGCGCTGGCCGGCGTGGTGGTGAACAACAACATCGTGCTGATCGACACCTACGACCGGCTGCGCGAAGAGGGCTGGGACAAGATGGACGCGGTGCTGCAGACTTGCCGCGAACGAGCCCGCCCGGTGGTGCTGACGGCGGTGTCGGCGATTCTCGGCGTGCTGCCGATTGCTTTTGGCCTTGGTCTCGAAATCTTCCATCACGAGACGACGATCAACGCGCCGTCGACGCAATGGTGGATTTCACTGTCGTCGGCAATCGTCTTTGGCCTGTCCTTCGCCACCTTGCTGACGCTGGTGGTGACGCCATCGATGCTGATGGTGTTCACGCGCAGCAAGAACAGCCGCTTCTATGCATTCTTCCGACGGGTATTCCGGCGCGGCAAGAAGGTCGGTGCGACTGTAGAGACTCCCGCAAGGCCGGGCTTGCTCGACGAGCCGGAAATCGCCTTCCCGAAGGCCGCCGAATAGGCCAACTTTGCTTGGAGCGCCATGCTGAACAAATCGTTGGCCGAGATGACACGCATCGAGTGCCGGGGCGCGTCGATCAATGAAGACTGCCTGCTGGCCCGCTTCCGAAAGCCGATTTCCGCTTCCTGATGACACGAATTGTCGAAGTTGACTTAGAGACACTGTGCGCTTCGTGGTGTCAAGCTGACCCTATATGTGGACGTATAAGAGCGCCCGATTGCAACAAGTTAGCTGGGTCCAGTTGATGGTCACAACTGCTGACGTATATCCGGCTTCTTCATGCGGCTCGATGTTCAGCGCGGCGAGCCTCGACGGGTTTTCGCCCGCTTCCACCTCAACGGCCCCAGACGTCGGCCGAAGCTTTTGCGGTCCACACATCAGGTTCGGAAGCGACGGGGTGACCGTTTCCCCATCTCTGCCATTTTGCTGCAAGGCCGAGGTGCGCCCTCTCTAGGTCCGTCAGGCTGCTTTAACCGACAGTACCGGTTGCCAGGCAGCGAGCAGCGACCAGACGATTTTTGTTGCCGAGCGCGACCGCCGCGCCATTGGGATGCCGCCTTTGCCGCAATTTGTCGAGCCTGCCGCTTCGCGGAACCTGTTTGCCGCCGGCGCGATCCAGAGCTGCGCGATCGCCTATGGATCATCAGCGTGCGTCAACGATCGCCGCGTTTGCTGACGCCTAACAGTCGGGCCCATCCTCCACTTGATCGCTGCTTCGGCACGAGGCGCAGCCACGCCGCTGGCGGCCGCTCTTGAAGCAGGTTGTGTCACCGACAGCTGCCTCGGTGTCGCTTTATGGGCCAATCGAGCACGGCCGGAAGGTTCAGATCATGGGCCTTCGAAACGCATGGCGTTAACATCCATAGCGTGGATGCTCGCGATCTAAACAATCAATTTTACCAATCTGGGCGGGTCGTTCATAGACCCCCCACATGACATGCACCGCGTTGCTCTGCCGCGTGAGGTGCACAAAAGAACCCGAAAAAGAGGAAGTCTTCGCATGCGCTCTGACGTGCAGTGGAGGTTGTGCTGGGAAAATGAGTTGCGGCTTTCCGATCACCTCGAACTCTCTGAGTTCTTCCGGAAGACCTATGAGCCTACCGGAGCCTTTAATGGAAAGCAATTCGAAGGCGGTCGAAGTTGGGCCGGTGCGAGGCCGGAGGTCCGCGCAATCGGCAATGATGTGCACGGGATAGCGGCTCACTTGGGCCTGCTGCGCCGATACATCAAAGTTGACGACGCTGATCTGCTTGTCGCTGAACTCGGTCTATACGGGGTGCGTCCGGATCTTGAGGGGCTAGGAATCGCCCATTCGATCAGCGCGATGTATCCAGTGCTGCAGCAGCTTGGCGTTCCATTCGCTTTCGGCACGGTTCGGCACGCGCTCCGGAACCATGTTGGGAGGTTCTGCCGCAAAGGCTTGGCGAGCATTTTGTCGGGCGTTCGCGTGCGTTCAACCCTCCCGGACGTGTACCCCGATCTGCCTCCCACGCGAGTCGACGACGACGTACTCGTCATGGTGCTCCCAATTGGACGCTCAATGAGCGAGTGGCCGGCCGGCACTTTGATCGATCGGAACGGTCCAGAGCTATGAAGAGCACCCGCAATGATATCAGTCAGCGCGACCCGCCCCTCATCGCATTGATCGATCTGAATCCAGCATTGACCGCGGATTTATTGTCCGCTCGCTTCCTCAAATTCACTGAGAAATCTGACATCTCATGAACCTCTTTGCCCCAGCCAGTATTGTTGCAGTCTGCTCTTATGCGCTGCTGTCGACCGTCTATAAGACCGCGCAGGTGTTTTATACCCTGCCTACAAACGTACCGCCGACCTCGGGCGAACCGGCCAGCTGTGAGCCTTGGCCGAGCGTCGATGTCATTATCCCGTGCTACAACGAGGCTCCTCGCACCCTCTCGGACTGCCTGGCTTCCATTGCAAGTCAGGACTACGCCGGAAAACTGCAGGTCTATGTTGTTGATGACGGTTCTGGAAACCGCGATGCCCTCGTAGGTGTACACGAGGAATACGCTCGTGATCCGAGGTTCGACTTCATTGCGCTCCCAAAGAATGTCGGAAAGCGCAAGGCACAGATTGCGGCGGTTCGTCGCTCGTGCGGAGATTTGGTGCTCAATGTAGATTCGGACACGATACTCGCGCCGGACGTCGTCACAAGACTTGCGCTAAAGATGCAAGATCAAGCGATCGGCGCCGCCATGGGCCAGTTGGCGGCCAGCAATCGCAATGAAACTTGGCTGACGCGGTTGATTGACATGGAATACTGGCTCGCCTGCAACGAAGAGCGGGCAGCGCAGGCTCGGTTCGGTGCCGTCATGTGTTGCTGCGGTCCGTGTGCCATGTACCGGCGATCCGCGCTTGTTTCGCTGCTGGATCAATACGAGACGCAGCGCTTTCGAGGGAAGCCGAGCGACTTCGGTGAGGACCGCCACCTTACGATCCTGATGCTGAAAGCAGGCTTTCGAACAGAGTATGTCCCGGAGGCCGTCGCGGCAACAGTCGTTCCCAGCAGCATGGGTCCCTATCTGCGCCAACAGCTTCGCTGGGCTCGGAGCACGTTCCGTGACACGTTGCTGGCGCTCCAACTGCTGCGCGGCCTTAATATTTATCTCACATTGGACGTGATCGGGCAGAATCTTGGCCCATTATTGCTCTCTTTGTCGCTCCTGGCTGGGCTCGCGCAATTCATAACGACAGGTACTGTGCCTTGGACGGCATGCCTGACGATTGCGGTCATGACTATAGTTCGCTGCAGCGTGGCAGCGTTTCGTGCGCGCCAACTTCGATTCCTCGGATTCTCGCTCCACACACTCATCAACATCTTTCTCTTGCTCCCGTTGAAAGCATACGCGCTGTGTACATTGAGCAATAGCGATTGGTTGTCGCGAAGCTCGGCCGCCACTGTGACAGACATCGACGGCGCCCTTCCAAAGCCCGCCTTGGTGGGATCTGACGCAGCTTACAGCGAACAGCAATAGTCACGTGATCGCAGGTAGATGAGTTTTGAGCCAGGACCAGAAACATCAAGTGTTGACGCGAAAATTGGGCCCAGAGGATTTGCGGCGGCCGGAGACTCCTCCGATCGAACGGGAGTCTCACCGGCAAACAAGCGCGAAAAGCTCCGTGCATGACTCTCTGTCGACCGTGGCAATCGATTTCGCCGGCGTAACCAAGTCGTATGGGAACAAGGTCGTTGTCGACGACCTGTCGTTCACCGTTGCTTCGGGAGAGTGTTTCGGCCTCCTCGGACCAAACGGGGCCGGCAAAAGCACGATTGCGCGTATGCTCCTCGGCATGACATGCCCTGACGCGGGCACGATCACGGTGCTCGGCGTCCCGGTGCCGGCGCGCGCTCGGCTGGCACGTAGGGGCATTGGCGTGGTCCCGCAATTCGACAACCTTGACCAGGAATTCACGGTACGCGAGAACCTGCTGGTGTTCGGACGCTACTTCGGCATGAGCACACGCGAGAGCGAAGCGGTCATCCCGTCGCTTCTCGAGTTCGCTCGCCTCGAGCGCAAGGCGGATGCGCGCGTCTCGGAACTGTCCGGCGGCATGAAGCGATGCCTGACGATGGCGCGGGCGTTGATCAACGACCCCCAGCTCATTGTGATGGACGAGCCGACCACCGGCCTCGATCCGCACGCGCGCCACCTGATCTGGGAGCGGCTGCGCGCGCTGTTGGCACGCGGCAAGACGATTATCCTGACGACGCATTTCATGGAAGAGGCTGAGCGACTCTGCGATCGGCTGTGCGTGCTCGAAAGGGGTCGCTACATTGCCGAAGGTCGCCCGCAGGCTCTGATCGACGAGCATATCGGATGCCAGGTCATGGAGATTTACGGCGGCGATCCGCACGAGTTGCATTCGCTGGTCAAGCCACATTCTCAGCGCATCGAGATCAGCGGCGAAACCCTCTACTGCTATGGGCCAGACCCTGATCAGGTGCGCACGCAACTCCAGGGGCGACCAAGTCTGCGCCTTCTTCTGCGTCCAGCCAATCTCGAGGATGTTTTCTTGCGGCTGACCGGGCGCGAGATGGAGGAATGAACGATGATTGAAGGTCTTGCGGCGGTGCTGCCCGCCAATGCGTGGAACTGGGTTGCGGTGTGGCGCCGCAACTATCTGGCATGGAAGAAAGTCGCATTCGTGGCGATTCTCGGTAACCTCGCCGATCCAATGATCTACCTTTTCGGCCTCGGTACCGGCCTCGGCATAATGGTCGGCCGCGTCGACGGTGCGCCGTACATCGCCTTTTTGGCGGCCGGCATGGTCGGGGTCGGTGCGATGACCGCCTCTACCCTCGAAACACTGTACGCGGCTTTCGCTCGCATGCATTCTCAACGCACATGGGAGGCCATGCTGTATACGCACGTTACCCTCGGCGACATCGTTCTGGGGGAACTGGCGTGGGCAGCCACCAAGGCCTTCCTGGCCGGTATGGCAATTACCATTGTCACCGCAGCCTTGGGCTATACAGCCTGGCCGTCCGTCCTCTATGCGCTGCCATTCATCGCTCTGACAGGGTTCGTATTTGCCAGCCTCGCGATGGTCGTCACCGCACTTTCGCCCAGCTACGATTACTTCGTATTTTACCAGACGCTTATTCTTACACCCATGCTGTTCCTGTCGGGCGCCGTTTTCCCATTGAATCAGCTGCCTGACACCTTTCAGAAGATAGCGCGATGCATGCCGCTGTCACATGCGATCGACCTCATTCGTCCGGTTATGCTTGATCGCCCGATCGGCGGCATCGCCCTGCACATCGGTGTGCTCGGCCTGTACGCGCTGTTGCCATTCTTCCTCTCGATGGCGCTGTTGCGCCGCCGACTGATGCGCTGACGCGAAAGAGAAGGAGATAAACCATGCGCTATGGGCGCAAATAAAAACGACATCGCCAGGGTGTGCCGCGAAGGGTTTTGGCTGGCGTCGATTCAATCCCACAACGCTATGTAACGCCCGGCGTCTCGAGCACAGGATCTTATGTTGATCCCGGCGGACCTCATAGAATTCCTTGAGGCCGGTGATGTTTGGCTGGCGTTCGGGCGCGAGCGACAACGCGGCCTGTCTTTCTGATCGAACGGTCTCGAGAAGGCCAATTTAGTATTCCTGTACGACAAATGGAGAGCGAGATGCTGTGTCTAGGATTGAACGGCGGATTGGACAAAGTCTATGAAAACAGGTTTCAGATTCCGAACACATTCATGCACGATGGCGCTGCGGTGCTCGTCCGGGACGGACAGGTCATTGCGGCGGTAGAAGAGGAGCGCCTCAATCGGATCAAACATTCCAACAAGCTCCCAATTAGTGCGGCTCAATACTGTCTTTCAGCAGCTGGGGTTCAGCTCAGCGAAATCGATCGAGTGGCGTTCTACGCTACCGAAGACTATAGCAACGCCATGCTTGAAAACATGCTTGTTTCCCAGCCGGACGCCTCCATTCCGTTGGATGCTAAACTGTTGATGCAGCAGCTGCTGGCGCAGGAGTTCGGTACCGAGATCGACGCTTCGCGTATCTCATTCGTAAGTCATCATGAGGCGCACGCCGTGAGTGCTTTTGCAATGTCGGGCTTCGAGCAAAGTCTGATTTTCGCGATTGATGGCTCTGGTGATTTCCTGTCGGGCCTTGTGGCGGTTGGATCTGGTACTGAAATTACGCAACTTGCGACTTTCCCAGAGAACAATTCTCTCGGGCAATTTTATCTCGAGACGATCCGGTATCTCGGCTACGGCTTGTTCGATGAATATAAGGTAATGGGGCTTGCCCCCTACGGCGATCCCGTTCCCTATCGCGAGCTTTTCGAGCAATTCTATGAACTCTCTGCAAACGGCGAGTATCGCGTCCACCTGGACCGCATCGGTCCGACTTTGCTCCGCAGCATTCAGGTTCGGCAAAAGGGAATGCCATTCACTCAGCAGCATATGGATGTGAGTGCGTCGTTACAGGAAGCGCTCGAACGCATCGTGTTTCACATTCTTCGCCATTATCGTGAGGCCACCGGGATGACGCGGTTGTGCCTGGCCGGCGGAGTTGCGCACAATTGCTCCATGAACGGCAAGCTGCTCTATTCAGGACTTTTCGAAGACATCTTCGTGCAGCCCGCATCGCATGACGCTGGATGCGCATTAGGCGCCGCGCTAATCGTGTCTAATGAGCTGGGCCGCCCAGCGCCGCGTACGCGATTGCAGGAGGTCTATTGGGGGCCGGAACTCGCGAGCGATCACGCTGTCGAAGAGGAACTAAAGGCATGGGCGGGGCACCTGGAGTTTGAACGCACTGAGGAGGTGGCGGATAGGGCAGCCGAGTGGATGGTCGGTGGCGCGGTGATCGGCTGGGTGCAAGGTCGTTCGGAGTTCGGGCCGCGAGCGCTCGGAAATCGCAGCATTCTTGCCGACCCCAGGCCCGCTTCAAACAAGGACCGGATCAACGCTATGGTCAAGAAGCGGGAAGGATATCGCCCGTTCGCCCCATCAGTGTTGGAGGAGGATGCGCGCGAATTTTTCGACCTCCCGGGCAGTGCGTGCGAATTTCCCTTCATGAATTTCGTAGTTCGTGTGCGCGATTCCAAGCGGGATTTGCTCGGCGCCATCACGCATGTCGACGGTACGGCTCGGCTGCAAACAGTATCGCGCAAGGTCAGTCCGGCCTACTGGGACGTCATCAATGCCTTCAAGCAGCGGACAGGCATCCCAATTCTGCTCAATACGTCCTTTAACAACAATGCAGAGCCGATCGTAGATTCAGTTGCAGACTCGATTGCCACGTTCCTGACAACAGAGCTGGATGGACTTGTGGTCGGGCCGTACCTCGTCAAAAAACGGGCCGCAAAGCTGCAGGATTGGACTGCGCTCGCGGTTTCATTGCCGCCTTATGTATCCCTGCATAAAGTCCGCGCATACACGGCGCAGGATCGCCACGAGACCGTCTGCGAAATCCGAACGGATCACCGTGACTGTGCGCGTATTTCACATGGCTTGTTCGATCTGCTGACGCGGATCGAAGGCGAAGCCGTGCTCGCGGATCTCCTCGACACAATCACGCTGGATCAGGGCCTGCGCGAGGCTCTCACAGGAGAGCTGCGACTATTGTGGGAGCAGCGCCACGTTCGGATGCATCCCTCGCAAGCTGCTCGCGTCCACCAAAACTGATGCCAAAGTCTGGACGACCGATAACAGCTGCCCAAACACCGGTCTGCACTTCATATGACAGCCTCCAATCCAATTGACCGAGGCAAGGGTCCTGATGATTGCCGCGAGCATGCATGTTCGCTCCAGCTAACGCTTATTGCAGTCGCGGATCAGCAATGGATTTGCTTGCCGGTGGCTCAAGACAGCACCAGTTCGTCGTTTCTCGACGGCGTACCGGGTTGGTGACCGCCCCTGCGACATCAGCTTGGTGTTGCGCATAGCGGATGGGACGAGCGTTGGTGGACAGATTGGCGTGGGTTGACCCCGGTGGCGAGCGGGCGGGGCCGCTTGCGGGAAAGGCGGCGGCCCTTCGGCGCGCCAAGCCGGCATGTTCGTCGTTGAGCTGCTTTTGGCAAAATGCGTCGGTGGGGCGACGATCTTGTCTTAATGCGGCTTGATGCTTGGGCCTCCAATCATCCGGCCCTGTTGTTGGCATCCTTGATTTACGGCAATACGACGCCGGTGCAGATTTCGACGACGCCATCTTCAGGAAACCGAGGATCTGCTGGTCAAGGTCACGCAGGGTTAGCGTTGGCGATGCCCGACATCTGCTCTCGGGCAATCGCCTGATCGGGATGGGAGTCGAGGAAGGGGAGCGCTCTCGAGCACCCGCGCGATCGCAAGCGTCATGGTCTGTGCCCTTCGCGAAGCGCAAGAGTCTTCAGCCCGCGCAGAACCAGGTAAGGCCGAACATAGCGAGAGCGCGGCGGTAAGCCCGTGTGGAGGGTTTCCGCGCCGCCGAGGATTGCGCCGCCAAGGCGGCGGCCCCATTCGCCGCAACGCTTTCGAAGCCGTAGGTCGAGTTCAGAATGACGGATGGCTGAACGGCACTGGAAACACCAGCCGGATCGTAGCAGGATCGCGCGGGTAGCGAAGCCGATTGGCTGTTCGCAGACCGGGCCAGTCTTGGATCGGTGGGCGGGCTCGGGCATCCACTTCGGACGTGCTCTTGGCTTTCAGGAAGAGTAGCTGCAAACTGGTTCGGTTGGCAGGAAAAGAAATGGTCCAGTCTCCAACTCCCGGTGGCTCAATCCGCCCGCATGGCATGGGGGCGCGCCAGATCTACGAAGCACTTCGTGAGCAGATACTCAGAGGCGTCTACGACACCGGCAGCGTCGAGATGCTGCGCGACGTCGTCGCTCAACCCTGAGACGTCGACGGTTCCGCACGCGGGTTAGAACATTCGCGACCGCTCATCGTAAACAGGTCATCGTTGAAAGCAGTTGGGCGACGGCCGCGCTCATGGCCGGCTGAATTATCTGATGCGGCTTGCCGCTACCGTGCCGTTGCGCTCGGTCAGCAGTGCGTGGAGCCGACTTCACATCAAGGGCCATTGTCTCATCTATCCGCAACGTGGATGCTTGTCATCGAAACATTCGATTTTGACTATCGGACAGGACATTGCATAGGAAGAATTCAAGGATGCAGGCTAGGGAGATTGTCGATGTATGCGGTTGGCTCCGAGGAGCATTTTTCTGGTGTGTGCATTCTGGTCTGCGCCGAACATTAAGCGAGCCGATCCCCTTTTCGACCAGGTACGTCGCTGATCGCGCAAGCCTGCATCGCCTCGGCTCTTTCGCCACAAGCCCCCAACTGACGTAGGCGCCTACCCAAGGATCAACAAGTCGAGGTTTCCCATGCGCTCCCAAGGACGGTGGAGGCCACTCAGAAGTGCTGGATCTCGACACGCCGCCTCGCGTGGAGGACGTGCTCCTCGTGATTATGCCGATTGCGCGGCCGATGAGCGAATGGCCGACCGATGCAACAATTGACCGGAAGGATCCGGAGCTATGAAACATCTTGATGACGGATGGGAGGTGCAGAGTGAGTGCGCTGATGGAACCGGTCGTCGGAGCGTTTATCTGACGTTTGACGACGGTCCCGATCCATTCTTCACACCACAGATACTCGATGTGCTGGCGCAAAATCGGGTGCCAGCGACTTTCTTCGTCATTGGCGCCTACGCCGCAGAGCACCCGGATCTCATTCAGCGAATGATCGCAGAAGGGCATAAGGTGGGCAACCACACGATGTCTCATCCGGATCTGTCCAAATGCGGCTTGGGCGAAGTGCAACGTGAGGTATTTGAGGCGAACCATGCCATCATGGGAGCATGCCCGCAGGCCTCGATCCGCTACATTCGCGCACCGTACGGCGCCTGGAGCGAAGAAGTGTTCACTGCGTCAGAGATCGCCGGGCTGGCGGCCCTTCATTGGTCGATAGACCCAAAAGACTGGTCGCGCCCCGGCACCAACGCGATCGTCGATGCAGTGCTCGCCTCGGTGCGGCCCGGCGCCATCGTGCTCTTGCACGATGGTTGCCCTCCCGACGAGTCGAGACGGAGCAGTCAAGCCGGTCTGCGCAACCAGACCGTTATGGCGCTATCCAATCTGATTCCGGCATTAGATGCCTGCGGATATGAAATTCGCCCGCTTCCAGAACATCACTGAAATGCGAGATCCTATGGACCTGCTTTCCCAGCCAGTGCCTTGGGTCTCGCTTATGAAGGCTTACAGGCTTCGTCGACATCGGACGAACTGTCGGTTCCGACCCGTTGACTCAGCGTAGACGTTTGTTGTCACTTGCTATAATGCGCGCAGCCTCTCGGCATTGCTTGGCATCGCCGGAACCTGTTCGACGATTCTTTCAATAAGGTCTCCGGGATCGCGGGCTGCGTCCACAAGGTTTGGCAAACTAGTCGCCATTGCCGGGACATGCCCGATCCCTCGGCTGCGAATGACCAGGTTCTCCGACTCGCACACCCTGCTGTGGATCTGCTCCTCGATCGTCACGATGATCGGGCGCGATGCCATCTTTCACAAACTGGACCACGTCGATAGCTTCTGACTGGCTGTTTCCAGCAGGCCAGCTTGCCGGTATGTGATCGGTAACGCAAGGAGTTTCGCCATGTACATCCCTCCCGCTTTCCGCGACGACGACAACGAGTCCCTGCGCGCCACCATCCGCGCGGCGCTGCTGGCGAACTTCGTCACAGTCACGGCGGAAGGGCCGCTCGCAACGCCACTGCCCCTCTTCCTTGATGAGAGCGAGGGCGAGCACGGCGTGATCTACGGGCACTTAGCGAAGGCTAATCCCCAGTGCCGTGTTCCGCCGATCGGCGACGGCTTGGCCATCTTCATGGGGCCGGACGCTTATGTGACGCCGGCATGGTATGCGACCAAGCGGGAAACCGGGAAGGTCGTCCCAACCTGGAATTACATCGCCGTCCACGCCTATGGTCCGGTCGAGTTCTTCGAGCATGCGGGAAGGCTGCTGGACGTCGTGAAACGTCTCACCGACCGCCACGAGGGCGAACGCGCCTCGCCTTGGGCGGTGTCGGACGCGCCGCCGGATTTTGTACAGGCGCAACTCCGCGGAATCGTCGGCCTGCGCATGCCTATCACGAGGCTGGAGGGTAAGCGCAAAATGAGCCAGAACCGGAACGCGGCCGACCGCGCCGGCGTGGCCGCGGGCCTCGCGGCGAGCGAGCGGGCATCTGACCGCGAGATCGCCGCTCTCATCCCGAAATAATCATGAACTTCGTCGGAAATCGACCATGATGCCAGAACTGACCCCATTCGCCCTGTACCTCACCGCGGCCTCCGTGCTCGCCATCACGCCCGGTCCGGGCATCTTCTACGTCGCCGCGCGCACGCTCGCCGGCGGTCGTCCGGAAGGTATCGCTTCCAGCTTCGGCACCGGGTTGGGCGGCATGATCCACGTCCTCGCCGCAAGCTTAGGTGTTTCCGCGATCGTGCTCGAGAGCTCGGAACTGTTCTCCGCATTAAAGCTGTTAGGCGCGGTCTACCTCGTCTGGCTCGGCTTTCGCACCTTTCAAGCCGCCCGCCGCAAGGGAGCGACTGGCGGCGATGATGGCGCCCCGATGCGTTCAGTCGGACCCCGGCGGGCGTTTCGTGAAGGGGTGCTGGTCGAGGCTCTCAACCCGAAGACGGCAGCCTTTTTTCTAGCCTTCCTTCCGCAGTTCGTGAACCCGAGCGCAGGGCACGTAGCTCTGCAATTCGTGGTGCTTGGCTCCGTGTCGATTGCGCTCAACACGCTCGCCGACATCGTGGTTGCCGTCGTAGCCAGCGGCATTCAAGACGGCGCGGCAGCGCGTCCCGGGTTGATCCGCCGCCTGAGAGAGGCGTCGGGCGGCGCGATGGTCGCGCTGGGCGTCGGTCTCGCTCTGGCGAAGCACCCTGCTGCCTGAACCTTGAATTCGATGGGTTGGGCATCTCTCCGGGTTGGCGGGTTAGTTTGCGGAAGCAGATGGATGGCTGCGAGTTAGCTTCGGTCATTACACCAATTCAGGCGATGTCTCAGCAGGCGCGGCACCACAGTGAGGGAAACGTGAGTTCGACTGCCTGGCCTTCCTCATGACCATCATTTTGGCCCTCGCGAATCAATGCACGTAGAAGCCAGTCAGCCGAGAATGACTGCCGTTTCATAGGAAAGCCAAGCCATGCGCCAAGCATCGCCCGCTTTGCACTCGATCACATGGCGACGCCGGGACTTGACGTCAGGGCACTTTTCGCTTTTGCCGACCAGGGCCTAACCGACGCAGCCGACAGTACAGCAATGCTATTGCACGCGGCAGCCGGCGGCGGACGTCCGGTCTGCCGCCGCTGAAGCAGGCGTTGGGATTTTTCCATCAATGCCTTGCAGCGCTTCAACGAGTGGACTCCTGCCCCCAGGGCCGAGGCGAGCAAGCTCGCCGATTTATGCGGCGGCCTGCGGAGGCAAGACGCTCATGCTGGTGCCGGTCAACGATGGCTCCTGGCCTGCCAATGGCGAGCGCCGGGGCGATCTCCGCGTCGCCTTGAAGGCGCTCAAGCCGATCCTCCAGTCGCGCGGGCCTGATCGGTCTCATCGAGCCGCTGGGCTTCCAGACTTGCTCGCTTCGATCGAAGAACGGAGCGGCTAAGGCCATTGCCGCCATTGATGGCCAGTCCGTCTTCCGCCTCGTGCACGACACATCACGCCGCTCGCCGGGGAGCCGTTCTTCTCCTGCGACCTGGCCGGTCTCGTGCACATCTCAACCGTGAACAATCCGATCCACTGGATTTACCCGGATCGCGTCCTAGTCGGTTCCGACAATGGCAGCCAGATCCGGGCGCTGCTTGATGGCGGCTATGGGGGGCCCCTTCTCATTCCCACCGTTTGTCGACGCAGCCCACCCGCTGGACGACCTCGCAGGCGCACTTTCCGCGACTATCGATCTCGTTCGACACGCCTGTTGACACGAGTGCCGGTGTGAGACGCGGTAGTCAATCAGGGCTTGCGACCCTTTTTGGTGTCCCGCGGAGAACTCATTCGAGACGCCTCCTGTAACAATATCTCTCGCATCCAGACGCTTGCCGCATCACTGTTGTGAAGGGCGGGCCATTGGAGGGCCTCGGTAAATGCGGGAAGCGGCAGCGGAAGTTCGATGATCTGCAGTGGGAAGGTTTTCTTGAAATGCTGAACCAGCCGGAAGGGCATGGTCGCTATACGAGCTGTGCCTGAGACCATCGGCGGGATCATGCTAAAGGCCTGCACGATAACCTCGACACGTCTCTTCAGGCCATGCTCAAGAAAAAACCGCTCCTCGATGGAGGGCTTCAGCGCCCGCCCGAACTTGGCCGCAACGTGCCTCATCGACATGTATCTCTCGAATGTAAGCTGCTGTGGCAGCTGCTTGTTCGTGGGGCAGCCTACGCACACGAGCGTGTCGTCGAACAGCGCCGCTCTTGGATGTGCGCTCGACATGAACAATTCCGGACAAATCAGAAAATCGACGTCACCGCGCCGGAGAAGCTCATCGGGCTCGTCGTCGAGCGGCAGCAATTCGAAGCTGACGGCGGGTGCTTCGCGTGCAACACGCTCCACGACCTTTTCAAAAAACACCAGTGTGGCGAAATCGGAAAGGGTGATCCTGAAACGGCGATCGGATTGAGCCGGATTAAACGGATCCCAAGAAATAATCGAGCTCTGGATTTTCAAGAGTGCGCCGCGAACAGCGGGGGCGAGTGTTTCCGCACGTGGGGTTAGAACACGTTCGCGGCCGCTCATCGTAA
>NZ_JBVVPZ010000059.1:0-3067 GCF_055811415.1 Mesorhizobium sp. WSM4846
GGAATCCCCCTCCCCCTTGTGGGGAGGGGTTAGGGGTGGGGGTGCTGCGGTCGATCGGGGTCCTGCATCCGTCGCCGCGCCGCGCCCCGAAGGTGAAAAGCCGCTGGCGTCGCCGGCCGTCCGCCTCAGGGCAAAAGAGGCCGGCGTCGATCTCCGACAGGTCAGGGGAAGCGGCCCGGCCGGCCGCATTCTCCACGAGGACATCGACGCCTTCCTGGCGCGCGGACCGCAGCTTGCGAAGGTCTCCGGCCTCGCCCGCAACGAGGCCGTCGAGGACATCAAGATCATCGGGCTCAGGCGCAAGATCGCCGAGAAGATGGCGCTGGCCAAGTCGCGCATCCCGCACATCACCTATGTCGAGGAGATCGACGTTACGGCATTGGAGGATTTGCGCGCGGCGCTCAACAAGGAGAAGCGCGGCGGCGTGGAGCGGCCGAAGCTGACGCTGCTGCCGTTCCTGATGCGGGCGATGGTCAAGGCGATCGCCGACCAGCCTAAAATCAACGCGCTGTTCGACGACGAGGCCGGCATCGTCCACCAGCATGGCGGCGTCCATATCGGCATTGCCGCGCAGACGCCTTCGGGGCTGGTGGTGCCGGTGGTCAAGCACGCCGAGGCACGCGACATCTGGGACTGCGCCGCCGAGGTTTTCAGGCTCGCCGAGGCGGCCAGGTCAGGCACGGCGGCGCGCGACGAACTGTCGGGATCGACGATCACCATCACCTCGCTCGGCGCCATGGGCGGGGTGGCGACGACGCCGGTGATCAATCATCCGGAAGTGGCGATCCTCGGCGTCAACAAGATGATCGTGCGGCCGGTGTGGGACGGCACCCAGTTCATGCCGCGCAAGATGATGAACCTGTCCTCCAGCTTCGACCACCGCGTTATCGACGGCTGGGACGCCGCGGTGTTTATTCAACGGATCAAGACGCTGCTGGAGACCCCGGCGCTGATTTTCGTGGATTGAGATGATGAACAGGGGATCGCAGGGGCGCAGAATGAGAGCAGTAGCGATCCTTCGCGCCCCCCTCTGTCCTGCCGCACATGTCCCGCCGGCTCGACCAACCAGGGTGCCATGATGAAGGAAATATCCTGCAAGCTGCTCGTCATCGGCGCCGGTCCGGGCGGCTATGTCTGCGCCATCCGTGCCGGCCAGCTCGGCATCGACACGGTTATCGTCGAGTTCGGCAAGCCGGGCGGCACCTGCCTCAATGTCGGCTGCATTCCGTCCAAGGCGCTGATCCATGCCGCCGAGGAGTTCGAGAAAATCTCGCACACGGCGAGCGGCAAGAGCCCGCTCGGCATTTCAATCGCCACGCCGTCGATTGATCTCGAAGCGACCATCGCCTGGAAGGACGGTATTGTTAGCCGGCTTAACAGCGGCGTTGCCGGCCTGCTCAAGAAGGCCGGGGTCAAGACCGTGCATGGCTGGGCGAAATTCCGTGACGGCAAGACCGTCGAGGTCCAGACCGAGACTGGCATGCAGGTCGTCCGCGCCGAGATGGTGGTGATCGCGACCGGCTCGGCGGCGGTCGAGCTGCCGTCACTGCCGTTCGGTGGGCCGGTAATCTCGTCCACCGAAGCGCTGGAGCTGAGCGAAGTGCCGGAAAGGCTTGCCGTCGTCGGTGGCGGCTATATCGGGCTCGAGCTCGGCATCGCCTTCGCCAAGCTGGGCGCCAAGGTGAGCGTGGTCGAGTCCTTGCCGCGCGTGCTGGCGCAATATGATGCCGAGCTGACCCGGCCGGTGGTGAAGCGGCTCACCGAGCTCGGCATCGAGGTGCTCGTGAACGCCAAGGCCAAGGGCCTGTCGGGCAAGGGCGATGCCTTGCTGGTCGAAACGACGACCGGCAAGAATGCCAAAATCGCCGCCGACAGGATCCTGGTCACCGTCGGGCGCAAGCCGGTGGTCGAAGACTGGGGGCTGGAGCAGATCGACCTCGACATGGCGGGCAAATTCATCCGCATCGACGACCAGTGCCGCACCTCGATGCGCGGCATCTTTGCCATTGGCGACGTCACCGGCGAGCCGATGCTGGCGCACCGGGCGATGGCGCAAGGCGAAATGGTCGCCGAGATCGTCGCCGGCCACAAGCGCAGCTGGGATAAGCGCTCAATTCCCGCCATCTGCTTCACCGATCCGGAGCTGGTCACCGCCGGCCTGTCGCCGGAGGAGGCCAAGAGGGTTGGCGGCGAGATCAAGGTCGGGCTGTTTCCGTTCGCCGCCAACGGCCGCGCGATGACCAAGATGAGTGAGGATGGCTTCGTCCGAGTTGTCGCCCGCGCCGACAACCATTTGGTGCTCGGCATCCAGGCGGTCGGCCAGGGCGTGTCGGAATTGTCGACGGCGTTTGGCCTGGCGCTGGAAATGGGCGCGCGGCTGGAGGATATCGCCGGCACCATCCATGCCCATCCGACGCAGGGCGAGGGTTTTCAGGAGGCGGCGCTGAAGGCGATGGGGCATGCCTTGCATGTTTGAGGGCTGGCTGGCCTCACGGCGGATTCGAACCTCGTTCGGTCGAGTTCCTTCGCGCCCCCCTCTGTCCTGCCGGACATCTCCCCCACTTGGGGGGAGATCGGCAGCCTCGCCGTCCCGCCCTACTTTAAGCGTTGGAGATTGGCGAAAGCGGAGATGCCGGCCAATCTCCCCCCAAGTGGGGGAGATGCCCGGTAGGGTAGAGGGGGGCGCTGTCCCACCGATCTCTGGTCAGCGAGCACCTAACCCGCAAGCCGGCTAACCATCTCGTGCTGCGCATAGGCGCGGCCGAAGCGGTTGACGAGGAAGGCGTCGAGCGCGATGTCTTCCTGCTTGACAAAACCCTTCGCCGGCAAGCTGCCGTCGGCCAGCATGTCGAGCACCGCGCAGATGGCGGAGGCGGTGGTGATCTGGATGGCGCTGCGCACCTTGTCGCCGACGCGCCTGGCGTAGATCTTGTTGGCGTAGGTCTCCTGCAGCAGGGGGGGGGGGGGGGGGGCCCCGGGGGGGGGGGGGGCCCCCCACCCCCCCAGCCACCGCGCCCGCCCGGGGCGGGGAAAAAAATTAATGAACAACAGGCGGGGGGGGGGGCCG
>NZ_JBVVPZ010000059.1:3077-34692 GCF_055811415.1 Mesorhizobium sp. WSM4846
CGCGCCGCCCGCCCGGGCGCCCGCTGGGGCGGGTGTTTGTTGTGTGGCGGGCGCCCGCGCCCGCCGCGGCCCCCGCCCGCCCCCCCCCTGACGGTGACGAAGACGATGACCACGTCCTGCAGCGTCGCCGGCAGGGCGCTCTCAAAAATGTCCTTCAGCACGTCGCGGCGGTGGCGCAGGCCAAGATCGTTGAGCAGCGCCTTCATGATCGCGGCGTGGCCGGGGTAGCGGATGGTGCGATAGTTCAGCGTGCGCACCTTGCCCTTCAGCGTTTCGGCCAGCGTGCCGAGCCCACCCGAGGTGTTGAACGCCTCGTAGGTGACGCCGTCGAGCGAGAATTCCTCGCGCTCCTCCAGCGGCGGCACCTCGATCAGCTCGCCTTCGACGATCGCCTCGCAAGGCTCGCAATATTCGTTGATGACGCCGTCCGTGCTCCATGTCAGATTGTAGTTCAGCGCATTCGACGGGTACTGCGGCAGCGCGCCGACCCGCATGCGCACGCTTTCCAGCGTGTCGAAGCGGCTGGCGAGATCATTGGCGACGATCGAGATGAAGCCCGGCGCCAGCCCGCATTGCGGGATGAAGGCGCTGTCGGCGGTACGCGCCAATTGCCTGACGCGCCGGGTCGCGACGACATCCTCGGTCAGGTCGAGATAATGCACACCGGCGCTGGCCGCCGCCTCGGCGATGCGCGTGGTCAGGTGGAAGGGCGCGGCGCTGAGCACCGCGAACTTGCCGGCCAGAGCCGCTTCGAGTGTGCCGGCGGCTTCGATGTCGAGCTGCAGCGTCTCGACCGTTTCAGGCAGTTCGGCCGCGCCGAGCTGTGCGGCCAATCGGTCGACGAGGGTTATGTGATAGTCGCCGGTGGAAGCCAGCATCTCGGCGATGGTCGAGCCGATCTTGCCGGCGCCGACAATTATGATGTCCTTCATGACAGTTCCCTCGCCTTGCCTTTCACAGAGCGGACAGAATCGCAGCTTGCCTGTCGAAAGGAAGTGTTGAACTGCTCAAAACGAAGTGCCAAATTGGACAGTATGCCGATGAGGTTCGTCGAAAGTGCTTAGCAACGCCGAACAGGCCCTGCTCTCCCTGCTGCGCGCGAATGCGCGCGCGTCGACGGCCGAACTGGCGCGGCGGCTCGGCGTGTCGCGGACGACGGTGCAGAGCCGGATCGAGCGGCTGGAACAGCGCGGCATCATCACCGGCTATGGCGTCAGGCTTTCACCCGACTACGAACAGGGACTGGTGCGGGCGCATGTCCTGCTCACCGTCACGCCCAAGCTTGCCGACAAGGTGGTGCGCAGCCTGCAGGCGTTGCCGCCGGTGCGGACGCTGCATTCGGTGAGCGGCAATTTCGACATGATCGTCGTCGTCGACGCGCCGTCGATCAAGGACCTCGACACGCTGCTTGATGAGATTGGCGCGATGGACGGGGTCGAGCGGACATCGTCGTCGATCATCCTGTCGACGCGGATTGATCGGTGAGTGCTGCCCGCGTTGGCGCGGCCCAGAAACGCTGGCGGGACAGCACCCCCTCTGCCCTGCCGGGCATCTCCCCCTCAAGGGGGGAGATCGGCAATTTTGGTGCTCCGCTTACGCTTGCGACGCTCCTGTAATAAAGCAACATCATTCCCAAAAAATGTTGCTTTCCAACAAAACCTATATGAGAATTGCGCGGACAGGCCGGTTTGAACGAGAACACACAGGACGCCGATGCAATTTGATCTCCTGCTGAAGGGCGGCCGGCTCATCGATCCGGCATCCGGCCTCGATGCGCAACGCGATCTGGCCATCGCCAACGGCCGCATCGCCGCGATCGATCCCGACATTCCCTTCGAGCGCGCCGCGCGCGTCATCGATGCGACGGGGTCCATCGTCGCGCCCGGCCTCATCGACCTGCACAGCCACGTCTATTGGGGCGGCACCTCGCTTGGCGTCGATGCCGACCGCCTCGCTGCAAAAAGCGGCACCACAACCTTCATCGACGCCGGAAGCGCTGGCGCCGGCAACCTCCTCGGCTTTCGCCGCCACGTCATCGAGCGCTCGAAGCTCCGCATCCTGGCCTATGTCAACATTTCCTTTGCCGGCATTTTCGGCTTCTCGCAGACCGTTTCGGTTGGCGAGTGCAGCGATCTGCGGCTCTGCGAACCGCGCGAGACGGTGGCGGCGGTGCGCGAGCACGCAGACGTGGTCGTCGGCGTAAAAGTACGCTCGGGTCGCCATGCCGGCGGCAGCAGCGGCATCGCGCCGGTCGATCTGGCGCTCGAGGCTGCCGACCAGGCCGGCCTGCCGCTGATGGCGCATATCGACGAGCCGCCGCCAGGCCGTTCAGAAGTGCTGCCGCGGCTGCGCAAGGGCGACATCCTCACCCACTGCTTCCGGCCGTTTCCCAACGCGCCGGTCTTCGCCTCGGGCGCGGTCCGGCCCGACATGCGGCTGGCGCGCGAGCGCGGCGTTATCTTCGACATCGGCCACGGCATGGGCTCGTTCGATTTCGCGGTCGCCAGGGCGATGCTCAGCGAAGGGCTGGCGCCTGACGTGATCAGCAGCGACGTGCATCTCTACTGCGTCGACGGTCCGGCCTTCGACATTCTGGTGTGCATGTCGAAATTGCTGGCGCTCGGCATGCCGCTGGTCGAGGTGCTGCGCGCGGCGACCCAACGGCCGGCCGAGGCGATCGCAAGGCCCGAGCTTGGCACGCTTAAGGTCGGTGCAGTCGGCGACATCGCAGTGCTGCGGCTGCGTCCGGGCCGTTTTACCTTTGTCGACGCGGTCGGCGCGTCGCTGGTCGCCGAGCAGCGGCTGGTCTCGGACGGCATCGTGATCGGCGGCACCTGGTGGCCGAACGAGGCGGCTAACGATTTTGGTGACACCGAGCGCTTCGAAGCGCATGCGCATGAAACGCATGTCGAGGTGGTGGCCAGGCATTTCGGGCGTGGGTGAAGGCTGGGCGGCTCTTCCTTCTCCCCTTGTGGGAGAAGGTGGCCGAGCGAAGCTCGGTCGGATGAGGGGTGCTCCAGAGAACACCAACGCCTCACTCCGTCCAACACCCCTCATCCGTCTTGGCGCTGCGCGCCAATCCACCTTCTCCCACAAGGGGAGAAGGAGAAGAGCGCTGCTACCCATAAACCGGTGTCGCCACGCCTTCCATCCGCGCCTTGATCTGCAGCGCCACATATTTCGAGTAAAAGCGCGACAGCGCCAGATTGCCGCCGTGGAACCACAGCGCTTCCTGCGCCGTCGGCTTCCACATGTTGCGCAATTCGCCTTGCCATGGTCCCGGGTCGCCTTTCACGCCCGAGCCAATCCCCCAGCACGGCCCGACCTCGTCGGCGACGTCGCGCGAGACGATCGCCGCCACGGTTTCGTTCATCGACTGATAGCCGGTGCAGGAGATAATCACATCGGCCGCCAATTCGCTGCCGTCGTCGAACAGGATTCCGGTCGGCGTCAGCGACTTGATCTCGACACCGCTGCGGATGCCGATCGCGCCGTCGATGATCAGATCGGACGCGCCGACGTCGATATAGTAACCCGAGCCGGTGCGGTAGGCCTTCATCAGCAGCCCCGTCTCGTCGTCGCCGAAATCGATGGCGAATCCGGCGCCGCGCAAGCGGTCGTAGAAAGCCGCGTCGCGCGCCTTGATAATGTCGTACAGCGCCCGCTGGGT
This sequence comes from Mesorhizobium sp. WSM4846, assembly GCF_055811415.1. Lineage (NCBI taxonomy): Bacteria > Pseudomonadati > Pseudomonadota > Alphaproteobacteria > Hyphomicrobiales > Phyllobacteriaceae > Mesorhizobium > Mesorhizobium sp. WSM4846. The sequence continues at coordinate 6,748 of NZ_JBVVPZ010000059.1, forward strand.
TTGCGGCAGCAGCGCGAACGGCGTCGAGGCGACGATCATGTCGGCCTTTTCGATGGTGATGCCGCGGGCCAGCGCCTTTTCCGAAAAGATCTCGAAGCCGACCTCCATCAGCGTGTCTGACTTCACCACCGTCGTCGGCGAGCGTTGGATCATCGTCACCGCAGCGCCGCTCTCCCAGAGGTCGACGGCGACATCGTGCCCCGAGCTTGCCGCGCCAATGACCGCGACGCGCCTGCCGCGGAATGTCTCGCCGCTAAAATACTGGCTGGAATGCAGGATCTCGCCCTGGAACGCAGCGGCGCCGGGCAGGTCGATCTGCCGCGGCGGGCCATAGGCGCCGGTTGCGAAGACGATGTGCTTTGGCATCAGCGTGATGCGCTCGCCGGCGCGGTCGACCTCGACCGTCCAGATTTTTTTGGCTTCGTCGTAGGACGCGCTGATGCATTTTGTGGAGGTCCAGTAATTGAGCTCCATGACGCGCGTGTACATTTCCAGCCAGTCGCCCATCTTGTCCTTGGGCGTGAACACCGGCCAGTTCTCCGGAAACGGGATGTAGGGCAGATGGTCGTACCAGACCGGATCGTGCAGCACGAGCGAGCGATAGCGGTTGCGCCAGGAATCGCCGGCCTGCGCATTCTTCTCGATGACGATCGCCGGCACGCCGAGTTGCCGCAGCCGTGCGCCCAGCATGATGCCGCCCTGGCCGCCGCCGATGACCAGGCAATAGGGCTGCTCAATGGCACCGAGATCACGCGTCTCGCGCGCCCTCGCCTCGGCCCAGGTCTCGCGGTCCGGGTCGGCCTTGTGGCGGACACCCAGCGGCCGCGCCGGTCCCCTGCGCTCCTCAAAACCCCTGAGGTCGCTCATCGCCGTGAACAGCGTCCGGCATCTGCCGTCCTGCAGGCGCATGATGCCTTGGCCCCAGGCCGACGACGTCTCGAAGCTGAACCAGGCCTCTATCATGCCTTCGTGCGAGCTTGCCTCGCCACTGAGCTGCCAGGCGGTCGGCTTGGTTGCCGCCAGAGTGGCATCCAGCATGTCGCGGATCGCCGCGCGGCCTTCCATCGTCTTGATGTTCCAGGTGAAGGTCAGCAGATCGCGCCAGTAGCAGTCCTCGACGAACAGATTGGTCGCGGCCGCGGCGTCGCCCGCCTCGAGGGCGCGGGAGAGAGAGGAAAGCCAGCTGGCCGCCTGTTTTGAGGGTGCCATGTCGAGCATTTTTTTCTCCTTCGAGTCGGCGAATCCGGATTGGGTCGTCAATTGTCGAACTCGGCGCTGCCCCTCATCCGCCTGCCGGCACCTTCTCCCCGTGAACAACGGGGAGAAGGGACAAGCTCCAGCGCTGGCGACCCCCTCTCCCCGTTTTTCACGGGGAGAGGGCAAGGGTGAGGGGCAGCGCAAACGCCCCTTAACCAGGCCTCAATCCCCCAGCGGCTCCATCTCCTTGCCCGTCCTGTGGATCTGGGCGTTGTATTTGATGCGGCGGACGGTTTCGCGGGCCGAGCCGTCGAGCTTGTAGGCGGCCGCCACCGCCATCAGGTCGATCGCGGCCAGAAAGGCGAAGCGCGAGGCGGTCGGCTTCAGCGTGTCGGGATATTCCGGCACCGCCACCGTCAGCCTGACGTCGCAGGCGCGGGCAAGCTCGGTGTCGGGCGCGGTCACGCCGATCGCGTTGGCGCGGTAATGCTTGGCGAGCTCGACGGCCTCGATCACTTCGCGGGTGCATCCGGTCGCCGAAATGGCGATCACCAGGTCGCCGGGTTTCAGGGTCGAGGCGGTCATCCGCATCAGATAGGGGTCGCACTGGGCGCTGACGGTGATGCCATAGCGGAACAGCCGGTACTGGGTCTCCTGCGCCAGCGCCGAAGAGCTGCCGCCGAGGCCGAACACCGTGACCTGGCGCGCCTTGGCGATGAGCTCGGCGGCTTTCAGCAGCTGCGCCGGATCAAGCTGCCGTTCGGCCTCCTGCAGCGCCCGGCGGGCCTCGCCGAACACGGCATTCCAGAACGGCATGCCATTGTCGCTGTTCAGCGGCGGCGGCTTGCTCAGATAGAGCGCGCCGACGACCAGGCTTTGCGCCAGCTTCAGCTTGAAATCGCGAACCCCTTCGCAGCCGATGGCGCGGCAGAACCGGGTTACCGTGGGTTCGCTGACCTGGGCGCGCTGGGCGAGCACGGCATTGGAGGCGTCGACCGCGAATTTGACGTCGTCGAGCACGACATCGGCGACGCGCCGCTCCGCCGGGCGCAATTCACAGTAAGAGTCCTTCACCAGCGAAATGATGTCGGGGATGCGCCTGACATGATCGCGTCCATCGGCTTCGTCCCCCGAGGTCGGCCGTCCTTGGCCGTCTGCTTCGGTCATGACTCATCCCTGCCGTTCGTGGAACTCGACCTCTACCATGTTTGCGCGGCAGTTTGCGAAGTATGTAGGAAAGAAACAAGCTTTTCAAGAAATAGAAAAGCTAATTTAAACAACACCCTAGTCGCGGTGCAAAAGATCCCGATGATTAGAGCCGTGGTCGCCGTTCGATCGCAAGTCGGAGAGTTACAGGACGCGCTTCCCCTTCTCCCCTTGTGGGAGAAGGTGTCGCCGAAGGCGACGGATGAGGGGTGCTCCAGGTTGGCACTGACGCACTCCGTCCAGCACCCCTCATCCGTCTCGGCGCTGCGCGCCGATCCACCGCCCGGGGCGAGTCACGGGCCTCGCCCGCCCTTCGGGCTCCACAAGGGGAGAAGGAAAGGGCAGCGATGTCCCCTCAGCCCGTGCGTCGATGCTGATCCGATCCGCCATCCAGCCACGCAATGTCGTCGGGCGAAAGCGCAATGTCGAGCGCCTGCAGGCTGTCCTCCAGTTCGTCGAGCGTGCGTGGTCCGATCAGCGGGACGGAAGGGAACGGCTGGGCCAGGACGTAGGCGAGCGCGACATGGATCGGGCTCTTGCCCAGCCGGTTGGCGAGCTCGATCGCCCGGTCGCGGCGGCCGAAATTCTTCTCGGAGTACCAGACCCGGACCAGCTCTTCATTGTCACGCTGGTCACGCCCGGCGCGCCCGGTGAAAAAACCCCGTCCCTGGCTCGACCAGGCGAAATTGGGCATCTGCCGGGCGGTCAGCCAGGCCTTCCAGTCGTCGCTCGACGAGGTGACGCAACCCGGCCAGATCGGCACCAGCATCTCGGCCAGCGAAAAATTGTTCGAAAGCGCGCCAGGCTTCTGCTTGCCGGTCCGCTCGGCATAGGCAATCGCCTCGTCCATGCGTTCCCTCGTCCAGTTCGAGCCGCCGAACGGACCGCGGATGCGGCCAGCCCTGACCTCCCGGTCCATCGCATCGACGAATTCGTCGACCGGCACGTCGGGATCGTCGCGGTGCATGAAATAGACGTCGACATGATCGGTCTGCAGCCGGTCGAGCGACTGGGTGAGCTGCTTGCCGATCACATCGGGATAGCAAAGCGGGGTGTGCGCGCCCTTGCCGATGACTACCGCTTGCTCACGCACGCCGCGGTTCTTCAACCATTGGCCGAGCAGCGTTTCGGTGTAGCCGCTGCCGTAGATGAAGGCGGTGTCGAAGACGTTGCCGCCGGCTTCGAAATAGGCATCGAGCAGGATCATGCCGGAGGAGAAGGTGCGAAAATCCTCGAAGCCGAGCGCCAGGCACGAGGCCGGCCGCGGCAGGCCCGGAATTTCGCGCTTCGCAATGATGGTGCCGCCGGAGCGCAGCCGCCGGCCAGAAATGGTGTCGACGCGTTTTTCGAGTTTTTCGATCTCGTATTCGAGCCCGATGGCGGCACGCCATTTGTCGAGCACACGCAGATTGCCGAGACTGTCGGCCCAGCCCATGCCCGGCCAGGCAAACTCCTGCTTTCCGGCCAGGATCGCCTCGCCGGCGGCGTCGACCTCGAAAGCGTAGAGCCAGCGGTCTTCCCTGACCTCGACCACCTCCTCACCGCCTGAACGGATGATGCGGATCTCGCCGGTGCCGCCTTCCCTGCCGCTCGCATACCAGAAGTCCGCGACCTCGATGCGGCCTTTGGTACCAAGGATGCGCAGGACATTGTCCTGGGCGAGCGAGATGCCGCAGGAGACTTCGGCGACGATGCCGTTGGGAAAATGCAGCAGCGCCGAAGCCCATTCGTCGACGCCGGACTGGCCGAGATGCGCCGCACCCGCCACCTTGTCCGGCTCGGCGAAAGGCTTTCCCGATGCGGCCCCGGCAATCAGCCGCGCCATCGAAACGGGGTAGCCGCCGACGTCGAGAATGCCGCCGCCGGCGAGATCATTGGCATAAAGCCGGTGCTCCGGCATGAAGCCAGGCATGGCGAAGCCGAAGCTCGATTTCAGCATGCGCACCTCGCCGATCGCGCCGGACCTGACGAGGTCGACCAGCTTTGCCGTCTGCGGATGCAGCCGGTACATGAAGGCCTCGCCGAGAAAGGTGCCGGCCCTGCGCGCCGCATGGATCATCGCGTCCGCTTCGAAAGCGGTGAGCCCCATCGGCTTTTCGCAAAGCACATGTTTTCCGGCCTCGGCCGCCCTGATCGCCCATTCGGCGTGGCTGGGGTGCGGCGTCGAAATGTAGACTGCATCGAGGTCCGGATCGGCGAGCAAAGCCTCGTAGCCGTCGAGGATGCGGGCACCGGGGAAGTTTTCATTAAGGCCCGATTTGCCGGGATTGCGCGTACCAATGGCGACCAATGTGCCGGTGCGCGAATGGGCGACGCCGCCGGCAAAGGCCTTGGCGATGGTGCCGGGCCCGAGAATGCCCCAGCGGATTTTTTGTGGTTCGGACGTCATTCCTGGATCTCCTTGGGGTCGCCTCGGCGTCGCGAGTTGGTGAAAGAAAAATTGCGTGTCTTGGTGTGCATGGCGTTGTCCCAAACCGCTGCGCGGTTCACGCCCGAGGGCATGCTTTTGGGCACTAGCGAATGCGAGCACCTGACTTGTCGAAGAGAAGCGATTGGCCGGCCTTGATCGACACCACCATGTGGTCGCCAGTCGCCCGCTGCCGCGATGCCTCGCGCTCGATGATCAGTTCCTCTGGTCCGGCATTGGCATAGATGTAGCTCACCGATCCGAGGTGCTCGGCGACATCGGCCTTGACTGCGATGTCGCAATCGCCTTCGCCGGCCTCGAAGAAATGCTCCGGCCGCACACCGAGCACGACCTCGGCGCCGACCGCAGGCGGGGCGCCCGACAGCGGTTTCTGCAGCCGAGCGCCGCCATGGTTGGCGAGTTCGAGGAGCGTTGCATTGCCGTCGTTGCCGACCACTTGTGCCGCCAGAAAATTCATCTTCGGTGAGCCGACGAAACCGGCGACGAAGCGGTTGGCGGGGTCGTCATAGAGATCGAGCGGCGCGCCGATCTGCTCGATATTGCCGGCGTTGAGCACGACGATTCTGTCGGCCAGCGTCATTGCTTCGGTCTGGTCGTGCGTCACATAGATCATGGTGACGCCGAGCTCCTTGTGCAGGCGCGAGATCTCGACCCGCATCTGCACCCTGAGCTCGGCGTCGAGATTGCTCAGCGGCTCGTCGAACAGGAACACCTGCGGCTCGCGCACGATGGCGCGGCCGATGGCGACGCGCTGGCGCTGGCCGCCCGACAATTGCCGCGGGCGCCGCTTCATCAGCTCGGCGATGCGCAGGATCTCGGCGGCCCGCTTCACCCGCCGCTCGGTGTCAGCTTTCGGGTTGCCGTTCATCCTCAGCCCGAAGCTGAGATTCTGCTCGACGCTCATATGCGGATAGAGCGCGTAGGACTGGAACACCATGGCGATGCCGCGGTCCGCCGGCTCGACATTGTTCACTACCTTGCCGCCGATGGCGATCTCGCCGCCGCTGATGTCCTCGAGCCCGGCGATCATCCTGAGCAGCGTGGACTTGCCGCAGCCGGAGGGGCCGACGAAGACGACGAATTCGCCGTCGTCGACGTCGATGTTCGCGCCGTGAACGATCTCGAAGACGCCGAAGCGCTTGACGACATTTTTGAGTGTGACCGCTGCCATGCTGATCCTATTTGATGGCGCCGGCGGCAATGCCGGCGACGAAATGGCGCTGCAAGAGCACGAACACGACGAGCATCGGCACGGTGAGCATCACGGCGCCCGCCATGATGCCGCCCCACGACACTTTGGTGAGGCCGATCAGCGTGCCGAGCGCCACCGGCGCCGTCATCGCGCCGGGCTTGGAATTGATCAGCAGCGGCCAGAGATAATTGTTCCAGGAGGCAAGGAACAGGATGATGGCGAGCGCCGCCAGCATCGGCCGCGCCAGCGGCAGCGCGACGAACAGGAAGATCCGCCATTCCTTGACCCCCTCGACGCGTGCGGCGTCGAACAGATCGCCCGGCATCATCGAGAAGCTCTGCCGCATGAACAGCACGCCGAGCGAATTGAACAGCGGCGGCACGATCAGCGCCACCCAGGTGTTGGCGAGCTTGAAGTCGCGCGCCACCATGATGAATTGCGGGATCAGCACGACAGCATAGGGCAGCGTGATGGTGCCGAGGATGATCGCGACGACGACGCCCTTGCCGAAGAACTGGTAGCGCGCCAGCGCCCAGCCGGCCATCGAGGTGAGCAGCACCGACAGGAACGTATAGGTCACCGCCACCGAGACCGAGATGCCGATGGCGCCGATGAAATTGGTGTCGCGCTGCAGGTTGTTGACGTTGTCGAGGAAGCTGCCGTGCGGCAAAAGCTCGATCCTGGGGCTGAAAATGCCCCTGTCGGGCATGGTCGAGAAGATCACCATCATCCACAGCGGAAACAGCCAGATCAGCGCCAGCGGCGTCAGGAAGAGATGCAGCGCGATGCTGCGTCCCAATCTGGAGGAGGAGCGGCTGGAGGAGGAACGGCTCGAAGCGGAACGTGAGCTCATTTCGATTCCCTCGTCAGCCACAGTTGCACCAGCGAGATGGCGATCGCCAGCCCGGCCATGGTGTAGGCGATGGCCGAGGCGTAGCCGAAATTGAGCGACCTGAAACCCTGGCGGTAAAGCAGCAGCCCGAGCGTTTCGGTGCCGCCGCCCGGCCCGCCGCGCTCGGTGATCAGGAACGGTTCGGTGAACAGCTGCATGGTGCCGATGATCGACAGCACGGCGCAGAACACGATGATCGGCTTGAGCAGCGGCAGGGTGATGTAGAAGAACTGCTTGAGCTTGCTGACGCGGTCCAGCGTCGCCGCCTCATAGACATCCTGGGGGATGGACTGCAAGCCGGCGAGCAGGATGATGGCGTTGTAGCCGGCCCAGCGCCAGGTCACCGCGATCATGATCACCGCCATTGCCGGGGTGACGTTGGAAAACCAGTCGATCCGCGGCAGGCCGACGCTGTTCAGCAGCTTGTTGATGATGCCGTAGTCGAGATTGAACATCAGCCGGAACACCGCCGAATAGGCAACTTCGCCCACCACGACCGGGGCGAAGAAGGCGAAGCGGAACAGGCCACGGGCCTTGAGCAGCGGCGAATTGAGCAGCACCGCCATGACGATCGCCAAAGTGATCATCACCGGCACCTGGATGACGAGGATGAGCAGCGTGTTCTTCAAGGCGTTGAAAAAGGCCGGGTCGCCGATCAGCCGGCCCCAGTTGAAGGTCGGCGCGAACCGCCACGGCACGGTGCGCGTCGCCTGGAAGGAGATCAGGAAGGAGTTGATGATCGGCCACAGCCAGAAGATCGAGAAGATCAGCAGATAGGGCGCCAGGAAGCGGTACGCCGTGGCGTTCTGATAGCGCATTCTTTCTCCTTCCTGTCTCTAGATTTGCCGGTCTACTGTCGAGGTCGGCGCCGCGCCTGCCTTGCCTTCTCCCCTTGTGGGAGAAGGTGGATCGGCGCGCAGCGCCGAGACGGATGAGGGGTGCTGGACGGAATGAGACGTTGGTGTCCCCTGGAACACCCCTCATCCGTCGCCTTCGGCGACACCTTCTCCCACAAGGGGAGAAGGGGGAGCCGCGTAGCTCACTCTTCGACCGGCAGGCCGGTCGCCGAGGCGATCTGGCTTGCGGCATCGTCGAGCGCCGCCTTGGCGTCGGGGTAGCCGCCGCCGAGATATTTGGTCTGCACTGCGCGGACGATGATTTCCGCGTCGCTCTGGAACGGCGTGCCGCGGCTGGGGACGACTTTCGGCAAGGTGCCAAGAATGTCCTTCCACACCGCCTGGCCGCCCCAATAGGGCTGGCCTTCGGAGACATAGGGGTCGTCGAGCGCCGAGATCAGCGACGGCACCAGGCCAAAACCCTTCAGCATCGCTATCTGGCCCTCATTGGTCGCGAGCGAATATTTCAGGTAGGCGTAGGCGGCTTCCTTGTTGTTCGACACCGAGGTGATGGCGAGCGAGGAACCGCCGAGATTGGCGGCGCGCGGGCCGTCGGCGGTGAGGCTCGGCATCAGGTAGACGCCCCAGTTGCCGCTGCCGTCGGGCGACTCGGTGCGTATGGTGCCCTCGTACCAGCCGCCATACATCTGGCTGGCGACCTTGTCGGCGGTGTTGTTGGTGATCTTGGTGCCCCAATCGGCCGAGGTGATGATGCCGGCGTCCTTCATCTCCTTGATCTTGGTCATCGACGCCACGCAGCCCGGCTGGTTGACGGTGATCGACTGCCCGTCGGCGGCGAAATAGGCGCAGCCCTGCTCGTTGGCGATCATGCGGAAGAATTCGGAGTCGCCGTTGAAATCGGCGTTGGTCATCGTCACGCCGGGATTGGCCTCCTGGATCTTCTTGCCGGCGGCAATGAAATCGTCCCAGGTCTTGATCGAGGTCGGGTCGACGCCGGCCTTCTCATAGAAGTCGCGGCGATAGTACATCGCCACCGGGCCGGAATCCCACGGCATCGCATAGGCCTTGTCTTCCACTTCGAGCTCGGTGCGCTTGAAATCGGGGAATTTTGCCTGGTCTTCGGCGGTATAGCCGAGCGTATGGAGGTCGACGAAGCAGTCCGGGAACTGGCTCCAGTAGTTCTCGGCCTCACCGTTCTCGATCGTCACGATGTCCGGCAGCCCCTCTCCGCCAGCGGCGCAGCCGGCGATCGACTTGTCATAGGTCGGCTGGTTGCCGAGATCCTGGACCGTGACCTTGATGTCGGGGAACTGCTTGTTAAAACCTTCCATGGTGGCCTTCAGCGACGAAGCGGCGACGTTCCAGCTCCAGATCGTGATTTCGCCGGATTGCGCAAAGGCCGGGGCTGAGCCCAGGGCAAGCGCGAACGCGGCGCAGGTCAGTGTGATGCGCATTGAAATCCTCCCATTTCATTTGCTCTCTCTTCGCGAGCATGGCTAGACTAGGCGCTGGCGAAGGCTTGTCCGCGACAAAGGGAATAAAAAATTGGCGGAAAGTAAGATGCCGGAAAGGCCGTTTTACCAGCCCGGCGCCAGCAGCGTGGAGGGCTTGCCGCTGCTGCTGCAGATGTTTCACACCCGGCCTCTGGTGATGCTGAAGCCGCATTGGCATGCCCAGGTCGAGGTGAATTTCATCGTTCGCGGCGCCGTGCACTACCGCATGGACGAGCACGAGATCGCGCTTTCGTCCGGCGACATGTGCCTGTTCTGGGGCGGCCTGCCGCACCAGATGGACGATGCGTCGGACGACGCCGTCTATGCCGGCGCGCATCTGCCGCTGGTGCACTTCTTCCGGCTGCACCTGCCCGCGGACGTCCGCAACCGGCTGATGACCGGCGCGACATTGGTGACCAATGCCACCGACCGGTCCGACAGCGACAATTTCGAGCGCTGGAACCGCTACGTCCGCTCGGGCGATGCGGGCAAGGCCGAGCACGCCGTCAACGAACTTTTGCTGCGGCTGGAGCGGGTGCGCTTCGAACCCTACCGGCTGGTACCCGAAACGCCGATCGAGCAGGAAGCAGGCAGCCCCTTCGACCAGCAATCGCTGCGCAATGTCGGGCGCATGTGCGACTTCATCGCCGAGAATTTCCTCTACGACATCGACTGCGTCGATATCGCGGCGGCGGCCGACATCCATCCCAAATACGCCATGAGCGTTTTCAAGAAGTCGACCGGCATGACGCTCAACGAATATGTCAATCTGTTGCGGCTCAGCTACGCCCAGGCGCTGCTGATGCACCAGGACGCCAACGTGCTGCGCGTCGCCATGGACTCCGGTTTCGGCTCGCTCAGCGCCTTCAACAAGTCGTTCCGCAAGCTGGCCGGCATGTCGCCGTCGGATTTTCGCAAAGGCGCCGGCGCCAGATAGCAATGCGCAGGGCATTTCGAGGTCGATGCCGGCGCGCTCGATCCATTCGCACCGGCCAACCTCCCGATCCCGTGCCCTGCCTGCTGCTCGGACAGCTGGCCACCGACGCCGGCTGGGCCGGCCGCGGCATCGGAACCGGCCTGGTCAAGCACGCGCTGCAGCGCTGCGTAATGGCTGCGGAGCTCGTCGGCGGCCGCGCGCTCCTGGTCAACGCCATCGATCCCGAAGCCGCCGCGTTCTGGCAGCGGCGTGGTTTCATTCCGCTAAGGGATGACCCGCTCGTGCTGTTCCGCTCGATTGCGGCGATTGCCGCTTCGTTGGCCAACGCGCATGGATGAAGATCGGCCGGAAACGGCCACGGCTAGCGCCAGTCGAGCCCGCGCCCCAAGAACGCACCACCGGCCCGAGGCCGGTGGTGCTCGCTGGACCGTCTGTAGGGGCAGGACCGTTCCAGGGGATCCCTTAGGATCGGACTCGAATGTCGGCTGTTTCTTGACCCACGGCATCGGCCGAACAGATGAAGCAGCCCGGCAAGTGACCAAGAATCTCGATGCTAGGATGCGCCGCCGCGCAGCGCATGATTTGCGATTTTTATTCGGCTGCGTCAGGAATTTCGCCGGAGGTATCGTCGGCCGGATCGGCCTTTCTTGCCAGGAACTTGTCCAGGGCTGCCTGCAAGGACAGGGTGGCCTGCGGCGAGGCCGGCGTGGTCGAAACGACAGCCATTGCATGAGCAATTCCCCGCGTGGACTTATCCCTAGGCGCCGCAGACGTTGCGGCTCCGTGGCCCTGCGATCCGGCTGCAGCCGAGTTTCCGCCATTGCCGTTGCTTGCGCCATTACCCTTCCCGCCACCATTGCCGCCGGGGCCGGCGAGGACTGGAGACGCGACAAGGGCGAGAGCGGCGACCGTTGCGAACAGACTGGTTCGAGTTTTCATAATTCCTCCTTCGAGCCGCCCTCCCGCCAGGATGGTTCCAGACTATAAATATGAGGACTCTCTAATATGATGGTCCACTACTTCGCCAGTTTGGTTTAAATACACCTGTCCGCAAGGGACCTTGGTCCGAAATTGAAAAGCAAAAGTCCTAACTCTATTGGGGGTATTCCGAGCGGCGAACAAAGCGCCTGAAGGCCACAGGCAGCCGGCAAGTGACAAGCTCGCTCCGTCTGCTGGATGATGCCGTGCTGCCCAAAAACGAAAAAGCCGCGGTGGACCGCGGCTTTTCGATGCTTGATTCCCTTAGAGGACACTGGAGCGGGTGAAGCGATTCGAACGCTCGACCCCGACCTTGGCAACCATTGATTCCACGAAAACTTATCGTCGCAAACCGTAACCTATTCAGCCAGAAAACGATTGTCCAGCGCTCCGGGAGCGGAACACTCTGTCCCACGGAGTTCCGTCGAAAACCGCGCCTTGCGGCTCCCCCTCGGAAACCCTGCAAACGATCGACTCAAGCAACCCGAACACCCAGGGGAGCAAATGGCTAGGACGAGTAAGAAGCGACTGACGAACCAGGTACTTGAACGCATGACGCCGCCCAAAACAGGGCGGCTGGAAGCCCGGCCTTGCGATTGCGTGGCACGGTTCTTGCTTCTACAGCTTCAGACATGCCGGGCGGCGAAGACCCTGTTCCACATCAATACCGGCGTGTGAGGTAGGGACAATGATGTCGCGTAAGCTTCTGTTCGGCCCTCCAGCAGCGTTTTTGGCCGCCGCCCTGGGGGTAGGCCTCTTGTCGTCCGTCACCTCGTGGGAATTTTTGACTGCGACCCAATCCGATTCGGTCTTTTGTTCAAGCGGCCGATCAACCGAGACCGTATCGACGTCGGCGTCGCGGACTTTGCCACCATGTCCGCCGGCCGTCACAAGGTCATAAGGAGCGCCTCGATGGCCGCGAGACTGTGGATGTGGTCGCACATAGCATTCCTGAAAGATGCGGCCGCCGCCGGTACATCCGCGGTCGGCGGAAAAGGCGTCGTAGCGCAGACAAAAATCGGGAACGAACAGCCTCCCGCGGCGGCGGCTTGCGGTTACAGGAATCGGCTACGAGTGCGCCCAGGGAAAGTTGTCATGGATCGTTCGACTCGGTTGGCATCAGCCTTTCGCGAACTCGTTGCACCGCGCTACCGGCCGGAGCTCCACTATATGCGCGGCCCGGGGCCAGCCTCCGCGCGCCGCGAGAGCGCACTGAAGGCCGGCCCTCATCCCTCCTGATCTGATCTCTTGCAGTGCCGCATGCCCCAGCAACCGCGCGCCTCGCTGACCGTGCACTGCGTCTTCCGACTTGGCGCCCAGGCACTCGGCAAAACATTTCCGGTCCGGTCGGTCCGGTATGTCTCCAATTCTCCTGCTGCCTTCGCCACTAACGGTTCTTGGTTGCCGTTCGCGCTTTAGAATTAGAAAGAGATCGGACCGACCGGACCGTTTCGAGTCCGAAAACCACGTTCCCCTGGCGCGAGTGCAGCATGGCGTGCCTGATCTGTCTGGATGACCATGGACCCGAGTGGATTAGCAAGAGACTGGTGTTGGTTCTTCCTCTAATTTTGGTCTGAGAAACCTGACCGGAGGAATCGCCATGACTGCCCCACGTCCGTCCAAGACGCATATTGGAAATCATCGGCTGCATCCGGAAACGTTGATGCTGAGCTACGGCTTCGACCCTCAGCTGTCGGAAGGTGCGGTGAAGCCGCCGGTGTTCCTCACCTCGACCTTCGTGTTCCGATCTGCCGAAGAGGGCCGCGATTTCTTCGATTTCGTATCCGGACGCAAGGAACCGCCGAGCGGAACCGGAGCCGGGCTGGTCTATTCCCGCTTCAATCATCCCAACAGCGAAATCGTCGAGGATCGCCTGGCAATCTACGAAGGGGCCGAGGCCTGCATCCTGTTCTCGTCCGGCATGTCGGCCATCGCCACCACCCTGCTTGCGTTCGCCCGTCCGGGTGACGTTATCGTGCATTCGCAACCGCTTTATGGCGGCACCGAAACTTTGTTAGCCAAGACCTTGGCCAATTTTGGCGTCGGCGCTGTGGGTTTCGCCGATGGCGTCGATGAGTCAGCCATTCGCACAGCGGCGGATGAAGGCTGCAGGAAAGGCCGCGTATCGCTCATCTTCATCGAAACGCCCTCCAACCCGACCAACTCGTTGGTCGATTTCGTGGCGGTCGACCGCATCGCCGACGAGATCGCCGCCAAACAGGGACAGCGCCCGGTCGTCGTGTGCGACAATACTTTGCTCGGACCGGTTTTTCAGCGTCCGCTTGACCACGGCGTGGACGTTTCCGTTTATTCCCTGACCAAGTATGTCGGCGGCCATTCCGATCTGATCGCCGGCGCGGCACTTGGCAGCAGGGCCGTCACCAAATCCATCAAGGCGCTAAGGGGGGCGATCGGCACGCAGCTCGATCCGCACTCGTGCTGGATGCTCGGCCGCTCACTGGAAACGCTGAGCATTCGCATGGAGAAAGCCAACGCCAATGCCCGCATCGTCGCCGAATTCCTGGCCGACCACCCGAAGGTCGCAAGGGTGGCATATCTGCCGTTCCTCGGCGACGACACTCCGGCCGCAGGCGTATTCAGGACGCAATGCACGGGCGCCGGATCGACATTTTCGTTCGACATTCGCGGTGGTCAGGTCGCGGCGTTCGCGTTTCTCAATGCCCTTCAGATATTGAAACTTGCCGTCAGCCTTGGCGGCACGGAATCGCTGGCTAGCCATCCTGCCGCCATGACCCATTCGGGCGTGCCCAAGGACGTTCGGGAACGGATCGGCGTTCTTGAGTCGACAATAAGGCTGTCGATCGGCGTCGAGCACCCCGACGATCTTGTTGCCGATATCGCCCAGGCGCTTGCCCTCGCCTGAAATATGCCTGACCGCTGGTGGGCGGACTGGCGTCCATCTCGTCGCGATTGCCGCGTCCAGGAGTCACCCTGACCCCACCGGTTTTTTTAACCGGGAGGGGGCATCTCCGCTGAAAAAAGCGCGGCGGCTCCCCCGACGCTCCCCGCGACCGGTCCAGCGCTGGCAAGAAGCCCGCACCAACAAGCTTCGCGGCCCGGCACCCTAACCCTTGCAGGAGTATGCTGGAGCTGATTGGCGCGCAGCTCCAACCTTAAAGTCAAACGCTCCGCTCCCTGGTGTTTTCTCGTCAGTCGTGGCTTATTACAAGAACCAGCGTCCAGTAAGATTACCGGCATGCCCCCCGAGATTATTGGTTTGATCGAAAAGCCACATCTGCTGATCGCCGTTCTCTTGGTCGGCGCCTTTGGTGGTATGGCCGTCGAGCGGTTCTGTTCAAAGATACGACGGCAGGCGTGGCGGGAAAAGAACCGTTGGCGCTGGGACAGGAAGCGCGATTGGAGCAAAATAGATAACAGGCCGTTAGCGCCGAAGCCTGATCCAGTCACTCCAAAACAACCCGACGCTGCTGACCAATTACGCATCGTTATGGGGGCTCACTTCACGATACAGCCGCTCCTCAACAAGAGCGAAGCGCGCGTATTCCGGGAGCTCGACACCATAGTGATAGGCTGCAATCCCGGATGGTAGGTGATGGCACAAGTATCGTTAGGCGAAATTCTGCGCAGCAAGGACGCGGACGCCTACCGTTGCATCAACTCGAAACGGGTCGACCTGCTTCTGGTGAACGAGGACTGCCAGCCCCGACATGCGATCGAATACCAAGGCGGCGCCCATCACCAAGGTCTCGCCGCAGCGCGCGATGCTGTCAAGAAGGAGGCCCTACGAAGGGCAGGGATCGGTTATCACGAGGTTGTTGCCGGGCACACCACTCCTTCCGAGCTCAGGCGGCTGGTCGAGAAACTCGTAGACAAGCCAAAGGACGGCTGAGTATCTGCTACGCCAGGCTGAGTAGAGCTAAACACTATGTGCCCTGAAATCATTATCGCGGGAGATCGATCCGTTGCCAGCGATGCCGATCGGCGACGTACCGCCCTGTGCGTTAGCGAAGGCAGCGAGCGTCTCTATGGTTACGCCTTCCGGGACCCTAGTACGCATCAAACCGTTCAATCACACGTGCACCGTGACGTCGTGTCCCAAAGAACGCAAAGCCTTACTTGTACGGCCGTTGCGCGGTGGAAATTGGTTCGGCAGGGCCCAGCCTACTAGCTCGCCCATCGCGCTAATGCCGAAGTTTTCAATTCTTAACTTTGGGTCGTGCAAAGCATCCCACATGCGGTAAGCATCACCTTGTGTGGCAGCTGCACCGCCATTCCCTCGTTCGCCTACATCGCGTCCGCGCTGGGGATTCGCTGGTGTGCCTTGACTGACGAGGACCGGCTGCCCGACCAAATCGTTAAGCCGCAGATGGTGCGGCAGCGCGCGAATATTGAGAAGCACCGCACATCCTCTGACGCGCAGGTCATGTGGAAAGTCGATCTTGAAACTAGCCTGGGGATACTCAAAGGCGGAGCAAACTCCGAGAATATCTTCGAGAAGCTGAACCTACCTGGATGGACGACGGACTTCCCAAAGTTCAAAGCGACACTGTCTGAGATCGCGACCTGGGTCGATCCTGAGATAAGGGTGTAGCTGACGCAGCCGCGGATAGTTGCCCTTCTGCGCAGGCTGCTCAGGTCCAGGCTGCCGGCAAAAGGTTCGGACACAAGAGTGCGCAAAGTCGAGGCTGTCAAGAAATCCAATGTGCTAGGCAGCCATTGTTTGCGAAAGTTGGCGTAGCCTTGAGAGGGGTTAGGGATGTGGCAATGGCTGTCAGAACTACAGGGTGCGCAAGCGAGCTTGCTAGGCTCGTTTGCCGGCTTTTTGTTCGGTATCTGCGCGCTTGTCGTCGGCGCACTCGTCAATTTTCGGCTAAACCGCAGAAGGGATGCCCTGCTTCGTGGTGAGGAAGCCGACTCGGTCGCTGCGGCCCTATACGGCGAGATCGTCCTCATTAGGAAGGAATTAGCACGAACGGCCAACATCGTGGCGAAGACTGAAATGAGAGGTGGTACGTTCGACAAACACTTCCTCGAGTTGACCCGACTTCAAGAGCCGTTGCTCTACAAGGCGCTCGCAAACAAATTGGGCCTGCTTGCCCCGGAGGTGGTTCTGGCAATTACCGACTTCCATGGCAATGTTGAACTCGCACGCGGCTGGCTTCCCCAGCTGGTAGAAAGTGATGATCGCAAGTTCAGCTACAGTCCGCTTACCGTCCTGGAGCCGGCAATAAAGGCGATCGATGGCGTTAAGCCGACGCTGGATCATATCGCCAAAACAATGCGAATTGGACCGCCAGAAGATGGTTTTGATCTCAGCAATCCCTATGCAATCGCCGAAAATGAAAGGGAAAAATTTGGAGAGAGATAGGCGCAATCTGTGGCAAAGGCGCACTTCAGGGAGACCTGGTGACGCCGCGATCCCATACGACTTCTTAACTTCGCGAACTCGTAACCGCGCGGTAACCATGGCCTTCTGAGCTGCCTAAGCCAACTGCGATTTCGACAACCCCGAAAACGAAAAAGCCGCGGCGAACCGCGGCTTTTCGATGGCTTGATTCCCCTTGGGGAAACTGGAGCGGGTGAAGCGATTCGAACGCTCGACCCCAACCTTGGCAAGGTTGTGCTCTACCCCTGAGCTACACCCGCTCGCGCGGCGTTTGGGCCGCAAGCCGAGCCTATATGGCTGAAGGGCGCGGCGATTGCAACAGGGAAGTCGCAGGTTTTTTGGCCGCACCCGGCGACGTAAACGAGCCTTCCCAGCGCGGATGGGAATGCAATCGGCAGCCTTGCTGCGCAATGGTCTTGTCTCGGCCGCGTCATTGGCCGTAAACGGAATGATCCAACCACGACAACAAGCCAAACCGCAACAACAAGAAAGTCCGACAAGAAACGACATGCCGAAAACCGAAGCCGAGCTTTTCGCCTTTCTCGCCGATCTCGGGATCGAGGTCTCGACGCTCCGCCATCCGCCGCTGTTCACGGTCGCCGATTCGCAGGCGCTGCGCGGGGAAATCGCCGGCGGGCATACCAAGAATCTGTTCCTCAAGGACAGGAAGGACAATTTCTTCCTGGTCAGCGTCGCTGAGGAGGCGGTGGTCGATCTCAAGCAGATCCACCAAATCATCGGCGCCGCCGGGCGGGTTTCCTTCGGCAAGCCGGAGATGCTGATGGAGCTTCTCGGCGTCGTACCGGGTGCGGTCACCGTGTTCGGCTTGATCAATGATACGCAGTTGCGGGTCAAGGTCGTTCTCGACCAGGAGTTGATGCGCCATGCCGTCATCAACGCCCATCCGCTGACCAACGAGGCAACGACATCGATCGCCGCCGCCGACCTGGTCAAATTCGTCGAGGCAACCGGGCATGATGCTGTTATCTTGAAAGTCACGGCATGATCGCCACATGGATGACGATAAACCGACTTCTGAGTGAGAATTAAGGATGTTGCGCCGGGCTGGCGGCCGGGCGGCGACCGAAAGGGCACGAGATGAGCGAGAACAATCAATTTGGCGGCCCGTTTGGCAGCAATGCCGGACAGTATGCCACCACTGTGCAGTATGGCGGCACTGACGCCACCCCCGCGAAAGTCGCGCTTGGCGACCCGCCTGTCGCTGCCGACGTCATCAAGGAGACGACGACCGCCACATTTGCCGCCGACGTCATCCAGGAATCGCGCCGTCAGCCGGTGCTCGTCGATTTCTGGGCGCCATGGTGCGGGCCCTGCAAGCAACTGACGCCGCTGCTGGAAAAGGCGGTCACCGCCGCCGGCGGCAAGGTCAAGCTGGTCAAGATGAACATCGACGACCATCCTTCGATCGCCGGACAGCTCGGCATCCAGTCGATACCGGCAGTCATCGCATTCAAGGACGGCCAGCCGGTCGACGGTTTTATGGGGGCCATTCCCGAGAGCCAGATCGCCGCCTTCATCCAGAAGGTCGGCGGCAAGGGCAATGGTGCGCCGCAGGTGGCCGAGGCGCTTGCCGCGGCCGCGGAGGCGCGCGCCGCCGGCGATGTGCATACCGCGGCGGACATTTTCGACGCGATCCTGGAACAGGCGCCGGAGACGATCGAAGCGATTGCCGGGCTGGGCGATCTGCTGTTCGAGGCCGGCGATGCCGAGGGCGCCGAAGCCGTGCTGGCGCGGGCGCCGGAAGCAAAAAAGGATGCGCCGCCGCTCGCCGCGGTGCGCGCCAAGATGGCGCTCGCCGTGCAGGCACAAGCACTTGGCAATCCGGCCGAGCTCGAGCGCCGCCTGGTTGAGAACCCCGGGGATCATCAGGCACGTTTCGAGCTTGCCATGATCCAGAACGCCAACGGCGAGCGCATGGCCGCAGCCGACAATCTGCTGGCGATCGTCAAAGCCGATCGCTCGTGGAACGACGACGGCGCCAAGACGCAGTTGCTGCAGTTCTTCGAGGCCTGGGGCATGACCGACGAGGCAACGCTGGCGGCACGGCGCAAATTGTCGTCGCTGCTGTTTTCCTGAGCCCGCACCAAGCTGTTTTTGCCTGATGGCCTTGCGGTCGACAATGGCTGCGCCAGATTAGGAGGCCTGACCGATCCGTTCTTCGCTTGCTGGCGATTATGCACCAGGTTGCGAAGGGATGGGCGGGCTTGATGCGCTTCTTGAGGGAGCGAGCGGAGGTTTGAAGTGCAGGCGGGAAACGCGCATTACCGGCTCGATACGGATTTGCCGCCGACGGTGCCGATCTTCCCGCTTGAAGGCGCCTTGCTGCTGCCGGGCGGCCGCATGCCGCTCAACATTTTCGAGCCGCGCTATCTGGAGATGGTCGATGAGGCGATCGCCGGATCGCGGCTGATCGGCGTCATACAGCCCAGCCTCGACGGCGCGCGGCGTCCCGACGGCGAGCCGGCGCTTTGCAATGTCGGCTGCGCCGGCCGTATCATCGCGCTTTCCGAGAGCGGCGACGGCCGCTACCTGATTTCGCTGCAAGGTGTGTGCCGGTTCCGCATCGTGCAGGAGCTTACGGTCAAGACGCCCTTCCGCCAGTGCCGGTTTGCGCCGTTTCTCACCGATCTCGACGAAGATCAGGCCGAGGCCGAGATCGACCGGCCGGCGCTGCTCAAGGCATTTCGCGCCTATTTGCAGGCCAACGATCTTGAAGCCGACTGGGAAAGCGTCAGCCGCGCCGAAAACGCCATGCTGGTCAATGCGCTGTCGATGATGGCGCCCTACGGGCCGGCCGAGAAACAGGCGCTGCTCGAAGCGGCGGACCTCAAGACACGCGCCGAAACCCTGATCGCCATCACCGAAATGGCGCTGGCACGTGAGAACGAGGATTTCGGCTCGAGTTTGCAGTAGGCAAAGTAAAAGGAACGCTGGGACTAAACCAATTGCGGAAGTCGGCGCCGCCCCTCATCGCCCTGCCGGGCATTTCTCCCCGTATAGTGACGGGGAGAAGGGGCTGTCGGCAGCCTTGGCGGACGTTCTGCAACGCGGGTGATTGGCGAAACCATCGATGAGAGCGTCCCTCTCCCCGTCACTATACGGGGAGGGGATGCCGGCAGGCAGGTGAGGGGCAGCGTCAACGCACGAAGACTGAGGACGAACGAGAGGACAGACAAAAATGGTGGATGGGCGTGAGGGAAAGAAGGCCAATGTCGACCCCAAGCTACTGGAATTGCTGGCCTGCCCGCTGACCAAGGGTCCGCTTAGCTGGGATCCGGAGCGCAGCGAGCTCATCTCGAGGGTCGCACGGCTTGCCTATCCGGTGCGTGACGGCATCCCGATCATGCTGCCTTCGGAGGCGCGCTCACTCCCCTTCGACGACGGATTGCCGCCACCGCGGTTGGGTGGGCCGTCCTGAAGCGTGGTGATCCTTCGCTGTCCCGCCGACACATCCCCTATTGAAAATTGCGCCCCTTGGGCATGACCCTTTCTGCCTTCCCCGCGATATCCTGCCGGTCGTTTTGCACGACAGGGACATCGGGCTTCTCCTCCAGAAGCACGGACAGCCAGGGTGTCAGGTCCTCGACCTTGTCGGCGACGATATGGATGACGTCCGTTTCCGACTGCAGTTTGCCGGTGACGCGGATCAGCCGCGCGCCCATGACAATGGGCCGGTAGCGGTTGAAGGTCCTTTCCCAAAAAATGACGTTGGCGACCGCCTGCTCGTCTTCCAGCGTCAGGAAAATCGCTTTGGCGTTGCCCGGCCGCTGCCGCACCAGGACAAGGCCGGCGACCGAAACGCGCTTGCCGTCCCGAACCTGGCCGAGGCGCGCATTGGGGGTGACGCCGGAACGGTCCAGCCGCTGGCGCAGAAAGGCCAACGGATGCGCCTTCAGCGACAGGCCGAGCGAACGGTAGTCGTGGACGACGTGCTCGCCGAGCGGCATTGTCGGCAGCCTGGTCTCGGGTTCGAGATCGCGCAAGCGGATCGCCGGCCGGTCGAACAGCGGCAGGGTCTCCGTGGCACTCCTGCCGTCGAGCGCGCGGACCGCCCACAGGGCGTCGCGGCGGTCGAGGCCGAGCGAACGGAAAGCGTCGGCTTGCGCCAGCTTATCGATCTCGTCGACGTGGAGGCCCGAGCGCAGCCAGACATCGCGAACGGATGTGTAGCCGTCGCCGCGTCTGGCGACAAACACCTCCATGCGCTCCTTCGACAGGCCCTTGACCTGGCGAAAGCCCAGCCGGACGGCATGATTGGTCCGGATGATGCCGCGCATCTGGGCATGGCGGTCGAGGATGCGGGTTGGATCGAAAGGCACTTCCTCCAGCGCGCAGTCCCAACCGGAAAAATTGACGTCGACCTCGCGGATTTCAACGCCATGGTCGCGCGCGTCGCGGACAAGCTGAGCCGGCTGATAAAACCCCATCGGCTGGGAATTCAGGATCGCGGCGCAGAACACGTCGGGATAGAAGGTCTTGAACCAGCAGGAGGCATAAACCAGCAGGGCGAAGGAGGCGGCATGGCTTTCGGGAAAGCCATATTCGCCAAAACCCTCGATCTGCTTGAAGCAGCGCTCGGCGAAGTCCTTCTCGTAACCCCGCAAAATCATGCCGTCGACCATCCGCTTGCGATAATTGCCGATCGTGCCGGTGCGCTTGAAGGTGGCCATGGCGCGGCGCAGTTCATCGGCCTCGCCCGGCCTGAAGCCGCCGGCGACAATGGCGATCTTCATCGCCTGCTCCTGGAACAGCGGCACGCCCAGCGTCCTGCCGAGTATCTCTTCCAGTTCCGGCTTGGGATATTCGGGCCTTTCCTTGCCCTGCCGGCGGCGCAGATAGGGGTGGACCATGTCGCCCTGGATCGGGCCGGGCCGCACGATCGCCACCTCGATGACGAGGTCATAGAATGTTTTCGGCCTGAGCCGCGGCAGCATCGACATCTGGGCGCGCGATTCGATCTGGAAGACGCCGATCGTGTCGGCGCGGCAGATCATGTCGTAGACATGTTTGTCCTCGGCAGGGAGGGTGGCCAGCACATAGGGCCGGCCAAAATCATCGCGCGCATCGGGATAATGATCTTCAAGCAGCGTGAAGGCGCGCTGCAGGCAGGTCAGCATGCCGAGCGCCAGCACGTCGACTTTCAGGATTTTCACCGCGTCGAGATCGTCCTTGTCCCACTCGACCATCTTGCGTTCGTCCATCGCCGTCTTGATGATGGGCACGATCTCGTCGAGCCGGTCCCTGGTGATGACGAAGCCGCCGACATGCTGCGACAGATGACGGGGAAAGCCCATGATCTCGTTGGCGCATTCGATCACCTGCCTTGTCGACGGATCGGTTTGATCTAGGCCGCCGGCCCCGGTCTCCTTTTCGCCGAGCTCCGAGGTCGACCAGCCCCAGATCGAGCTGGACAGCGCGCTCCTGACATCGTCCGACAGGCCCATCGCCTTGGCCACTTCGCGCATCGCCGAGCGGCCCCGGTAGCTGACGACGGCCGCGGCAAGCGCGGTGCGCTTGGCGCTGTATTTCGAGTAGATATACTGGATGACCTCTTCGCGCCTTTCATGCTCGAAATCGACATCGATGTCGGGCGGCTCGTTTCTTTCCTCGGAAATGAAACGCTCGAAAAGCGAATCGATCCGCTCGGGCCCCACTTCGGTGATGCCGATGCAATAGCAGACCACCGAGTTGGCCGCGGAGCCACGTCCCTGGCAGAGTATGCCCTGGCTGCGGGCGAATTTGACGATGTCGTAGACTGTCAGGAAATAGCGCGCGTAATTCAGGCGCTCGATCAAAGCGAGTTCTTCGCGGATGCGCCTGGTCACATCGGCGGGAACGCCCGAGGGGTAGCGTATCGCGGCTCCCTCCAGAGCCAGCCTTTCCAGTTCGGCCTGGGGCCCGAGGCCCGATTCCGTCGGTTCGTCGGGATAGTTGTATTGGAGGTCACTGAGAGAGAAGCTCAATTCGCCGGCAAAGTGCTGGGTTTGCGCCAGTGCCTGCGGATGCCGCCGGAACAGCCGCGCCATCTCCATTGGCGGCTTCAAATGGCGCTCGGCATTGGCCGCCAGTTCCAGCCCGGCTTCGGCAACAGGCACGTTGAGGCGGATCGCCGTCAGCACGTCCTGCAACCGGCGCCGTTCGGACGTATGGTAAAGAACGTCGTTGGTCGCCATCAGCGGAATGCCTGATGCCTCGGCCATGGCAGCCGCCTGCTCGATACGGTAGCGGTCGTTGCCGTGATAATCCGGCGAAACGGCAAGCCGCAGGGTCTTGCCGAAGCGATCTTTCAGGCGGCTGATCAGCCTGAGGTGATCCTCGGCCGGCGTCGACAGATCGGGCAGGATCGCCAGCGACATGCGATCGCCCCATTCGAAAAGGTCGTCGCGATAGAGCAGCGGTGCGCCCTTTTCGCTGTCGTCGCGCATATTGGCCTGCGTCAGCATGCGGCACAGATGGCCCCAGCCCTTGCGGTCCTGCGGATAGGCGAGAACGTCGGGCGTGCCATCGCAAAAAACCAGGCGGCAGCCGGGATGACAGGAAAGACCTTCCACCTTGGCCTGCTGCCAGGCGCGCACGACGCCAGCCACCGTGTTGCGGTCGGCAAGCCCGATCGACGAAAAGCCCAAAAACTTTGCCGCGACCACCAGCTCCTCCGGTTTCGAGGCGCCGCGCAGGAACGAGAAATTCGACTGGATGCCGAATTCGGCATAGGGGACGACCGCCAGCGCATTCATGCGAAGACCCCATGCATGAACCAGCGCGGCGCCGCCTGCGAGGCGCCGTAGAGACCCTGGCGATAAAGCCAGTAACGGCGGCCGTCGCTATCCTCGATGCGGAAATAATCCCGGGTCGCTTCCTGCCCCGCTGCCTCCCGCCACCATTCCGGGGCGATGCGTTCCGGCCCTTCGGCGCGCGCCACCCGGTAGAGCGCGCGCCGCCAGCGGAAGTTCAGCGGCGGTCCTTCAGGCATTTCGGTGGCCGGCACCTCGATCGGTTCGGGCGAACGGAACAGCCGGATCGGCCGTTCCGGCCGCAAGACAGGCCTGGAAGTGTCTTGTATCTTGTCCGGCTGCTTCGGCGCAGAGACCCTTTGCGGCGCCTCCGCATAGGGAAGCATGGCGACGACGCGCTCGGGCAGATGACTCTCGACGGCGACCGGTTTCAAAACCGCGCTGTCGCCGAGCCGGGCGCGGATGCGGTCGGCGAAAAGCGCGATGTCGGCGCCGTCGTCGCGCGTCTCGCCGGTCAGATCCGCCTGCTGCATGTCGAAGGCCGCGGCCGACAGCACCGAGAGGCGCACGAGATCGAAGCCATAGCCGGCATCGATGTCCTGTTCGAGCGCGGCAAGCCTCTCGTGGAACAATTTCTGGATCAGCAACGGCTCGCGCAACGGCCGCGAGGTGCCGACGGCGATGCGGCTGACGGCGCCGTCGACGCGGAAAAGCAGCAGCGCCAGCCTTCTTGCGCCCTCGCCGCGGCGCTCGAGGTCCGCCTTCAATGTCGTCGCCAGCATTTTCACCAGCCGCTCTATTTCGTCGGTCAGCATGATCGGTTCGGCGAGATGGCGTTCGACCGAAAGCGGCGCCACCGGCAGGCGCGGCGACACCGCCTCGTCGAGGCGGCCGAGCGCCTGGTCGAGACGCAAAAGCAGCGATCTGCCGAAGCGGCGGGCGAGCGGCGCGCGCGGTGCTGCCATGACGGCGCCCGCCGTGCGCAGGCCGACGCTTTCCAGGCTGGCGCGGATGTCAGGCTCGATGCGCAGCGCCGTCAGCGGCAAGGGTGCGAGAAGCGCCTCCTCCTCGCCACCGGGGACGATGCGATCACCAGAAAACCGCGCTGCCGCCCAGGCTGCACCTGGTGTGGCGGCAAGGCCGGCGCGGACATCGAAACCCTGATGGAAAAAGCGCGACAGGATGTCGTCCAGCATCGCCCGTTCGCCGCCGAAAAGATGGGTGCAGCCGGTGACGTCGAGGAACAGGCCATCGGCTGCGTCGATCGCCACCAGCGGGGTGTAGCGGTCGCACCAGTCGGCGAGGCTTTCGAGCAGGCGGCGGTCGGCCTCGGGATCGGCTTCCACGACGTCGATCGACGGATGCATGGCGCGCGCGTCGGCTATGCCCATGCCGCGCTTCAGATGAAGCGCCTCAGCCCGCTCGTCGAGGGCGGCGATGCGCTGCGCGTTCGCCTGGCGATGGCTGATCACCAGCGGCAGGTGATCCGACGGCCGCGAACGCCAGGACCGCCCCAGACGCTGGCGCAGGATCCTTTCCGCGGCGAGATGCGGAAACCACAGGGACAGGATTCGCTGCCCGTTCTTGCCGTCTTTCCCCGGCCCTTCTTTCCTCGAAACTGCGTTCATCGGGGTTCCACTCCAGTGTGAATTGTCCTGGCAAGGCGGTGCGGCTCTTGCCGATGCTGACGGTGAAGGCGGAACGGCCGATCGAGCCGGCGAGCGGCCCGGCGATCGTCTGGCGTGGTGCCGACGGCGCCGCCGACAGGACGAGGCGGACGGGTGCCGCCGTCGGCTCGGGTTCGCCGGCCTGGCGCAGCAAAAACACCGGCCCGCCGGCGCTCTGTGCCCGGGCGTGCAGCCGCCGCGTCGCGGTGAGGTCCAGCCGCTGCGGACTGCCGCGGATTTCGAGGATGACGGCGGCGAGCGCCGTCATCCGGGCGGCCTCCTCGGCGGTCCACAGCGCATCGAGGAGCCTTGGCGCCTCGGAAAACAGCAATTGCTCCGGCTCGATGCCGAAAAGGCGATGAAGTCCTGTGGCATAGGGGAAGCCGGCCTCGCGGAAGATTTCCGCGGTGCCGATCCACAGGACCGGCAGTCGCGGCCCCTGTTTGAGGATCAGGCTGACGAGCGACAGGGCGAAGCCGGCGACGGCCCCGGCATCGCGGGTCGCGGCGCCATGGATCTCGCTCAGCGCCGCCTTCGGCAGGCCGCCGCCGAGCGCAGTATCGAGATCTTCGGCGCCGGTGCGCAGAAACGCATCGGGCGGCGCCACGGCGAGGCCGCGGCGGACGATTGTCAGATTTTTGGGCGTGATTTTTTTGGGCGTGACATCAGCTGTTGGATTCCGGGGCGCATCAACGGGGGCTGCGGCCGGCGCCTGCAGGCGCTCGGGCAGCGTTCCCTCGATCTTCGCGATCTGGCGGCGCAGGGCAAAAACAGTCTCCCGCGCCACGGCGCTTGTCGCCATGACGGTCAGCTTCCACTCACAATTGTTCCTGTTATGTTCTAATAGATTCCAGAGGGCGGCCGAAGAGTCAAGCGGAGTCATGGGGAATTTATTCCTGTCAGCGAAAGGCGGCAACCCGGCCAATTGCCGAGTCCGGCGCGAAAGCCTATATGCCGGGATCAGAAGGACAAAGCATGGCCCGCATCTACAAAACCCGTACCTGGCACGACGAGCTTTCGCCGTCGATGGAGGAAATGGAGTTCCTGGCGCTAGAAGCTTACGCCCATCTGCCGGAGGAGTTTCGCAAGCTGACCGGCGAGATCGTCATCCAGATCGCCGAATTCCCGACCGACGAAATCATGGACGACCTGTCGCTGGAAACGCCTTTCGACCTGCTCGGCCTGTTCGAGGGGCGCGGCATCGCCGAGCGCTGGAATCCGCAGACCGGCGAGGGGCCGAACCGCGTCACGCTCTACCGCCGCGCCATCCTCGACTACTGGGCCGAGAACGAGGAGACGCTGGGCGATATCGTCACCCATGTGCTGATCCACGAGATCGGCCACCATTTCGGCCTGTCGGACGATGATATGGAGCGGATCGAAGAGGCGGCCGAGTAAAGGGATCGACGTCTCATTCCTTCGCGGCCCCCCTCTGTCCTGCCGGACATCTCCCCCTCAAGGGGGGAGACTGGCAGCTTTGGCCCGCACCGCACACCCTGCAACTCTGAAGATTGGCGAAAGCCGATGCGACATCCGATCTCCCCCCTTGAGGGGGGAGATGTCCGGCAGGACAGAGGGGGGTGCTGGCCCGCCGACATCTGGAAGATGTTTATGCTCGATGCGATGTCACCAATCGCTGAGCTTGGTGCCAGGGCCGTATTCCTGGCCCTCGACATCCTTCACCACGGCCTGGCCGCAGCGCATGACCTTGGTCTGCTTGTCGTAGGAATAGGTTGGCGAGCCGAACAGGTGCCAGCCCTTGTTCAGCGCCGCCGTCACCTTGTGGCAGAAGCTGGAATCGTCCGGGCCGGACAGAAAGCGGTAGAGTTTCATTTTTCATTCCTGTGATAAGTTGCCAATCATGCCGCGCTGGCGGCCGCCTTCGCCAGCAGTTTCTCGGCCTGCGCCAGATGCAGCCGCTCGAGCATTTTTCCGTTCAGCGCAATGACTTGCCTGCCGGCATTTTCGGCAAGCGCGAAGGCCTCCTTGACCGCACGCGCCTCGGCCACGGCTTCGGCAGATGGTGCAAAGGCGCGGTTTGCGGCATCGATCTGGGCCGGGTGGATCAGCGACTTGCCGTCGAACCCCATGGCGGCTGCTTCCGTGCATTCGCGCGCAAAAGCGTCCAGATCACGAAAATCGTTGAAGACACCGTCGAGCAGGTCGAGGCCACCGGCGCGTGCTGCGAGCACCATCTGCATCAGCCATGGCGTGAGATAGCGCCGGTCGGGCGTAGCGAGAATGCCGGTGTCCTTGACCAGGTCGTTCGTTCCGGCAACGAAACAGACCAGCCGCGAGGCCGGATCGCGGCAAAGCTCGGCAATCGGGCCGATGTTGAGCAGCGCCTTGGGCGTCTCGATCATCGCCCACAGCTTCACCGCGTCGGGTGAAAAATTGTCGTCGAGGACGTCGCCGGCTTCCAGGACGTCGCGCGGCGTGTCGACCTTGGGCAGCAGGATGGCGTCGGGCTCGCAGCTTGCCGCCGCCAGCAAGTCCTTGGCGCCCCATTCGCTGGAGAGCGGGTTGATGCGCACGACCATTTCGCAGCGCAGGTTTGCGCGGTGAGCGAAAATATCAGCCAGTTTTTCGCGCGCAAAAACCTTATCGGCCGGGGCGACGGCATCTTCGAGATCGATGATGACGGCATCGCAGGCCAGCGACGAGATCTTGGCCAGCGCCTTGTCATTCGAGGCCGGGACGTAAAGCACCGAGCGGCGCGGGCGGCAGGTTTCAGTCATGCCTGATCTATGCCGCCTGGAGGCGATCGAAGCAAGCACACAGGGCAATCGCTTCGGGCAGTCATAGCTTGCATTGGATGCAAGCCAATCATCGAAGTTGGCGCTGCCCCTCATCCGCCTGCCGGCACCTTCTCCCCGTATAGTGACGGGGAGAAGGGACTGATGTCCGAACCGGATAGATAGGTAACAGAATGGACTGATTGCATGGGTGACAGTTTTCTCCTTCGCCGGGAGGACCGG
>NZ_JBVVPZ010000060.1:0-31890 GCF_055811415.1 Mesorhizobium sp. WSM4846
GACTCAATCTCCTCTTACAACGAAGATTGAATCAGTGCTTCAGGACCGCTGCAACCCGGACTTTTTCAACACTATCGACCCAAAGCGGACGTTTGCGACACCCATCAGAGATGTCGGCTTCGCGCCTGATGTCGGCCGTTGAGGTGATCTTCGCTGTTGCCCGATAGCGGACGTTGCCGGCGACCACCTTTGGACATCGTTGTTGCGCCATTTCGCGACATTCATGGCCCGTCTCAAAAGCTGCCGTTCGCGCAACGGCTCGAGTCGACCCGTTCCGGAATTTCGGGTTCGAAAACCCCAGGGCGCAAGTCGGTCCCATTGCCGACGTTCCCGGGCCATTTTTCGAAACCCGAGCGCAACCAGCCTTCATGACCCTGCCGCCGTTCGTCCCACCGCGCCGCTGCTGTTTAGGGCGACGGAGTCCACCACCGGCTGGCGGAGCTGCGTCCAGCCCTCGCATCGGCGTCAGGGCGCTGAATCCGAGCCGCAACAACAGCGTGGCTGTAGTTGCGGCGGCATAGCTCCAGGGCATGCGCCGCCATATTGCGCCCGAGAGGGATCGCGCAGCAACCGCAAAGAGGCCGTGGGGAGGCCATCCGCATCGTCGGCCAGCAGCAGGTGCTCACCATCGTTGAGGCCGATGCCTTGGGCGGCAAGCCACATCGCCACCACCGGGCAGCGATGGGCAAAGGCTTGGAGAATCTTGATGCGCGTGCCACGGCCGGCCCGGCTCCGATCGCCAGTGAGGCGCTAGAGCGAATCGCGGCCCTCTATGCCGCGGACGCGGATATTCGCGGCCGCTCCACTCGCCAGGAGAAGAGCCGTCCCCTCCTCATTGAGGCATTGGAGCACTGGCTGCGGGGCAAGCTCGAACTGATCAGCCAAAAATAATCCGCGGTCCCAGACATTCCAGCCGTAGTCGCAGAAGATCCGGTTTTGCCGTTCGCGGGGCCGTTCAGGTACTGTCTTGTCCGTTTGCGTACTCTGTGTTGCCGACGAATTGCGGGTAATTGGGCCACGACAGGCTTGCCTAAACCTGTCGTGGCACCCATCAACGCAGCCAATAAAACGGCTTCCAGGAACCATCCCACCAGACCCCATGCACGGTTCTCATGAACGGCCGTGGATCATCGGGAGCCACGCACCAGACCTCCATGTGGTCGTCGTTACGGGACAGCGTCGCAAGCGGCGTCCGCTCCGGGATCGGCATTGGACCGACCGTGTACCAGGGCTCCCAGGACCCGTTCCACCACACACCGTGCAGCCGATCATCGTCGCCCACGCACCAGATCTCCATGTAGTCATCGTTGCGGGACAGGACTTCCAGCGGAGCGCCGGGCGGGAACGAGAACGGGCCCGGGAGAGTGTACCAAGGCTGCCAGTTGCCATCCCACCACACCCCATGGAGACGGTCGTCGGTGCCAATGGTCCAGACCTCCATGTGGTCCTCGTACCGGCCCAGCGTCGCGAGATGCCCACCAGGCACCAGGCTGAAACCGTTGGCTGGTGTGGGCAGCGAGTACCAGCCGTTCCAATTCCCGTTCCACCAATTGCCGCGCAGCGTCCCGGTCCCATCGATGCCCCAGATTTCCATGTGATCATCGTGACGGCAGTGTACGGCAAACGGAGCACCCGCCGGGAAGATCGCCCCAGGCAGCGCGTACCAGCCTTGCCAGTTGGTACCATCCCACCAGATCCCGTGGACCTGGCCATCCGCCGCGACGACCCAGACCTCCATGTGATCCCTGAAGCGGGAGCGGACGGCGAGCGGGGCTCCCGGGGGCAGGCCAGGGGCGGGTGCCCCGAGCGTGCCCCACTGCTGCCAGTTGGTGCCGTCCCACCAGATGTGCCGGAGCACGCCGTCATCGGAGATACCAAATACCTCCATGTGGTCCTCGTGCCGTCCCAGCACTGCAAGATGACCGCGAGGCGGGAACCGGACCCCGGGGTTGGGCAGGGCGTACCACGCGTGCCAGGTGCCGTTCCACCAGTTGCCGCGGACCGTGCCGAACGCGTCCACCACCCACAGCTCCATGTGGTCATCATTGCGCTTGTGCGACGCGATGGGGGTGCGGTCCAGAACGGTGAATCGACGAGGAGACGCCAGCGCGATCCAGCTAGCCTCGGACGGGACGCCATCGCGGTTCAGGATGAACAGCATATAATACCCCTGTGGCGCGAGAGAGTGGGGGAAGGCTCCGTCCGGTGCCACTACCTGGAGCCTGCCTCCGTGGTCGGGAACGCGGGAAAACGACAACTCAATAACCCGCTGTTCCGTGTCGGTCTGGTGCGTGACGGCCATGGGTCTCACCAGCACGACCTTTGCAATGGCGTCAGCCTCCCGCGTATCGATGTGGAAGTTCTCCCCATGGCGGACGGTTTGAGGGGCGGACGAGATGACCGGCCTCGGGCCATGAAACAGGTATGGCGGACTGAAGATCTCGATTTGCGGTGTGCCGTCGCCGCCGGCGACCATCACCTTGCCGCTCGGGAGCAGGAGCGACACCGAATGGTAGGTGCGGATGTAGAGCATCCTCTCCATTGGGAGCCAGTCGTCCCGATCCGGGAGGTAAAGGGCACACGGCGAGAATAGCGTATCAATCCCGCCGCTGACGAACACGGTGCCGTCGGGGAGAAGCACCGCGTTGCACTGCCGCCTGGATTGCTTGTCCGGCATCGGCTTAGGCATGTTCCATGTGGACGAAGGGGAGAGGTTGGAAACGTCGATGGTTTCGTACGTGTCGTTGTCCGTGCTGCTGGCGCCGCCGACGACGAGAACCCGGATGTTCGTCGACATCGCCTGCAAGAGCGTCACGGACATGCCCTTTACGCGGTTTGTCGCGGCTGGCGTGATATTCGTCCATGTGCCCGACGACGAGCCTGCAACAGGCGGTGCGAACGAGAAGAACCCCGACTCGTTGTCAGGAGTAGCGGGCATGGCGCCGGCGGTTCCCCAGCCCGTGCGCGAGTAAAACACAGTGTGGTTGGGGAGCAGGTGGAAGCCGGGGTACAGGTTTGGGAAGCCGCGGGAGTCGCCGGTGATGTCGTCGAAACGGTCCGTCGCCTCGTTGTAGACTTCCATGTCCCCTTGGCCATCTCCGCAGGTAATAAGGGATCGGAAGTCGCCGAGTGTCACGACGGTGGGATACCAGCGGTAGCCGTGATGCATGTCCCCCACCGTCCGGGTCCAGGTCAATGCCACTGGATCGAACTTAAATCCTGCCACCGCTTCGGGGGTCACATTGCGATCACCGCCTCCGCCGACGACCAGGAGTCTGCCGTCCGAAAGGAAGGAATGACCGCCGCAGAAGAGGGCATAGTCGGGATTCAAGAGCGGGTACTCGAACCTGGGGCTGGTTTCGTCGGCTGGATCCCAGATCGGCGTGGGCCAGCCCTGGTTTTGGTAGTCGGCCGGGATGAACAGGACCTTGCCCGTATGCAGAAGGGCAACGTGGGCCACGTCCATGGGACGTCCATCAGGGTGCCGCGTGTTATAATCGAGGACACGCCACTGCCCGTAGGCCGCAGGCCCGAAGTGCTCATGGAGCGCATGGATGTGCGCCGACGTTAGGCCGTCGATCTCAAGAAGCTGGCGAAGATCATGGAAGCCATAGGCACCCAGCGATTCCCTGTGATCGAAGACCGTCCTTGCGAGGCGCTCGTCGAATATCGGCTGCGCTGTGCGGTGTCGACTGTGGTTGTGCGACGCCGTTTGAGTGGCCTCCATGAGATCGCCGGGTCTGCCAGCCGAGTTGAGGAATTCCAGTATCCTGCGATGGACGCGCGGCAGGATGTTGGGGCTTCCAAGTGCCTTCACCTGCATTTCCATAGCCATCAGCTCCTCTGTGGCAATCTCTTGTGGGCGACCATGTCTTTATTGCCGGGAAAGTGTCGTTTCGCACCAACGTGCAGCGAGAACCCTTCGGCGAGCTTCGGACCGTCGGCTTGTGGGGGTGCTACTGCAAAGATCGAAGTGAACACGACCGTAAGGACTGCCTGCGCTTTCATGCGCGCCTCCCCCATCTTCAGCCGGATCAGGAGCCGCCGGCCTTCGGATCCTTCTCTTTAGCGCAATCGGACATCGCGATACGCACGCGCGTCGACGAAATACTCGAGGCGTATTCGGGAAGCGAAAGCCACCGAGACATGGCCAAGCTTACGGTTTTTTGACGCTGAAGTGAACCTTATCGCTTCTCGCTGATGGCGAAAGCAGGAATTCATCTACGGCAGGAACGGCCGCAAAGCCGTCATTTGATGCTATGCGCCGAACTTCTGCTCCCAACCGACCCGGTCCTTTAATGCCGCCCTGGACATGCTGAGCGGCTGAAGCGCGCATCGCCTTGATCGCGCCATTTCGTGACCTTTGCGGACGCCGTCAGAAAGGTCCGGTTCCTGACACATTCTGCCTTCGGACCGCGCAATGACGCCCTGAACCCGTAAGCGTGGCCCCGGCTCGCAGCCCGAGCTAGTGCCGGGTCGGCCGCGGCAGGATTTCACGGAGCACCGTTTGGCACTGCAACCGGTCTCGCTGCATGCCTACTGGGACGGTCTGGTCGGTGACAAAGCAATGCCGCAGAAGGCAGTCGAAGCCGCGCGACGCTGCCGATTGCGCAATCCTCTTCACATTGCTGCATGCGGCGCGGTGCGGGTGCGCGTCCCGCGATAATGCCAGCAAATTGGTGGGCCAGCGTCGCAATCCAGACAACCTGCGCCTGCGCCATGCCTGGGGTCGCGTGTTTGCGAAGCTACACGGCGTCGCGTCTCCCCTTCGGTCCGCGCGGCGGCCTGCTCGAGATCGGCGGTACCGGATCCGCGTTCGCGATCCCTGCAATGCTGCACCAAAACCTGTGTGCTGCACGATTTAGCACAAAGGTTTCCCGCGTTGAGCGTTTTCAAAGACTTAGCTTAGTGCTCGACGTGCAGCATTCGACGTTCGGGCTCCTTGGCCGCGCATATGGTCTTACCATGGGGCTTTCCCTATAGTCATGCGCAGTGGAACAGGACCAACATCTGGAACGCAAGCTGGTCGCCATCCTCGCCGCCGATGTGGTGGGGTACAGCCGGCTGATGGGGCTGGACGAGACAGGCACGCTCACCCGACTCAAGGCGCTTCGCCGCGAATACATAGAGCCGTTGATCGAAGGATATCATGGCCGCGTCGTCAAGCTCATGGGCGACGGCGCGTTGGTCGAGTTCGCCAGTGTGGTCGATGCAGTGGCCTGTGCCGTCGAAATCCAGCGCGTCGCCGCGCAGCAGAACTTCAACGTGCCGGAGAACGCCCGGATCGTGTTCCGCATCGGAATCAACCTGGGTGACGTGATCATCGACAAGGATGATTTTTACGGCGACGGCGTCAATATCGCGGCCCGCCTGGAAGGACTGAGCGATCCCGGCGGTGTCGTCATATCCGGAACAGCCTATGATCAAGCCCGCAACAAGCTCGGCCTGACCTTCAAGTCGCTGGGCGAACAGCGCCTGAAAAACATTGCCGAGCCGGTGCGCGCCTATCGCGTGCTGTTGGAGCAAGCCCCTAGTGCCAGGAAGTTGCGCTCTCGGCGGCCGTTGATCGGCGCTGCAGCGCTTTTCCTGGTGCTGGCGGTGGGCCTCGCGGTGGTTCTCTGGCCGCGGGCGGTCGCGCTTCTGCAGGACCAAAGCTCGACGATCTCTGCAGAGGGCAAGCCCTCCATTGCTGTGTTACCCTTTGCCAATCTCGGCCAGAAGGCGGACCAGGACTATTTCGCCGAAGGGCTCACAGACGATCTCATCACCGATCTCTCGAAGATCTCCGGGCTCCTCGTCATTGCCCGCAACTCCTCGTTCTCCTTTGGGGATCGATCCCTCGACATCAACGAGATCGCGAAGCAGTTGAATGTCCATTACGTGGTCGAGGGCAGCGTTCGCCGGGACGGAAATTCGGTCCGCATCAACGTCCAGCTCATCGACGCCAAAACCGGAAGCAACATCTGGGCCGAGCGCTTCGACCGCGACTACTCCAAGATTTTCGTGCTGCAGGACGAAGTGATCGGGCGCATCGTCGAGGCTCTGTCGGTGCGCCTGACGGAAGGCGAGAAGGCGCAGATTGCTCGCCTGCCGACGCGAAATCTGGAGGCGTACGACTTCTACACCCGCGCCGAGCAGAAAGCGTACGTGGTCGACTTCACGTCTCTCGGTGAGGCTCTGTCCCTGTATCAAAAGGCCATCCAGCTCGATCCGGCGTTCGCGGACGCCTATTCGGGATATGCCCGGGCCACCGTGGACGTGCTCGGCTTCGATTTCCAGCGCCTGATGCTGAGTGCCGTCGCACGGCAGCGCGCCTATCAAGCGGCAGGGCGAGCGCTGGAGCTCAATCCCCAGTCCTCGCGAGCCTATGCCGTGCTAGGCATCCTGCAGATGCTTGACGGCGAGATCGACGAGGCGCT
Source organism: Mesorhizobium sp. WSM4846 (assembly GCF_055811415.1). Lineage (NCBI taxonomy): Bacteria > Pseudomonadati > Pseudomonadota > Alphaproteobacteria > Hyphomicrobiales > Phyllobacteriaceae > Mesorhizobium > Mesorhizobium sp. WSM4846. The sequence continues at coordinate 6,420 of NZ_JBVVPZ010000060.1, forward strand.
CGCGTCCGTCCGCAAAGCCGTCGCGCTCGACCCGAACGGCGCGGAGGCAGAGCTCAACCTGGCGATCGTGCTGACGTATGCCGGGCAGAACCCGGAGGCACTGGCGGCTATGGAACGGGTGCTGCAGCTCGATCCCAAGCCACGGGCGCAGATCTACGACTATTACGGCTTCGTGCTCTATATGAACCATCAATACGAAAAGGCCCTGCAGGCGCTGAGCCAGGTCCAGCCGGAAGAGCGCAGCGACCTCGGCCTGGAGGCGCTCGCCATGGCAAATGCGCGCCTGGGCCGAATGGCCGAGGCGCGCGATGCGGTTGCAGCAATCCTGAAGAAGATTCCCGCGCAGAGTCTCGCCGGCTTTCGCGTCGTATACGCCCACCACCGGCGGCAGCAGGATCTCGATCATCGGCTGGATGCTCTTCGCTTAGCCGGGTTTCCGGAGCGCGCCTTCGATTTTCGTGCGCAGGAGGAGGACCGCCTGGACGCCGAGGCCGTGCGAGCCTTGACGGGCGATCGAACCTGGACCGGACGTCAAAACAATGGCGCACCGTTCGTCATGGAGCTGAGCGCAAACGGAGATTTCGCCCTGAGTTCGCAGGGCAGCATCATCACCGGTACGTCCACGCTGGAGGGCGACCTCTTCTGCACGCAATCCGTAGCGACGTTGCTCGGCCGCAAGTTCTGCGGCCCGCTCTATCGCAATCCCCAGGGGAACCGCGAAACGCAGGACGAGTATGTCTGGCCGGACTCCGTCACGGTATGGTATTTCTCGGTGTCTCAGTGATACGCTCGGTTCGACTCGAGCGACCGCGACATCGCGCCTGAGCCGAGTCAGTTGCCGGCCGCTCTCGCCTCGAATTCCTTCGCTTCGACCGCAGGCCATTCGGCGTCGGCCTTCGCAAGGACAGCAGCGGGGTCGGCATCGAAGTCTTCCTCCAGGCCCTCCTTCCCAGAGAAAAGGAAGAGCTTGCCGTTCACAATGCGCCAGGCTTCCGGGTCAATGTTCGCGGATGCCCCCTTGAATGCCGCATTCAGCGTGCAGAAGCCGCCAAACTGAGGGGCATAGCGCACCGGCTCGGAAGCGAAGGCATCGCGATGTTCGACGCTGGCGAAATACCACGTCGCCCCGAGCCACTTCTTCGAGATCTCGGGCGAACCCATGGTCGCACGACCGTCGGTGAAATACGCCACCGGATCGTAGCCCAGTATGGCGACGTTGCCGAAGTATCCAGTGTTCACTCCATCGACGGCGTAGGATGCGCCAGTGCCAAGGAGCAGGAGGGACGCGGCTGCCACTCCTGCGCAAAGCAAACTGTCAAACGCTCTGGAATGATTTTGTGTCATGTTTCTCTCCAGTAACCTCGTGAGGTCAGTTTCCCGCGGCCATGCAATCCTTGAGCGCCGCCCCCAATTTTTCCTTGGGTTGGCATTTCGCCCCGCGCTGCTTGAGCAGAACCATCACCTGCGCACTCTGAAAGAACGTCGCCCGGCTGAGAGGTGTAAACCCGTACTCCTGGATTGCCTCGACCTGTGCACCACGCGCGATCAACAGGTCGGCGACGGCCACCTGGTTCTCTTCGGCCGCTACGTGCAGCGGGGTGATCTTGTGCGTGCTCAACGAATCAACCGCGGCCCCGTGGTCGAGCAGCAGTTCCGCTATCTCCAGGCTTCCTGAATACGCCGCCGCATGAAGCGCGGAGAAGCCGCGGTCGTTGCGGGCGTCGACGTCGGCCTTGGCCTCGATCAGCACCGTCGCTACCTCCACCTTGCCGGCAAGCGCGGCGTCGATCAGTGCAGTCTCGCGGCTTTCGTCGCGACTGTTCACATCCTCGCCTTGTGCAAGGAGCTCGCCGACTTTGGCGGCATCGCCCTCGCGCGCAGCGTCGTGAAGCGGCCCGGCAGTCACCGCACCGGCGGCTAACCAGGAAATGAAAGTAACGACGAGAGCCCGACTGAAAATCCGAAGCCAGCCGGTTCGGAAACGCCTGACCCGCATCGGGAAGGCCCTCGGCAGCAACAATCGCCTCGAGATCGTCATCGTCTAACCCTCCGGGCGCCGTTCGCCCGCGGATGGACGTGTATGAGACCACTCTAATACATTCGGCGCAGCGGAGCCATAGGGTGCGCGAGTCGAACTCGCGCGAGGCGCGCCGTGTGCTCAACTGGCCGTCGGCGATGAAGGTGATCGGCGAGGTTGCCCACAAGGCCGTGATCGCGCGGGACAGCATGAGCCATATCGACGACATTGCCGGTGGGCTGCTGTATGATGTCCCGTGCCCGAGCGCCCCGACGACGTCATCGAAGTCAGCCTCCCGTTCCTGCGGGGCGAGGCGAAGAACGCCGGCATCGACTTGGCTAGCCGAAAATCGCGTGAGGGCAGACGGCGTGCCCAACAAGGCGATGCGAGAGCGTCAGCCGGTCCCTCTCGACGTGATCATCAATCGCATGCGCGTCACGAGCGCAGTTCCTACCTGGCGCTCAAGGCGAACAATGACGTCGAGGCCGAGCGGCACCTCAAAGAGGCGGACCGCAGCCAGGGCCGCGGTGCCATACGTGATCCGAAGCTGTCCGCGATCGAGATGAACGGCGAGCTTGGGCGCGGGCGTGGTCAACGTCGTCGGGGTAGGCAGTAACGAGGATCGTCGGAATCGCGTAACCCGGCTCGATGAGGTGAAATGTCCGCCTTCCACTCCAATGCGGACCTCCAACGCGGTTCCGTGGAACGGCAGCATCGGGTCATCAGCGCTGGTTGCCGCGAATGTCGGCTATCGGGCAGCAAAATGGGTTGATGAAGGTCGGCTTGGGGTCAGACCCGGACATCACGCCAGCCGACCTAAACGTCTGCTTAGCAGGGCGGTTCTTGAAAGCTGCCTGACCGGAATCGGCCCAGAGGCGACATTTCTCGATCAGCTTGGCAAGGACAGCTTCTGGCGCGGCGCTGTTCCGGGAGACGAAGCGAAGGGTAAAGTCCCACCCTTAGCGGCAGGTAGTTTAAGGTACCTGGCGTTAGATTTTTCACACTCGCAGCCACGCTTCGATACGGAGTTTCCATCCCTCGATCATCTGCGCGAACGCGTCCTCCGTCAGTTCGGACAGATGCGATCTTCCTGCCGTACTCAAGGCAGTGAACGTGTAGGCAATCGACGCCTCCGTGCCTCCGTCAGCGGTCGGGCGGCAGGCCACCTCGACAAATCCGAAACGCGAACCCGGCGTCACCCGGACATAGCGGATGCGATGCGCCACGGGGTCCCAGTCCGTGCAGGCCCAGAGCGTGGTCTCATCACCGTGAGCGGTCCTGAAGACCATGCCCTGGCGCGTCTCCCCGTCTTGTGGATGCAGAAACTCCGGATCCCAGCCGTCCACCCACAGGGTCTCCCCAGTCGGCGTGAACAGCGGAAAGACGCGGTCGATCGGCCCCGAAAGCACGATGCTGTGGCTGCGCTCAAGATGGTCGGTCATCCCCCTCCCCGGTGATTTCCACCAGACGGTGGCTGTCCGCTGCGCCAAGCTCCATTCCGTAGATGCGCTTCAATTGGCCGATTGTTTCCAGGGTCGCCGCGGAAAACGGCGTCTGGCCTTCAAAGGCATGCAGCACGATGCCCTCGATGAGCTCACCCAGGCTCATGTCGCGATGCTCGGCCAAGGCCTTGAGCACCTTCACCAATCGTTTTTCCAGGCGCACCCCGGTCTGCACGCGTTCGATGGTCATGGATTTTCTCTACCATAGTACATTGGTACATGCAATGAACAGAGATGGGGTGGTTGCGGCATATCGCCGGGAGGGTCGCCAACGGCTCTTCTTGCGTTTACGGAGTGGGAATCCCATCTGCGCCCGGCGTTCAGGCCTTTTCCTGCCCGGAAAAACCGATTAGACAGCGCGCAAACACCAGCGGACAGATTCCGCCCGCAACCGAAGGAAAAGCCCTTGTCCACCACGTTCGACAAAGTCGCCAAGATCATTGCCGACACAAGTGAGATCGATATCGACACGATCACCCCCGAAAGCCACACCATCGACGATCTCGGCATCGACAGCCTCGACTTCCTCGACATCGTCTTTGCCATCGACAAGGAATTCGGCATCAAGGTGCCGCTGGAAAAGTGGACGCAGGAGGTCAATGACGGCAAGGCCTCGACCGACGATTACTTCGTCATGAAGAACCTGTGCGCCAAGATCGACGCCCTGGTCATGGCAAAGAACGCCTGAAATGGCTTGTCTTCTAGCCTGACCCACAACAGCCGCCCCATGAACCCTCGCCCATGAGCCCCCACGACGTCGTCATATCAGGCATCGGCCTTGTCTCTTCGCTGGGAGAAGGCCCGGATGCGCATTGGCGCAAGCTCGTCCAGCCCGGCCTGGAGCCGGTGCTCGAAGCCGCCCGCTTCTCGCCCTACACCGTCCACCCGCTGCCGGAGATCGACTGGAACCTGCAGATCGCTAAGCGCGGCGACCAGCGGCAGATGGAAACCTGGCAAAGGCTCGGCACCTACGCCGCCGGCATGGCGCTGGACGACGCCGGCATCAAGGGCAATGACGATCTCTGCACGACGATGGACATGGTGGTGGCTGCCGGCGGCGGCGAGCGCGACGAGGCGGTCGACGCCGACATTCTCGCAGCGTCCGAAAGCCGCAACGACCGCGACGTGCTGCTCAACGAGAAACTGACCACCGAATTGCGGCCGACGCTGTTTCTGGCGCAGCTTTCCAACCTGCTCGCCGGCAACATCTCAATCGTCCACAAGGTGACCGGCTCGTCGCGCACCTTCATGGGCGAGGAAGGTGCCGGCGTCGCCGCTGTCGAGACAGCCGCCGCGCGCATCCGCTCCGGCCAATCGACGCATATCCTGGTCGGCGGCGCATTCCAGACTGAACATTCCGACATGCTGCTTGGCTATGAGCTGGCCGGCTACCTGCATCGCGGCCCCTGGAGACCGGTCTGGCAGAGACAGGGCCTGGACGGCGGCGGCGTGGTGACTGGATCGGGCGGTGCGTTTCTCGTCCTGGAACAGCGCGAGCACGCGATCAGCCGCGGGCGAAAGATCTATGCCGAACTCGGCCCGGTCATATCCGGACGCGCCATACGCCGGCAGGGCGAGCTCGATGCCGAGATTGCTGCGCTGCTCAGCCAGGCGGCATTGCCGAACGGCGAGCTGCTGACGATTTCAGGCGCTTCGGGTGCCCATGCCGCGACTGCTGCCGAGAAATCGGCGCTCGACGCCAATCCGGCGATTGCCGCACGCGGTTTTTCGACGCTGACCGGCCACATGAAGGAAGCGCAGTTTCCCTTCGCCGTGGCGCTGGCGGCACTGGCTGTCGAGCGCAAGGCCGCCTACCCGCCTTTTGACGCCGCCAGCGAGAAGCCGTTCAACGGCGTTCCCAGGACTGTGCTTGCAACGGCGATCGGCTATCACCAATTCGAGGGCTTGGCGTTGGTCAACGCCGCCTAGAGGTCGAGGGTTTCGGGACAACAACATGGCCAATCTGAACGACCATATGGGCAGGCCGATCGTCGCCGTCACCGGTATCGGCGTGGTGACGTCGCTGGGCGTCGGCAAGGCCGAAAATTGGGCAGCGCTCACCGCGGGCAAGTCGGGCATCCATCCGATCACCCGCTTTCCGGTCGACCATTTGAACACCCGCATCTCCGGCACGGTCGACTTCCTGCCGTCGAGCTCCAGGGGCGCTTCCCTTCTTACCTACGACCTGGCCGAGATCGCCGCGCAGGAAGCCGTGACCGAAGCCGGCCTCGATTCAGGCGATTTCGGCGGGCCGCTTTTCCTCGCCTCGCCGCCGGTCGAGCTAGACTGGAGCGAGCGCTTTTCGCTCTACAATTCCGACAAGCATGACATCGGCGCCGAACGGCTGCTTCGGGTGGCGCGCGGCTTGAAGGGGCTCGAAGTTTTCGAAACCACGCAGTTCGGTTCGATCGCCGACCGGCTCGCCGACCGTTTTGGCACGCGCGGCCTGCCGATCACGCTGTCGACGGCCTGCGCCTCGGGCGCCACCTCGATCCAGCTCGGCGTCGAGGCGATCCGCCGGGGCGAATGCGACCGGGCGCTGTCGATCGGCGCCGACGGCTCGGCGACCGCCGAGGCGCTGATCCGTTTCTCGCTGCTTTCGGCGCTCTCCACCCACAACGACATCCCCGAAAAGGCGTCAAAGCCGTTTTCCAGGGATCGCGACGGGTTTGTCCTCGCTGAGGGTTCTGGCGCGCTGGTATTGGAGTCGCTGGAGGCAGCACTCGCGCGCGGCGCGACCATTCTCGGCATCCTGCGCGGCTGCGGCGAGAAGGCCGACGACTTCCACCGCACCCGCTCGAAGCCGGACGGCTCGCCGGCGATCGCCGCGGTTCGCGCCGCGCTCGCCGATGCCGGCCTGGGCGAGGACGAGATCGATTATGTCAACGCCCACGGCACCTCGACGCCGGAAAACGACAAGATGGAGCATTTGTCGCTGTCGACCGTGTTCGGCGAACGGATCGGCTCGATGCCGATCTCGTCGAACAAGTCGATGATCGGCCACACGCTGTCGGCCGCCGGCGCCGTCGAGGCGGCGTTTTCGCTGATGACCATGCGTGAAAGCGTTATCCCGCCGACCATCAATTACGACAATCCCGATCCGGCGATCGTGCTCGACGTGGTGCCGAACCAGAAGCGCAACGCCGAGGTCGGCACGGTGCTGTCGAACTCCTTCGGCTTCGGCGGCCAGAACACCTGCCTTGTCATGGCGCGGGAACCAGTCTAAGCGACCGTTCTTCGCCAACTGAACCGACAGGCCCAATGCGCGCATTGCAACTTATCGAGGACCGCCGCCTTGAAACGGTGGACCTGCCGCTTCCGCCGCAGCCTGCGCTGGGCGAAGTGACGCTGCGCATCAAGGCCGTGGCGCTCAACCATATCGACGTCTGGGGCTGGCGCGGCATGGCCTTCGCCAAGCGCAAGCTGCCGCTGGTCGTCGGCGCCGAAGCCTCGGGCGAGGTCGAGGCGGTCGGCCCCGGCGTCTCCATGCTTGTCCCCGGGCAGCTTGTATCGATCTACGGCGCGCGCACCTGCGGGCTTTGCCGCGCCTGCCGCGAAGGCCGCGACAATCTCTGCGAGCATGTTTCGGGCGTGCACGGCTTCCATCTCGACGGCTTTGCGCAAGAGAAGATAAACCTGCCGGCGCGCCTGCTGGTCCCTGCCCCGCCCGGCGTGACCGACGTCGGCGCCGCGGTCGCGCCCGTCACCTTCGGCACGGTCGAGCACATGCTGTTCGACAACGCCAGGCTGCAGCCCGGCGAAACCATCCTGATCCATGCCGGCGGCTCGGGCATCGGCTCCGCCGCGATCCAGCTGGCGAAGAAAATGGGCTGCACCGTGATCACCACGGTCGGCTCGAACGACAAGATCGACAAGGCGAAGGCGCTTGGCGCCGATCACGTCATCAACTATCGCGACGACCGTTTCGAAGGCGTCGTGCGCAAGCTGACGAAGAAGAAGGGCGTCGATGTCGTCTTCGAGCATGTCGGCGCCGACACCTTTGCCGCCTCGATGCTGTGCCTGAAACGCGGCGGCCGCCTGGTGACCTGCGGCTCGACCTCGGGCGTGTCGACGCAGATCAACCTGATGCAATTGTTCCAGCAGCAGCTGAAGCTGCTCGGCTCGTTCGGCTGTCGCATGCAAAACATGGCCGACGCCATGCAGAAAATGGCGGCGGGGCTGGTTTCTCCGGTTATCGACACCGAAGTCGGCCTCGACGGCATCGAGACCGCGCTGAAGCGCATGGAAGGCCGCGACGTGTTCGGCAAGATCATCCTGCGCGTCGGCTAGACCATGATGCTGTCTGAAAAAACCATGGTCTAGGAATGGTCGGCAACGCCTTCAAGAAGCTCCGCCGGGACCTGGCGTTCCGCTACGGCAGGCGGCTGCGTCAGTTCAACTACTGGCTGCTGGCGCGCCTCGCGATGACGATGATTTGGCTGCTGCGTCTGCTGCCGGTCGACAGCGCGCTCAATTTCGCCGACCGCGCCGCCCGCCGCATTGGTCCGTGGGTGGGGCGCCACAACGTCGCCATCGCCAATCTGCGCAAGGCTTATCCGGAAGAGAGCGACAAGGAGATCCAGGCCATCGCCTCCGACATGTGGGGCAACATGGCTCGCCTTGCCGCGGAATACATCTTTCTCGATGCCCTGTTCGACTACGATCCCGCCGCGACGAAACCGGGCCGCATCGAGGTCAAGGGGGTCGAGCACTTCGTGCAAATCGCCGGCGAGCAAAAACCGCATATCATCTTCACCGGGCATCTCGGCAATTTCGAGCTGCTTCCGGTGGCGGCAGCGACTTTCGGCATGAACATCACGGCGCTGTTTCGCCCGCCCAACAACCCTTACCTTGCCGACTACATCCTCTCGACGCGCCGCTCGACCATGGGCTCGCTCCTGCCCTCCGCGACCGGCGCCTCATTCGCGCTGGCGGCCATCCTGGAGAAGGGCGGCAATATCGGCGTGCTCGTGGACCAGAAATTCTCGAGCGGGCTCGAAACGACTTTTTTCGGCCGCCCATGCGAGAGCAACCGGGTTCTGGGCACCCTGGCGCGGCACTATGACTGCGATGTCTATCCGGCGCGCTGCGTGCGCCTGCCGGGCAACCGCTTCCGGCTCGAGATCGAGGACAAACTGATCTTGCCGCGCACCGCCGGCGGCAGTGTCGACGTCCATGGCACCACCCAGCTGCTCAACGACGTGGTCGAGCGCTGGGTGCGCGAGGATCCCGGCCAGTGGATGTGGTTCCACAAAAGATGGGAAATCAGCGGCCCGCGCGGGAAGCACAAGCGGGCGAGGAACCGCGGCGAAGCCGCCTGAGTAGAAGTGAGTGACAGCAATTATGCTATTGTTGGCAATGTTCTAATTGCGCCACCGACCCCGCCCGGTTGCCGAGGCGGGTTTTTGTTTAGTCACCGATCACTCGGTGGCCTGTCCTGGCAAGTCCAATCAGCCAACCGAAGGGGCGCCATAGCGAAGCCCATCCACCAGCAAGCCAACCATCCGTCGTGCCTGGTCGGGGCCTCCGCCATAGCGGTCTGGTGAGCAGAGCCTGGCAATCGCGAACAATAGTTCTTTCGCATCAACGTCCGAGCGAACGTCGCCCGCTTCGGTCGCGGCATCCAGCAAGGTCTGCAGCGCGGGCCGAAGTTTCTCAAGAAAATACAGCGGCAAGGACTCATATGCCGGATCGCCGGAGGAGAAGGCCGCGGCGAGTCCACGCTTGGCAGCGATAAAGTCCACGTAACGCTGCATCCATCGGGCGAGCGCTTCGCCGGGTTCATATTCGGCGGCAATGGCAGATGCAGCATTTGCGCATGCATCCACTTCGTTACGGAAGACCGCCACGATCAGGTCCGAACGCTGCGGAAAATGCCGATAGAGCGTACCCACGCCGACGCCGGCCTTATCGGCGATCTCTCGCACCGGAGCATCGACCCCCGAAGCCGCAAACACTGCCATTGCTGCTTCGAGCAGCGCCTTGGAGTTGCGTTGCGCGTCCGCACGCACGCGCCGATCCGTCGAGTTTACGGGCTCCAAGCCACCACCCCGCTCCTCCGATTTGTCGTCCATGATTTTTCCACTTGATAAACGGAACGATGTTCCGTATAAAACGGAATGCAGTTCCGATTGGGAAAATTAGCACAGCATGGCGCCGTTGCCTACACGTCAATGCAAAAAGAGGAGATCACCATGCGGGTCAAACCTATTGCCCTGGTCACTGCGGCCAACAAGGGAATCGGCCTCCAAATCGCCAGGGATCTGGCGACGCACGGCCTCACCGTGCTCGTAGGGTCGCGCAAGCTCGAGCATGCGGAGACGGCTGCAAAGAGCATCGGCGCGGATGCCCGGGCCGTCCAACTCGATGTCACGAACCAGGCCTCGATTGCCGCCGCGGCAAAGCGCATCCGTAACGAGTTCGGTCGCCTCGACGTCTTGGTGAACAATGCAGGCACTTCCGATGCGGGAAAGCAGGGCATCTCGCATGCGGCGTCCCTCGACGAGGGACGCGCAGTGTTCGAGACCAACGTGTTCGGCGTCGTCGCCGTCACGCAGGCGATGCTGCGGCTGTTTGGTGAAACGCCAGCGGCACGCATCGTCAGCGTCGACCCGTCCAGTCCACAGCGCGCGTTGTTCGGCCCTATTTACAGCCCCTCGAAGACTGCCCTCGATGCGCCGACGCTCGCCTTCGCCATCGAATTCGAGGACCCTGGCGCCAACGCTGCCTGCCCCGGCTTCACTTCGACGAACCTCAACACCTTCGAGGATACCCGTACGGCCGAACGGGCCGCGTGAGCCCTTCGCCTCGCGGTGGCGCATGACGTCGCTACAGATCACCGATTCGCAGGGCAAGAAGACCGACGTGCCTTACTCCGGCCAAGTCATCTTCTCGCAAAGCGGCACGCTTTCGGTTCAGGCAATGGACCAGGACCCGGCTGCAAAGCCGACTACCTACACCGCCAACGGCTATGAAGCCTATTATGGTCCGGTCGCGATCGATGAGGAGAAAAGCACCTTCACCATCACTGTTGAGTCGTCGCTGGTGCGTAATCTCATCGGACAGGAATTGCAGCGGGTGTTCGAGGTCGCCGGAGATCATCTGGTGATCACCCCGGTCGATCCCGAGGAAGGCTGGCGCGTCACCTACGAGCGCTTGTGATCGCATCGCCTTGCGAGCGCGAGGCCCACTCTCCACCGCTTCGAAGGAGCGCACGGTCTAGCGGATGGATGATCTCGCAGCTTGGTCAGCATGGCGTGAGACAGGTTTCGCGACACCCGCTCTCCACCGCGCTTAGCCGCATTTCTGCGACGCCAGGAGAAAAGTGATCCTGATCGGTCAAAGCATTGCCTCATCGGCCGTAAGTGCGTGCTCTCGCGTGCCGGAGACGATGATCTCCAGGACCTCATGCTCGTCGGTGTTTTTGATGTAGCGATCACCGACGTTCTCGCCGCGCTTAAGCACCATCACGCGGTCGCCCACAGCGAAGATGTCAACGAGGCGGTGGGAGATGATGATCTGGGCAACGCCCTGCTTTTTCAGTTCCAGCATGGTTTCGAGCAGCCGCTCGGTCGCCATCACCGATAGATTGGCGGTCGGTTCGTCGAGTATCACCACGCGCGGCTGAAAGGAGATAGCGCGGGCAATCGCCACCGATTGCTGGCGGCCGCCCGAAAGGCTCTCGACCTTTTGATAGACGGAGTTCACGTCGACCTTGAGCCGCTTCAGCACACTGTCGGCTTCCGCGTACATTTTCCGCCGATTGACGAAAAGGCCCCTGCGCGGCCAACGGCCAAGAAAGATATTCTGACCGACATCCATATTCCCGCAAAGAGCGAAATCCTGGTAGATCATCTCGATGCCGGCGTCGCGGCTTTCGTGCGGGCTCTTGAAGTGCACCGGCTGCCCGGCGACGAAGATCTCGCCGCCCGCGTCGCGCTGGTAGGCGCCGGTCAGGATCTTCATCAGCGTCGACTTGCCGGCCGAGTTGTCGCCGACCAGGCCCAGGATCTCGCCGGGATAGAGCACGAGGTCGACGTTGCGGAGCGCCTGCACCGCACCGAAGGCTTTTTCGATGCCCCGCATTTCTACGATCGGTGCGGGCCTGGTCGCGTCACGCATGGGTCGTTTCCGCCGTTCTTGTGCGCCGCGCGAGGCGCGCCCGCATGCGGCCGAAGATGTTGGCCTGGCGCACCCAGATGTCGATCAGCACCGCCACGATCAGGATGCCACCGATGAAGACGTTGATCCAGTGCTGCGGCATGGTAAAGCCCTGGACGTTGAGCTGCAGCAGCGCCCGGATCAGGGTGATCACCGCCGCCCCGGCGAGCGCCCCGATCACGGTGCCGTAGCCGCCGAAGATCGAACCGCCGCCGATGATCACCGAAGCGATGGCGTCGAGCTCGCGGAACTGGCCGGCTACCGGGTTGAAGCTGCGGAAGTAGGCGACGTTGATGATCCCGGCCATTGTCGCGCAGAGCGCCGCCAGCATGAGCGCGAAGAACCGCACCCGGTTGGTGTTGATCCCGGCATAAGCGGCGGCGCGAATGTTGCCGCCGGTCGCATAGACCTTCTGCCCGAACGGCATGTAGGCGAGCACGACGCCGGCAATGAGGGCGACCAACAGCATCCAGATGGTCTGGACGCTCACCACCTCGGCGATCGAGCGCAGCAGCCCGTCCGGCAGCGAGATGCGGTAGTGCAGCAGGATGTCGTTCACCTTGCGGCCAAGCAGGTTGTAGCCCTCGGGCCAACCGGTGAGCTGCTGCCCGGCGACGAACCAGGCGGCGAGGCCGCGGGCGATGTAGAACATGCCGAGCGTGGCGATGAAGGCCGGCAGCTTGAAGCCGACGGTGACGATCGCGTTGACGAGGCCGGCGCACATGCCCGCCAGTAGGCCCATCGCCACGGCGGTCACGGGGTCGGCGCCGAGGACCTTGAGGAAATAGGCGGCTGTGCTGCCGGCGAGGGCAAGCACCGCCCCGACGGAGAGGTCGATATCGCCGGCGGCGATGACGTAGGTGAGCCCGATGGTGATCAGCGCAAGCTCGGTGTAGTTGAGCAAGATAGCGAAGCTGTTGGACAGGTTCCACCAGTAGTCCGGCCGGAGCGCGAGGCCGGTCAGCCACAGGAGCGCGGTCAGGATGATGGCGAGCGCGTCGCGCCGGGCGAGGAACTTGCCGAACCCGGTGGCCGACAACGCCATGTCGGTCGCCATCGCGCCCTTGGTCTGCACCCCCTCGATCGCGATGCCGCCGATCTCGTAGGCCGGTGGCGGCGGCCGGCCGCGGAGCCAGGCCCAGAGGCGCCCTGCCACCTGGCGGCGGATGAGATAGGGCTCGATGAGCACAGCGACGACGAGCAGCAGCCCGAGGAACACCGGCACCGCGCCGACCGGCAGCGAGAAAACGGCGTTGACCGTGATCTCCTCGTCGCCGATCTTGATGATGCGCGTGATCGGCCAGCCCTCGCGCAACACCTTGTCGAGCAGCACCACCAGAAGGGCGCCAAGGCAGGATCCGGCGACCCGGCCGCGGCCGCCGAGGATCGAGGCGCCGCCGATGATCACGGCGGCAATGACGGTCAGCTCACCGCTGACGCCGTAGAGCGGCGTCACGCCCTTGTCCTGCGCAGCTGACATCAAGCCGGCCAGCGCCGCGCAGAGCGAGGAGATCAGGAAGGCTCGGATGCGCACCCAGTTGGTCGGGATGCCGGCATAGGACGCCGCCTGCTCGTTGCCGCCGGTGGCGAAGGTCTCGTAGCCCCAGCGCGTCTTGGCAAGCACGTAGGCGCCGATCACGGCGACAACGAGGAAGATCACGATCTGGTTGTTGAAGCCGAGGAGGTTGGTCTCGCCGAGGTGAAAAAAACCCGGATAGCCGGTCGCCTTGGCAGGGAAGTAGATCGCTTGGCCGTGAGTGAGCGCCAGCACGAAGCCGCGGCCGATGAAGAGGACGGTCAGCGTGGCGATGAACGCCGGCACCTTCAGGATGGTGACGAGCACGCCGTTGATCAGCCCGATCAGCGTGCCGAGCAGCAGGCAGAGGATCGCCGACGTGACGACGCCGAGGTCAAGGAAGTTCGGCGCGAACAGCCTGGCAAAGACGACGGCGACTAGGCCGTAAGTTGAACCGACCGAAAGATCGAGGTCCTTGTTGACGATAACGAAGGTCACTCCGACCGCGATGATGGCAACCCGCGAGGTGTCGCGGAGCAGCGAGTGAAACGCTCCTGTTGACCCGAAGAACGCGGGATTGACGAGAGCGCCGCCGAGATAGAGCAGCAAAAGCAAGGCAACGAGCCCCACCTCCCAGCCGCCGACAATCTGGGACGGCGCACGGCCGAGCGATGTGGTCGCGGTAAGCGCCATGGTCTCTTCTGGTCGATTTCCTGCTGCCGCATTGCGGGAGAGCCTGCGCTCTCCCGCAATGATTTCAGACGTTCCGAGTGGACTCAGTTCTCGAAGCGCTTGCCGACATCCGCGACGGTCTCCTTCGTCACCAGTTGGGCGCGTGTGTCGAGGTTGGCCGCCGCGATGCCGCGGTCGATCTCCAGATAGAGCTGCATGACCGGCCAGAAGCCCTGCAAGAAGGGCTGCTGCCCGAGCGCGCCGGTCAGATCGCCGCTCTTCATCGCGTCCTGCTGGGCCGGGCCGAGGTCGAAACCATAGGCGCAGATCTTGCCGGTCATTCCGGTCTGAGCGACGGCCTTGGCAAGCGCCGGCGTGAACACGTTGTTGCCGGCGAACGCGCCTACGACATCGCCGCGCGATTCGAACAGCGTCACGATGCCGTTCACCGGGTCATTCGGATTGGTGTCTATACCGGTGTTCTCCGGACCCGCGTCGACCTTGAAGGCATCAAGCTTGCCCGCATCCTTCAAGCCCTTGACGATGGCGTTGAAAGCCGAAGTGACGCGGTTGTTCACCTCGATGTTGCCCATTGCGGTCGACGACGGCAGGACGATCGAACCCTTCTCTATACCCTTGTCCGCGAGGCACTTGACGAGCGCCTCGCCAGCGATTGCGGCAGCGGAGGCGTCCTGGCCGGTGTGGCCGATGCCGCTGCGGTTGAGGATCGTGCCGTCAAAGGAATTGGTCGTAGCGACCGGTATGCCCTTCGCCTCGGCGGCCTTGACGATGTCGTTATAGGCGCCGACCTGGGGCGTTGTCATGATCAGCCCGTCGATCGTCGGATCCTGCACGATCTGGTTCAGGATTTCGATCTCGCGGGCAGGGTCGTCAGTCGGCGATTCCGAGCCGAGCAGCAGGACCTTGGCGCCGATCAGGTTGCCGGCGACGGTCGCGCCGACGTAGACCGGATCGAAGAAGCCATTGCCGGCAGTGTGTGTCACGATAGCGAATGTGAGGTGACCATCGGCCGAATGGAAGTCCTTGGTACCGGGGGCCTCCTTTGCGGCTTCTTCGAAGCTGTAGCCGCCGACCGCCTTGTCGACGCCGCCCGATTGTGCGTAGGCGTTCGATACGCCGAGCGATAACGCCGCGGCACATGCCGCGAGCGAGAAAATACGTTTCATGATTTTCCTCCCTTGCAACCAACGGTCGGAAGCCGTTCGGGCGCATTTATTCAGGATTCCGAATGCTCCCTCCCACCCCGTATATTCTGCCCAAAGTCTGCCCACGTAAATAGTGCTAGCGCGACGCGGTGTCAGACAGACGAGGAGACTTGGTGTATTGTGATCCCTACCTGGGCCGCATTTCAAAAGGGAGCGACACGGAGAGCACCAAAAAAGTTTCACAAACGCGTAGGGAGGATACCGCGATGAATCTGCGACCAGACCCCACATTCTATCCGTCACCTAGGCTGGCTATGGAAGGGCCGCCGGAAACTCTGGCCTACACGTTGATGCTTAGCCCGGACTTCTCGCAACCCGACGGTTTGGCTGTGGTGAATGTCGATCCAAATTCGCCGGATTTCGGCAAGATCGTCCACACTGTGATCATGCCAAACAAGGGCGATGAGTTTCATCACTTCGGCTGGAATGCGTGTTCTTCGGCGCTATCACCACTGACTGGCCACGCCTTTTTGGAGCGTCGTTATCTGATCATTCCGGGCATTCGTTCGTCGCGCATCTACATAATTGATGTGAAGGGCGGGCCGACAGCCGCCAAGATTCACAAGATCATCGAACCCGCAGAAGTCTTTGCCAAGACGGGCTATTCCCGCCCGCATACGATCCACTGCGGACCCGAGGGCATCTATGTCTCGACCCTCGGCGGCGGCGGCAAGGACGGTACCGACGGTCCTCCGGGCATTTTCATCATGGATTGCCAGACCTTCGATGTCATTGGCCGCTATGAGATAGATCGTGGCGCCCAGGACAAGCACTACGATTTCTGGTGGAACCTGCCGCGCGACTACATGATCAGTTCCGAATGGGCCCTGCCGCCGCAGTTCGAAAACGGCATCGTCCCTGAGGATCTACTGTCCAACAGGTACGGCCACCGCATGCATTTCTGGGATCTGCGTGCGCGTAAGAACATTCAGACGATCGATCTGGGCGCCAATCACCAAATGGCGCTCGAAATCCGCCCGGCGCATGATCCAGTCCGGCAATACGGCTTCTGCGGCGTTGTGGTCGATACCACCAATCTCGAAGGCTCGATCTGGACGTGGTGGCGCGACGCAGATGGCAAGTTCCAGGCCAAGAAGACGGCGGTCATCCCGCCTCAACCGGCCAATGCCGACGATCTGCCGGATCTTCTGAAGGGTTTCTCGGCGGTGCCCCCGCTGGTCACAGACATCGACCTCAGCCTCGACGACAAATATCTCTATGTGGCTTGTTGGGGTACGGGTGAAATGCATCAATACGATGTCAGCGACCCGATGAAGCCGGTTCTGGCGGGCAAGGTCGAACTGGGTGGGATCGTCAAGAAGACCAAGCACCCCTGTGGCAAGGTCTTCGGCTATGGGCCACAGATGGTCGAGATTAGCCGCGACGGCAAGCGTGTCTATTGGACCAATTCGCTCTATTCGACCTGGGACGATCAGTTCTATCCCGGTGAGCGCGGCGGGGCGATGGTGAAGGCCGATGTTGGCGCCAATGGTGGCCTGACGCTCGACACCAACTTCTTCGTCGAGTTCCCCAAAGGCTATCGAACGCACCAGATCCGACTTGAAGGCGGCGACTGCTCTACCGACAGTTTCTGCTACCCATCGGTCTAGGTGTCGCCCGAACTCCTTTCGACCACAGCCGGCCTCTGGTTTGCTGTGGTCGCCAGCGGGATTTACCATGGCGTAAACCCGGGTATGGGCTGGCCGCTTGCTGTTTCGGCCGCCCTGATGGAACGGCGAGCCTATGCGCTGCCGGGCGCACTCCTGGCGCTGGCGTTCGGGCATCTTGTCGCCATGACGGTGGTCCTCTTGCCCTTCGCGCTGATGACCGTGCTGGTTGATTGGCAAACCGAGATCCGCGTTGGCGCAGGTCTAATTGTCGTCGCGCTCGGAGTCTGGCTGCTCTTCAACCCGCGGCATCCTAGATTTCTGGCGCGCGTGCCGCCGTCGCGACTGGCGCTCTGGTCCTTTCTGGTCGCCGTCGCGCATGGCGCCGGCCTGATGCTGGTGCCGATCTACCTCGGCCTGTGCGGCGTCGTTGAAACGGATGCCGGGCACCGTGCCGCGACCGCCCTCATTGCACGAACTGCAGCGCTCTCGATCGGCGTGGCAGCGGTCCACACCGGCGCGATGATCACTGCGGGCGGCGCTTTGGCCTTCGGCGTCTATCGGTGGCTGGGATTAAGGTTTCTTTCGAAAAGCTGGTTTGATCTAGATGTGATCTGGGCGCTAAGCCTGGTTCTGGTCGGGGCGATCGGCGTGTTTTCCGCGCTCTAGTTGGTCACCACGATCCGCGTGTTGCGGAAGCCGGCTTGCCGCACCATCCAATAGAAGGCGGCGGCATTGGACGGGTGCAGCCGCACGCAGCCATGCGACGCCGGGCGCCCGAGAGATTTTACTGCGCCGGTGCCATGGATGGCATAGCCGCCGCGGTAGAACACCGAATGAGGCATCGGCGACATGTCGTATTTGCGCGAATACCACATCCGTGCCGTTCGTTGCGGCCGGTAGCTGCCGCGCGGCGTGATATAGCCTTTGCGCGCCGTGGATACGCGCCATCGGTAGACCGCCCGGCCGTATCTTACAGTCATCGTCTGCGATGACACGTCGATCCTTGCAACCAGCTTGGCTGCCCAGCCCTCGACCGAAGAACCGAACAGCATCGTTGCCAGTGCCGCTGCCATGAGAACGGTTTTTTTCATGCGATCAAACCCCTTTGATTGCCCTGCCTGCCTTCACGCTTTTCTTCATCCTTTAATCGCAAGTGAATGAGGTAACCACACACCTCTGACGAATTCACCAATCCAAAGCAGCGAATTTGAACGATTTCCCGCGATAGTTGCCGTGGCGACATGTAACCACATAACTAGGGCGCGACCCGCCAACAGGCTTGCCAAAACGCACCGTTGGCTGCTCAATTCGTCGAATGAACGAACTCCTGCTGAAAGCGGTCGATGATCGGGTCGACGACTTGGTCGCGCTGACCGCGGACCTGATCCGCTTTCCGACCATCAACCCGCCAGGCGAGGCTTATCGGCCATGCGCCGAATACGTCGGAGCGCGGCTGAAAAAGCGCGGTTTCGAAGTCGAATTCATCCGCGCCGAAGGCACGCCCGGCGACACCGACCGCTACCCGCGCGTCAACGTCGTCGCCCGCTTCGATGGCCGCTCGCCCGGCGCCTGCGTGCATTTCAACTCGCATATCGACGTGGTCGAAGCCGGCGACGGCTGGAGCCTCGATCCCTTCGCCGGCATCGTCAGGGATGGCAAGGTCTATGGCCGCGGCGCCTGCGACATGAAGGGCGGCCTGGCCTCCTCGATCATCGCTACCGAAGCCTTCATGGAGGTGTTCCCCGACTTTCCCGGCGCCATCGAGATTTCGGGCACGGTCGACGAGGAGTCGGGCGGCTTCGGCGGCGTCGCCCATCTGGCCAAGCTCGGCTATTTCTCCAAGCCGAAAGTCGACCACGTCATCATCCCCGAGCCGTTGAACAAGGATCGCATCTGCCTTGGCCATCGCGGCGTCTGGTGGGCGGAGATCGAGACCAAGGGCGAGATCGCGCACGGCTCGATGCCGTTCCTCGGCGACAATGCGGTGCGCCATATGGGCGCCGTGCTAAGGGCTTTCGAGGACGATCTGTTCCCGGCGCTCGACCGCAAGGTCACGCGCATGCCGGTCGTGCCCGACGGGGCAAAGCGCTCGACCATGAACATCAACTCGATCCATGGCGGCCAGACCGAGGATTTCCGGCCCGGCCTGCCCTCGCCCAACGTCCCCGATTCCTGCCGGCTGACCATCGACCGCCGCTTCCTGCTCGAAGAGGACCTTGGCACGGTCAAGAGCGAGGTGACCGATATCCTCGACCGGCTGAAGCGCGAGCGCAAGAAATTCGACTACGAGATCCGCGATCTCATGGAGGTGCTGCCGCTGATGACCGAGCGCGATGCGCCGGTGGTCAAGGCGGTGGCGCAGGGCATCATGGAGATATTCGACCGCGAGCCCGACTACGTGATCTCGCCCGGTACCTACGACCAGAAGCACATTGCCCGCATCGGCCACATCTACGACTGCATCGCCTATGGCCCGGGCATTCTCGACCTCGCCCACAGGCCCGACGAATGGGTGGGGATATCAGACATGGTCGAATCGGCCAAGGTGATGGCGATCGGGCTCAACGTGCTGCTGAGGGGCGCGGGCGCTCGGTAGTCGGTGATGGGCGGAAAAACATTCCTGCCGGCGCTGCCGGAAAGCACGAAACGCAATTTACTCCTCGGTGAAATCACGCTTCTATCCACCGGGTTTCGAGCATGTTTTTGAGCATATCGGGAGTTGCACGATGAAATTGTGGAAAGCCATTCTCACCGCTGCGGCCCTGGTGCTGGCCAACGGCGCTTCGGCGCTTGCCGCGCGGACCGATCTGGTCATCGGCATCACGCTCGAGCCTCCGCATCTCGATCCGACCGCCGGCGCTGCGGCGGCGATCGACGAGGTGCTTTACGCCAATGTGTTCGAGGGGCTGACCCGCATCGGTGCGGACGGCGAGGTGCTGCCGGCTCTCGCCGAAAGCTGGACCGTTTCCGACGACGGGAAGGTCTACACCTTCAAGCTGCATAGCGGCGTGAAATTCCATGACGGCACCGACTTCAATGCCGACGACGTCAAATTCTCGCTCGATCGCGCACGTGCCGACAACTCCGTCAACGCACAAAAGGGCCTGTTCGCCGCCATCGATACGGTCGAAATGGTCGATCCGGCGACGGTCAGGATCACGCTGAAGAATCCGCAAAGTTCGTTCCTCTACAATATGAGCTGGGGCGATGCGGTCATCGTCGCGCCGGAGACAGCCGACACCAACAAGGAAAAGCCTGTCGGCACCGGCCCGTTCAAGTTCCAGAACTGGGCCAAGGGCTCGTCGATCACGCTGATCAAGTCCGACGCTTACTGGGGTGCCCCGGTGTCCCTCGACAAGGCGGAGTTCCGCATCGTCACGGATGCCGCAGCCGCCGTTCCGGCGCTGCTTTCCGGCGATGTTCAGGCCTTCCCCTTCTTCGATCCCGACAGCGTCGCCCAGATCCAGGGCGACCCGCGCTTCAAGGTGGTGATCGGCGCGACCGAGGGTGAGACCATCCTTTCGATGAACAACAAGAAGCCGCCTTTCGACCGGCTGCAGGTCAGGCAGGCGGTTTCGTTTGCGCTCGACCGCAAGGCGATCATCGACGGCGCCTCGGCCGGCCTTGGCGTGCCGATCGGCTCGCATATGTCGCCCGCCAACAAGGCCTATGTCGACCTCACCGGTCTCTATCCGCACAATGTCGAGAAGGCCAGGGAACTCTTGAAGGAAGCCGGCCTGGAGAACGGCTTCAAGGCGACGCTGAAACTGCCGCCACCCCCCTATGCGCGACTTGGCGGCGAGATCATCGCGTCGCAGCTTCGCGACGTCGGCATCGATCTGCAGATCGTGCCGGTGGAATGGGCGCAGTGGCTGGACCAGGTCTTCACCAGGAAGGACTACGACCTGACCATCGTTTCCCACACCGAGCCCAACGACATCGATATCTATTCGCGCAAGGATTATTACTTCAACTACGACAACCCGACCTTCGACAAGATCATCGCCGACCTGAACCTCACCTCCGATGAGGCCAAGCGCATGACGCTGCTCGGCGAGGCGCAGAAGATACTGGCCGATGATGCCGTGGTCGGCTTCCTCTACGAACTGCCGAAAGTCGGCGTCTGGGACGCCAAGCTCGAGGGTTTTTGGGCAAATGCGCCGATCCAGGCCAATGATTTGACCAAGGTGAAGTGGACGGAGTGAGGGGCTGCTGGCCAAAGGGGCGAAGCTTGCAGCCGGTGGCACCCCCCTCTGTCCTGCCGGACATCTCCCCCTCAAGGGGGGAGATTGGCAGTTTCCGCGCCGGCGCTGACCTTGCAACGCTAGTGGTTAGCGAAAGCAGCGATGAGAGCTCGATCTCCTTCCTGTCGGAGGAGATGTCCGGCAGGACAGAGGGGGGTTGGCGGGAACGCGACCTTCATCCAGTTGCCGCGCTGAGCGTACCTTCGGCCCCCCGACTCTCATGACCGCCTATCTCCTCAAGCGTCTTGCCATCGCGCTCATCACGCTGGTCCTGGCCTCGATGGTGGTCTTCGCCGTGCTGGAGATCATTCCCGGCGACCCGGCGCGGCTGATGCTGGGCATGAACGCCAGCGCCGACCAGGTCGAGTTGCTGCGCAACCAGATGGGTCTCAACGCGCCGCTCGCCGCGCGCTATCTGCACTGGGCCGGCGGCTTGCTGAGGCTCGATTTCGGCCGTTCCTACACCTATTCGGTGCCGGTCATCGACCTGGTCCGCGAGCGCATCGTGGTGTCGCTGCCGCTGGCCCTGATCGCGCTGGCGCTGTCCACCATCATCGCCATTCCGGTCGGGCTGTTTTCCGCCGGCCGGCACGGGCGGGCCGGCGACACGATCGCGATGGGCGCCGCCCAGCTTGGTGTTGCCGTGCCGAACTTCTGGTTTGCGCTGATGCTGATCTACCTGTTTGCCGTCTGGCTGCGGCTGGTGCCGGCCGGCGGCTTCCCGGGATGGAGCGCCGGCGTCTGGCCGGCGCTGAAATCGCTGGTCCTGCCGGCGATCGCGCTCGCTCTGCCGCAAGCGGCGATCCTCGCCCGCGTCACCCGCTCGGCGCTGATCGAAGTGCTGAGCGAGGACTATATCCGCACTGCCCGCGCCAAGGGCCTGCCCTATCGCGCGGTGCTGTGGCGGCACGCGCTGCGCAACGCGATGATCCCGGTGCTGACCATTCTCGGCCTGCAGTTCGCCTTCCTGCTCGCCGGCACCATCATCATCGAGAACGTCTTTTATCTCCCGGGCCTCGGCCGGCTGGTGTTCCAGGCGATCACCCAGCGCGACCTGATCGTCGTCGAAAGCGTCGTCATGCTGCTGGTCGCCACCGTCATCGCCGTCAACCTGCTTGTCGATCTCTCCTATGCGGTCGTCGATCCGCGTCTGAGAAGCCGCCAATGACGCTGCGCTTCGACATCCCGGAGGAAAATTTTGCCGACATCCTCGTCAAGGCTTTCACCAACCGCTCGTTCCTCACCGGCTTCGTCATCACTGCACTGGTGGCGGCGGTCGCCATCGTCTCGTTCTTCTGGACGCCTTTTGACGTCACCAGGCTGATCATCGCCGACAAGACCCAGGCACCCTCGCCGGCGCACTGGTTCGGCACCGATCATTTCGGCCGCGACATTTTTTCCATGATCATGGTCGGGGCCCGCAATTCGATCGCCGTGGCGCTGGTGGCGGTCGGTATCGGCATGGGCGTTGGCGTGCCGCTCGGCGCCCTTGCCGCGGCGCGCGGCGGCGTCGTCGACGAGGCGGTGATGCGGCTGAACGATCTCGTCTTCGCCTTCCCTGCCCTGCTGTCGGCGATCATGATCACCGCCATCTTCGGCCCGGGCGCGCTCAACGCCATCATCGCCATCGGCATTTTCAACATCCCGGTCTTCGCCCGCGTCGCCCGGGCCGGCGCGCTGGCGATATGGCCGCGCGAATTCATCCTCGCCGCGCGCGCCGCCGGTAAAGGCAAAACGCTGATCACCCTGGAGCACGTGCTGCCCAACATCGTCACTTTGCTCCTGGTGCAAGGCACCATCCAGTTCGCGCTCGGCATCCTGGCCGAAGCCGGGCTTTCCTATGTCGGGCTCGGCACACAGCCGCCGATGCCGAGCTGGGGGCGGATGCTGTTCGACGCCCAGACGCGCATGGGGATGGCGCCGTGGATGGCGATCTTTCCAGGCATGGCGATCGTCGTCACCGTGCTTGGACTGAACCTGCTCGGCGACGGTATTGCCGACATCCTCGACCCCAAATCGCGGCGGCAGCGATGAGCCTGCTCGAAATCGAGAGATTGTCGCTGACGATCGGCGACACGCCGATCCTGAGGGATGTCGAGCTCTCCGTCGCGCCCGGCGAGGTGATGGGACTGGTCGGCGAATCCGGCTCGGGCAAATCGATCACGGCGCTGACGGTGATGCGGCTTCTGCCCTGGGCGGCGCGCGCCAGCGGGCGAGTCGCCTTCGACGGCATCGACATCCTTGTGGCCAGCGAAGACCAGATGTGCGCGCTGCGCGGCGATGATATCGGCATGGTTTTCCAGGAACCGATGACGGCGCTGAACCCGGTCAAGACGATTGGCGAGCAGGTCGCCGAAGGCATACGCTGGCACACCAGGGCAAGCCGCGCCGACGCCGAGGACCGCGCTCGAAAAATGCTCGACCGGGTCGGCCTGCCCTCAGCGCAATTCCCGCTGTCGCGCTATCCGCACGAGCTTTCCGGCGGCCAGCGCCAGCGTGTCGTCATCGCCATTGCCTGCGCGCTAAAACCAAAACTGCTGATCGCCGACGAGCCGACGACGGCGCTCGACGTCGTGCTGCAGGCGCAGATCCTCGACCTGTTGCGCGACCTGGTCGCAGAAAACCGCATGGGTCTGCTGTTGATCTCGCACGACCTCGCGGTGGTGACCGAAATGGCGGAGCGCATCACCATCCTGCGCCACGGCGAAGTGATGGAGGCCGGCGACACGGCGCGCACCTTGTCCGAGCAGCTTCATCCCTACACGCGGCAGCTGGCGCAGGCCTCGATGCATGTGCCGGCGCGTGCCAGGACGCACGAAGTCGGCCAAGACAACCCCCAGTTCCAGGCTGCCAAATCTCTTCTTCAGGGAGCCAGACCTCTTCTTCAGGTCGAGAGCGTGACGCGGGACTATCCGGGACGGCGCAAATCGCTGCTGAAGCGCGCGGTTCCGACCCGCGCCGTCGACGATGTCTCGTTCTCGATCGATCCCGGGCAGTCTGTGGCGCTGGTCGGGCGTTCCGGTTGCGGCAAGTCCACGCTTGCCCGCATGGTCCTGGCGCTGGACGGGCCGACATCGGGAACGATCCGGTTTCGCGGCGAAGTCATCACCGGCAAGAGCGAGGCGGAGCTCAAGCCGGCGCGCCGCGACATGCAGGTGGTGTTCCAGGACCCTTACGGCTCCTTCGATCCGCGCCAGAAGGTGGAAAAACTGGTCGCCGAGCCACTGCATGTCCTGGAGAAAAGGCCGACGAATGCAGAGCGGCGCGAGATGGTGGCAAGGGCCTTGCACGAGGTCGGCCTTGGTCCACGCGACATGGACAAATATCCGCACGAATTTTCAGGCGGCCAGCGCCAGCGCCTGTCGATCGCCCGCGCCATCATCACCCGCCCCAAGCTGGTCGTCGCCGACGAGCCGGTCTCGGCGCTCGACGTCTCGATCCGCGCCCAGATTCTCGATCTGTTAGCCGAGCTCAACCAGAAGCTCGGCGTTGCCTATCTGTTCATCACCCACGATCTGACCGTTGCCCGCGCCATCACCGACCAGGTGATGATCATGCATGCCGGCAAGATCGTCGAGCGCGGCAAGACGAGCGAGGTTCTCGACCATCCGCAGTCCGAAGCCGCGAAGGCGCTGGTCGCTGCGGCCCCGGACCTGCACCGCGCGATTGCCCGGCGGTTACAGGAACAGGGGTGAACAGCCGACCGTCGGGAGAGACTTACTCTTCGGCCTTCACCACATCGGCGGGGCTGATGTCGAGCAAGTCGAGGGTGCGGCGCAAGAGCTGCATCTCTGTCCCGGCAAGTTGCGAATCGGCCTTGGCGATCTCGGCCATATGGCGGGCAAGCAGGCTGCGCCTCTCGACGTCGAGGTCACGGAACTGCGCGATGGCTTGCGAGCCGTTGGTCTCATAGCCGAACTCGTTGAGATATTCGATGACGCTGTCGATGCTGGCTTCCGGAATGCCGAAGGCTTCCCGGCAGATGCGCCTGAAGGCGGCCATTTCACTCTCGTTGACCGTGCCGTCGGCCAAAATCATGCGAAACAGCATCAGCAGTTCCGCCGACAGCACCGGATCGTCCGCGACCTTGCGCACGCCGGGGTCGCCGTCGAAGATCGAGCGTATCTGGTCCAGCAACGCGAATGCCATCAGCGACCCCTTTCCGATTCGTTGCAAATAGGTAGCGCGGAATCGGCCTTGCGCAAATGGTCGGCTGTGGTTCGACAGGGGCAATTGCTTGGGCAATTGCTTTCAGGTTTTGAAATTCGGCTCCTCACCCTTTTCCGGCCATTGGCGCTGCCCCTCACCTGCCTGCCGGCATCCTCTCCCCGTATAGTGACGGGAGAGGGGCGCTCCCATCGAAGGTTTCGCCAATCACCAGCGTTGCAGAATGTTCACCGAGGTCGCCACCGCCCTCTTCTCCCCGTCCCTATACGGGGAGAAGTGCCCGGTGTCCGAACCGGATAGATAGGTAACAGAATGGACTGATTGCATGGGTGACAGTTTTCTCCTTCGCCGGGAGGA
>NZ_JBVVPZ010000061.1:0-30644 GCF_055811415.1 Mesorhizobium sp. WSM4846
CCACAAGCCACCCCCCACCCCCGCCACCGACGAACCCCGGCGAGGCGGGTGCCGGGGGCTACCAGCGCGACCCGAGCGGTGTCCGCGTTTCGGGCTCAGCGGCCTCATGTTGCAGTTCTGCGGCGATTGGTTCGAACCTCGACGATGATGGTTTGGCGTCGACCTTTCGTGGCGTGGTGCGCTCACATATCCTTGATACCAGCATCCGCGAGACTGCAGTCGGTGTGTACTGCGTTCCAGCACTCGACAGATACCCCGCGTCCGCCAACGCCTTCGCTACATCAGCCAGAGTCCGCTGCCGGCCATTGACCGGATAACGGTGCAGCTTCTTTGCGAGCGCAATCAGCTCAGGTCCGCCATCAATCTCGGCATAGTTTCGGCGCCCGCCGACTTTCTTGCCGGTCTCGCGGCGCTTGCGCTCGCGGGCACCCTTGAGCTTCTCCACCAGCATCGCCTTCTCAAACTCCGAGACCGCGCCGAGCACTTGGCGGATCAGGTTCGCCGTCGGGGTGTTGCCAACAAAACTGTCGGGACTGTCGACGGCTATCAGCTCGATCCCACGTGATTTCAGCATCTCGTAGCCAGTCTCCTGAACGATTAGATCGCGGGCGAAGCGGGAGGCGGTCTCGACCAAGATGGTGCGTACGCCGTTGGAGAGCAGTCGCTCCAACATGGCAGAAAAGCCAGGGCGCGCGGTAACCGGATCTGCGCCGCTCACCGCTGCATCGTAGTAGGTCTCAACGACTTCAAAGCCGGCTGAGCGGGCAAATGCTTCGATGGCCTCGCACTGGCGCCTTTCGCTGTCTTTGTCGGCGCCAACGTTGGCTGCGGACGAGGTACGAAGATAGGCCACAGCCTGCGTCAAGGCCTTACTATTCATAGTTTATCGCCCCCTATCTATATCGTTTGCTTCAGCATTTGACAAATCTTGGCGCGAAAATGGCCGGAAATCAAGCTCGGAAAGTGGTAGCGCCCCAACGTCCGCCATCTCTGTGCTACAGTGCAATTTCAACACGCACAGGAAGTATGTGCCGAACACGGCTGGAGCCGGAAGTACCGCCGCGCTTCCGTTGCTGGATTGACCCGCGAGGAGGATCAAGCACATGTCTGACCGCACCGACGTAGGCCCTCTGCAACTGGGCGAAACGGCGCCCAATTTCGTGCTCGATGCGATTACCCGCGAGGGCACAATCGCTATCGACGATTTCCGTGGCGAGAAACCAGTGCTGGTTGGGCTGTATCGAGGTCTCCATTGTCCTTTTTGCAGGCGTCATATCGCGACGATTTCGCAGCTCACCTCAGCCCTCAACGAGAGGGGCATCGAAAGCCTGACAGTGGTCAACACGCCCATCGAGCGGGCGCGCCTCTATCTGCGGTACCATCCGATGCTCGGCCTGCTCGCGGCATCCGATCCGGAGCGGACTTCACACCGCGCCTTTGGATTGCCGAATATGCAGATCACCGAAGACGAGAGCGCATGGCCGCAAAAGGTTTCGATGAGCGATGCGAAGTCGATGCGGGTCGACTTGCCGGGCGAGATGCCGGAGCCGATGGACCCGTTTGCGGCGCTCGAATATCTGAACAAGAAGGACAGCTACGATATCACGGAAGCGGATCAGCAGATGATGGCCACCGGCATGGGGCAGCTCGTCGGCCAGTTCCTGCTCGACCGCGACGGTGTCGTTCGTTGGACCTCCACCGAGGTTCTCGATGGCGGCCTGTTCGGCGCTCCGAATATACAGGAGCTAATGTCGGCAGCGTCGCACATTCGTCAGTAGCGGCGCAGTTGCGGACATCGGCTGCAGACGTATGTCCGGTCCTTATAGGCACATCAATTTCTACACCCCGCTGACCTTCGCTTGTCTAAGACGGACGCAGGGAGCCGGCTGGGTTTGGGTGTAGCTCATCGAACATGTACAGCGTGGATGTCAGATAGCCGATGCCGCTCTGCGTTCTAAACAGGTCCGGTTACTTCATTCGAACCTGTGCCACGCTGTCCCTGTAGTCCTCTTTCGGGTCGCCCATCCCGAGGAAAAGTTTCACCCCGGCAACGATGCTGGATGCATCTTTCCAGATTTCGGCATCCGCAGGATCGAACCTGAGCAAGCACAGCTTCGGATCTTCCTTCCCTCCTTCGAACCATGCGGCGACGAAGCGGTTCCACAATCGGTCGATGACTGCCCGATCATCGTCGATCCTCAGGGTGCCTTCGACGGTGGCGAACAGGTCGTGTCCCTTGGCGGAGTAGACCAGTATCGCTTCCTTTGCAGATGCAACCGCCTCGGCCAAGTCGGTGTCCTTCGCTGTGAAGAAGTAGATAACGTTGCGGTCACCATCGAACTGCGCTGTCATTGGTCGAGGTTGGACGCCCGGCACGCCGATCATTGCCGTCATGTCGGAACGGATCGAATCCCAAAACTTGCTTTTGAATTCCTCATCGTTGTCGGGCATGGCTTCTCTCCTGTGAGAACGCCAAACGCCGCGTGTCTGCCGTGGTTCCAAGCGCCCCCGACAATAAGCGGAGTTCCGCCCGCCCCAGATCGGGACAGCCCGAGGACGGAACACGGGCAGTTGCCAAAAATGAGGGTGCCATTGACGAGCACCCTGAAATGCGGCCCCAATCGGGATTACGTGGTTTGTTGGGGGATTCGCATGCACCGATTTCTCTTTGTGATCGCCGACTTTCTATCCCGACCGCCAGGTTTCTATGTGCTGATCGTCGCGATGATAGCCTGCACTGCGATGGTTCCGTTTGGGCTAACAAACGTAATCACCTATGCGCTTTCGGTCGCTGCGATAGTGATTACCGGCGTGGTCCTTGATTCAGGGCTATCGCGACACTGCTGCGATCCATGCGAAGCTCGATGAAATTATCGTCGGATTGAAGGAAACGAGGAACAATGTCGTCGGGCTCGAGCATGCCGAGCCTGAGGAGATCAGGGCCCATTTGGCGCGGCTTGAATTGGAAGCAGCGGCGGCTGATCAAGAAGCTGAGCACGAGGGGGTCTCTGGCGCCTGATTACGCCCGGCCGCCAAGGGCACGAAATGCGCCGGCAGCGGGAGTGCAGAAGCGCTGAGATCAGGGCGATACCGCAAGGTTCGCCTGCCTCTCGACCTGCAATGTAGGCGTCGACCGTCTGCGGCAGAATTGAATCGTTGAGCGTCAAAACAGCCTGCAATAAATGTTCTCGTATGGCTGACCTACGCCGCTTTTCGCTGGCGCTGCTAATAGCGTATCTCAAACTGAGGAGAACCCGCTCAATGGTGTGGCAAGCCTCTAAGTCGCTCCCTGGCTTGTAGGCAATGTCGTCTATCACGTCGTGCCACGTAGCTTCGTTCTCCGACGAACAGGACAAACACAGAAGCGCTCTCCCTGGAACAATTGCTCGCCCTCCCAGATATAGCCCTCATCGCCATATTCGATGCGAAGTCCGCCGCTGGTAGGGCTTACGGGGTAGCCTTCGTGCTGCGGATTCTCGCAGCCGCAATGTCGAGTACATTGCTAGACGGCACGCCTCCGTTCCGGCGAAGCTACGAATCGCGGGGCCACTGGCAATCCGCAGGTCGGCGGGTTCAGGCAATGCTCATTGAAAGATGGGCAGCCGACTTTCCTTTTGGGTGTAAAGCTCGGCGATTTCCGGAGAAGCCGGTGCCATGCTCCGGGCCACCTTCAGCGATCATGCCATACCCACCTCATTTGCCTCTGTTAGCTTATTCCTGCGGTGGGAGACCCCAATCCTGCCTGGCGCCGGCGCCTACCCAGGCAAATCTACCCCAACGCCCCCAAGCGGCGCCGGCCACCTTCCCATGAAATCGGGGGAATTCCATTGCTCGCGGTGGCTTTTAGTACCCTGTCGGCGATATCTCCGCGGATTATAGGATCGTCTGACAGATGGTCCGCGGTTCTTCGCTTGAAAAACATCTCGGCCCCCCGCGTGTGGCATTGAGCGTGATCAAAGGCATGCTGGTTTGAACAGGCGGGTTCCTGCGGTTGGCACCTCAGCATTTCTCAACTCCGTGGCAGCCTGTGGAATAATGAAGGCTCGCCGCTCCATTTGCGAAGCGGCGAGGCCCCCCACTCGCCCATGCAATTGCGGTGCCAGACTAATTGACCCAATTCGGAACACCTTATGGCTTTTACACAGCGGAATTACCGCCACGTACTTCATTCGCTTGTTTCGATTCCATTAGATTGAGCGCATGTATTCGCCAGCCAGGCGAGCACCCCAAAGGCTCGCTGGTCAGGCCCAGCGGCCTCTAGCTGCCAGTCCCCCTCGCAACCAAAGCCGCTGGCCGTTCCCCCGGCTGACCCCCAGCGCCGCCTTGGCCGGCGCCACTCAGGCGATCTTACCCCTGCCCCCTGAAACAGGCGCCGGCCACTTCTCTGCCCGTTTGGGCGGATCTCGCGCACATCCGAAGATGCCGCCGGACGGGCCGCCGCTGGAGAGGAGCGTTTGAGATACGAGTTGTTGTGTTTGACATGAGGGCAGGACGGCAATAGCGTGCTGAACTGGTATAAAAGGTATGCCAAGTGATTGGTGTTCAGATCAAACAGCGGAAGCTTTCGGACGAGGTCGCAGAACACCTCGAGCGGATGATCCGCAAGGGAGAAGTGGCCGAAGCCGACCGGCTCCCGTCCGAACGGGAACTCATGCGGCAGTTCGGGGTTGGTCGTCCTTCGATTCGAGAGGCGCTACTGCATCTGAGCAAGATGGGCCTTGTCGAGGTGAGATCCGGCGAGCGTGCCCGGGTCACCCGCCCCACGCCCCAATTCGTAATCGACGCCCTCTCAGGGCCGGCGCGGCACATGATTTCGGCCCCGGGCGGGGTTCACGACTTTCAGAATGCGCGTTTATTTTTCGAGGTCGGGCTTGCCCGCAACGCCGCTGTAAATGCCACGCCAGAGGACATTGAAAGCCTCAGGGAGGCGCTCGAGTTGAATCGGCAATCGATCGGCGATTTCACGCGCTTCGAACGCACGGACGTGGACTTCCATTACGTGCTGGCGGTGATCACCCGCAATCGAATCTTCACAGCTATCCATGCGGCGTTGGCCGAATGGCTGCTCGAACAGCGGCGGACGACTTTGGCCCAAGGTGAAGACCGCAAAGCCTACGAGGCCCATCGCGTAATATTCGAGGCAATCGCCGCGCGCGATCCGGACCGGTCCGAAGCGGCGATGCGCAGGCATCTGGAATATGTGTCTAAGCGTTATCTGGAAATCGCGAGGCCCAAGTGATGACCGGCTACGTTGTCTGGGTCGATTTCCGCCTCAAGCCGGGCGCCCGAGACAGCTTCCGAAAGCTCGTTGACGCCAATGCGACCGCGTCGGTACGCAACGAGGTCGGCTGCCGCCGCTTTGACGTGACCGAGGCGCGCGGCGAACCGGACCGGCTCGTGCTCTACGAGATTTACGACAGCGAGGCCGCCTTCGACGAACACTGCCGGACGGCGCATTTCGATGAATTCAACACGCAAAGCGCGCCGCTCGTTGACACCAAATTGGTGACGATCTGCGACCTCGTTCTCGAGGCAACGCCTTGAACAAAGCATAATCGGATTGCGCCCTTCGGGGCGAAGGGGAGGGAAGCGCATGTCAGAGTCTAGTCTCAAGGGGTTGGCTGCGCATCGACGGGTCAAGCTCGGCACGCTCGTCGCCGAATTCGCGACGCCGGGAATCGGGCACATTCTGAAATCCGCCGGCTGCGACTTCGTCTTCTTCGATATGGAGCATTCGGGCTTCAGCCTGGAGACGGTGAAGAGCGCGATCCGCTATTTCGAGGCGGCCGACCTGCCGGTTATGGTGCGTGTGCCGTCGCAGGACTATCATTTCCTCGCACGTGCCATGGACTTGGGCGCCGAAGGCCTGATCGCGCCGATGGTGAGTACGGTCGAACAGGCGCAGCACATCATCAATTCGATGAAGTACCATCCTGCAGGCGCGCGTGGTGTGGCGCTGCAGATCGCGCATGACCGCTACCGCCCAGGCTCGGTTAAGGAAAAATTCGAAGCGGCCAACCAGCGCTCAGTGTTCATCTGCCTGATCGAGACCGCCGACGGCGTCAAGAACATCGACGGCATCGCGGGACTGGACGGGGTCGATTGTCTATGGGTCGGACATTTCGATCTGTCGGTCTCACTCGGCATTCCCGGCGACTTCGCCCATCCCACCTTCACCACCGCAATGGACAAGATTGTTGCGGCCGCCAAGAAGCACAACAAATCGCTTGGACGCCTGGTACCCAGTGTCCAGCAGGGTCACGACTTCTACGCGCAAGGCTTCGATTTTATCTGCTATTCGGGCGACGTCTGGGTTCTGCACGATGCGATGGCCGACGCGGTCTCAAAGATCCGGGCCGGGTGCGAGTGAGGCGGAGGAGACGATGGCCAACGCAATGTTCAGGGTGGCGCTCTCCAGTGATTTCCGCAAGCCGGACGGTTCGCCGACCTTTCCCGATTTCGACCTGACGCCGCTGCGCAATGCGCCCGGCGTCGAGATGGCGTTTCTGGAATCAAACAATCCGCTGCGCGCCGAACAGCTTGAGGACTTCGATGCGCTGATCCTGCTCGCCCATCGCTTCGATGCGACCAGTGTCCCGAAGGGCGGCCGCCTGGCCGTCGTTGCCCGTTTCGGGGTCGGCTACGATACCGTCGACGTCGAGGCTTGCACCGCCGCTGGCATCGCCCTTGTCATTACGCCCGACGGCGTGCGACGGCCTGTCGCCGTATCCGTCATCACTTTCATGCTCGCAATGACCGGCAAACTGCTGGCCAAGGATGCGCTGACCCGCAAGGGACGTGAGGGGTTCGACAAGCGTTCGGAGCATATGGGCGTCGGCCTCGTCGGGCGGACGCTGGGATCGCTCGGCATCGGCAACATCGGCGCCGAGGTCTTTCGCTTGGCCAAGCCCTTCGACATGAAATTCATCGCCCATGACCCATTCGCCGACAGCAAGGTCGCTGCCGAACTAGGCATCGAACTGGTCGGACTGGAAGATCTATTCCGCCGCGCCGATGTGCTGTCGGTGAGCTGTCCGCTAACGCCTCAGACCCACCACATCGTGAATGCCGAGCGGCTCGCCCTGATGAAGCCGACGGCTTACCTGATCAATACCGCGCGCGGTCCGATCGTCGACCAGAAGGCGTTGACGAAAGTGCTGCGGGAGCGCCGCATCGCCGGCGCGGGGCTCGACGTGCTGGAGCAGGAGCCGCCGGAAGCCGACGACCCGATCCTCAGGCTCGACAACGTTATCCTGACGCCGCACTCGCTTTGTTGGACCGACCAGTGTTTTGCCGGCAACGGTGCCGCCGACGTGAAGGCGGTCATCGAGGTCCAGCACGGCCGCGAGCCGCGCGGCGTGGTCAATCGCGAGGTGCTTTCAAGCGAGGCATGGAAGGATCGGCTGGCCGGTTTCGCTGCCCGCTTCGGGACGTAGGAGTCAAGAATTCGGCGCGCCGCCACAGGCTTCGCGGCGGCTTCACGGGAGAAACACTCGATCGCCGCGCCCGCGGACGAGTGAAGGCAAACGAAAATGGGAGGACCAAGCACTATGAACGATCATGACAAGCGTGACTTTCAGGCAGGCCTCGAAGCAGAGGTCGACGCCTTTATGCGCGGCGAGACCACCCGCCGAACCTTCATAACCCGCTTCGGCCAGATGACCGGCATGCTGGCGGCGTCCGGACCGATGCTCGCCATGATGACAGATTGGGCGCTAGCGCAGCAGAAGCTCGAACTGGCAGACGCCGGTTCGCCGCTCGGCCAGGCACAGGCGGCGGCCATGAAGGCGTCGATGGAAGGCCCGGCGGATGGTTCCGCCTTCCGCGCCGTCGAGGCCGCCAAGGCGCATTCGGGTGTCACGCTGAACATGACCTACGAGGTCGGCCTGCAGGCTCTCGATCCGCGCAATTTCAGTGGACCGATGTGGGAGCAGCTTACGGGCATGAAGTCGAACGTGGTCGAACTGTCGAACCCGGACCAGTACTCCAAGGCCGTTGCCGAGCACATTGCCGGCTCAGGCGCCTATGACGTCCTCGACATCTCGCCAGCCTGGACGCCCTCGCTAGCCGATGGCGGCGTCATCGCACCCCTCGACGATTACATCGCCAAATACATGAACCCGGCCGACCTCGAGGACTATCATCCGCTCTACAAGGCGCTGCCGACCTACAAGGGCAAGATCTGGGGCTTCTTCGACGACGGCGACATGTTCGCTCTCTACTACCGCAAGGACATCTTCGAGGATCCCAAGATGGTTGAGGCCTATCAGGCCAAGTTCAACGCCAAGCTGGCGCCGCCGAAGACCTGGGAGGAATATGCCCAGATCGCCCAGTTCATCACCGACCAGATGGCGCCGAACGTTTATGGCGCAGGCCATTTCCGCAAGGCGGGCAGTCCCGGCAATCAGTTCGACTTTCTGCAACAGTACCGCGCCAACGGTGGAAAACTGTTCGGCGATGACATGAAAGCCGGCTTGGTTTCAGATGCTGGCGTGAAGACGCTGCAAAACATGATTGCAGCCAATGCGGCGTCTATCCCCGGCAACAATGAACTCGACGCCGTCTCGCTGTGGGCGGCGTTCCTGACCGGCAAGGTAGCGATGATCTACTCCTGGCCGCCGTCTGGCCGCATGGCCGCGAACTATTCGCAGTCGGCTACTGCAATCAACTTCATCCCGCAATCACAGATCGCCGGCAAGGTCGGCTATGCCGTCGTGCCCGGCAATCCTGAACATGCGACCGGCTTCAACAAGGCGCTGTCGGCGGATTCGGCTAACCCCGAAGCGGCCTACCTGTTCATGCAGTGGGTCTGCTCACCGCCCGTCTCGCTTGCGCGCTGCATGCTGCCCTACGCCCTGCGCGATCCCTACCGCATCTCCCACTTCAAATCCGAGCTTTACGGCGCGCTGTTCCCGAGCGCCAAGGAGTACCTGAGCAATCTTAACAGCTCGGCCAATGTCGGTCTCCTCGACCCGATCATGCCCGGCGCGCAGGACTATTTCCTGAGCATCGACCGCATGTGCACGGCTGTGTGGGCCGGTGCGGATCCGAAGGCGTCGCTAGAAACAGCGGCGGCCGAGTGGAATGAGACGACCGACCGGCTCGGCGTCGATTCGCAGAAGGCATTCTACACCGAGTTCCTGAAACTGCCGGGCGCTACTGCCGACAACACGGTGGAGAAGCTCGGTATGGCGGTCACCCTCTGACCTCGGCCTGCATCAGGGACGCCGGCCGGTATTCTTGACCAAAATCGGTGTTGCGGGCGCTTGGTCCGCAACACCTGTCGCAACCGTCAGGCAGGTTTTGGGATGTAATCGATGCAGCCTACCGCAACCATCAGTCGCTTGAAGGCCGCTGGCGCCCCGCCACGACTGTCGGGCTTCGCACAATGGGCGGACCGCCACTTCAAATGGCTGCTGGTGGCGCCAGCAGTACTGCTGATCCTGGCGCTGTCGGTCTATCCGCTGCTGTTCTCGCTAGTCGTGTCTTTCATCAACTATGATTTCCAGGTGCCGGGCCACGCCTTTGTCGGATTGAAGAATTTCGAGCGCGTCGTGTTCGATCCCGTCGCGCGCTGGTCGCTTTGGCTGACAGCGTGGCTCTCGGGGATTAGCGTCGCTATCGAATTCGTTCTCGGCCTTCTGGTGGCGCTGACCATGGTTCGCAGCTTTCCGGGCCGCGGCGTGATCATGTCGATCCTGATCGTGCCGCTGTTCATCAGCCCGGTTATCGTCGGCCAGGCCTGGACGCTGCTGCTGCAGCGGCCTTTCGGGCCGACCAACTACATTTTGACCCAACTTCTGGGGCAGGAGGTGACAATCGGCTGGATGACCGAATCGCCATGGCTCTATTTTTCGCTGATTATCGCCGATGTCTGGCAGTGGACACCGTTCATGTTCGTCATCCTGCTCGCCGGGCTTACCGCCATTCCCCCGAACCTTTACGAGGCGGCGGAACTCGACGGGGTCAATGCCTGGCAGGCGTTCTGGGCGATAACCCTGCCGCACCTCGCGCCAATGATGCTGCTGGCGCTGACCTTTCGGCTGCTCGATGCAATCCGCATGTTCGATACTATTTTCATCATGACAGGCGGCGGGCCAGGCACGCGGACCTACACCGCCTCCTACTATCTCTACACCGTCGGCTTCACCCAGTTCCATCTATCGCAGGCGACCGCCGGAAGCTGGTTGTTCCTGATCTTCACCGCGCTCGTAGTGATGCTGCTGGTGCGGCGACTTTTGAAGACGGAGCCGGTGTGATGGCGGCCGTCGCGCCTGTCCGTCGCCCGAAACGCCGATCAATACCCGTCGGCCGCATCATGCTGCTCGGCTTCTTCCTGGTCTTCGTGTTGTGGCCGCTCTACTGGATGTTCAATACATCGATCAAGCCGAGCGACGACTACCTCACCGTGCCGCCAGTCTGGTTCCCCACCGCCCCTACCCTTGTTCACTATGAAGCTGCCCTGTTCGCCTATCGCGGCCTCGACGGGTTGATCAACAGCCTGATCATCTCTCTGTCGGCAACGGTGCTCTCGGCGCTGTTCGGCACGCTGATGGCCTACAGCCTGGCGCGCTACAACACCGGCGGCCAGCATCTGTCCTTCTGGGTGCTGTCGCAGCGCTTCCTGCCGCCCATCGGCATCGTGCTGCCGGTGTTCCTGATCTACCGCGGCGTTGGCCTCTACGACACGCATATCGGGCTGATCATCGCCTATACGGTGTTCACGCTGCCGGTGTCGGTATGGATGATGTTCGCTTATTTCCGCGGCATGCCGAAATCGATGGAGGAGGCGGCCCTTGTCGACGGCTGCACGCGCTGGGAGGCGTTCTGGCGCGTCGCCGTGCCGCTCGCCGCGCCAGGCATCGTCGCGGCCGCGGTCTTCGCCTTCATCGCCTGCTGGACGGAGTTCTTCTTCGCGCTGATCCTGACCAGCCGCACTGCTTTCACCCTGCCAACGGTGTTTCGCGCCTTCATTGGTTTCCAGGGCGCGCAATATGGCGAGGCGGCAGCCCTGGCCATCGTCTCCCTCGTGCCGTCGATCGCGCTGGGAGTACTTGCTCAACGACATCTCGTGCGCGGGCTGACGCTCGGCGCCGTTCGCGGATAGAAAGGGTCGGCATGGCCGAAGTCAGGATAACCGGCTTGCACAAGCGCTACGGCGCCTTCCATGCCGTGCGTGGCATAGACCTCGACATTCGCGACGGCGAGTTCACCGTGCTGGTCGGCCCGTCCGGTTGTGGCAAGAGTACATTACTGAGGACCATCGCAGGGCTGGAGGAGAGTTCGGAAGGCACGATCGAGATTGGCGGCGAAGTGGTCAACGATTTCCGACCGCGCGACCGTGACGTGGCGATGGTGTTCCAGGACTATGCGCTTTATCCCCACATGAACGTGGCGAAAAACATTGGCTTCGGCCTGAAGGCGCGAAAAATGCCGAAATCGGAGGTGGAGGCGCGCGTCGCCGAGGCGGCGCGCATGCTTGGCATCACCCCGCTGCTCGGGCGCTTTCCGCGTCAATTGTCCGGCGGGCAGCGCCAGCGCGTCGCCATCGGCCGCGCCATCGTCCGCAGCCCGCGCATTTTCCTGTTCGACGAGCCGCTGTCCAACCTCGACGCGCAGCTTCGCGACGAGATGCGCGGCGAGATCAAGCGCCTTCACCAGGACATTGCCACAACGATGATCTACGTCACCCATGACCAGATCGAAGCGATGACTCTGGCTGACCGCATCGTGCTGATGCGCGACGGGATGATCGAGCAGCAGGGCGCGCCGCTCGACCTGTTCGAGCGCCCCGCCTCGACCTTCGTCGCTGGCTTTCTCGGTTCGCCGCGCATGAGCTTCCTGCCGGGCACGCTGAAGTTGGACGGCAGCGCTGCCGCCATCCGGCTCTCCGAGGCGCTGCTTCCGGTTGCCCCCGGCCGGAGCCTGAATGGCGCCATTGACGGACAGGCGGTGCTGCTTGGACTGCGGCCAGAACATCTGACGCGCGCTCATGCTGCGACACCTGCGCAGGGCACGTTTCGCTACGACGCAACGATCGACCTGCTGCAGCCGACCGGCTCGCGCAGCTATGCGACCTTCCGCCTGGCCGGCGCGCCGGTGATGGCGGAACTGCAGGCGCACGACGTCAGTCGTCCCGGCGAGAGGCTGCCGATCGACATCAACATGAACCGGGCCTCGATTTTCGACGCCAAGACCGAGAGAGCGATTTGACCACGGCAGCATCTCGAGCAATCCGCTTGTGTGGGACCGAACAGGTCGATCCGCAGTTGCGGACACTGCGCGCGGGACCCTTGTCGGTCAAGTTTGACAATGGGGCGATACGCTATGTGCGTATCGGCGGGGTCGAGGTTCTGCGCGGGATCTCATTTCTCGTACGGGACGAGAACTGGGGAACCGAGACGCCCGTTCTCGATGACCTCCAGATCGATGAAAAGCCGGATGCGTTCAGCGTCGCCTACCGTGGAACATGCGCCGGTGCGTGCGGTCGGCTGGTCTACCAGGCGCGGATCGCGGGCGGGAGCGACGGTGCACTGTCGTTTGTGGTGGAGGCAGAGCCCGAAACTGACGTATTGACCAACAGAACCGGCTTCCTCGTGCTGCATCCGATCGAGGGTTTGGCCGGCAAGCCTGTAAAGGTGCTGCACGAGGACGGTCGCGAAAAACTCTCGCTTTTTCCGGACTACATCGATCCTAGGTGTCCGTTCACCGACATTCGCGCGCTTTCGCACGAGATCGTGCCTGGAATCTGGGCCACATGCACCATGGAAGGTGACGCCTTTGAGATGGAGGATCAGCGCAATTGGTCCGACGCCTCCTACAAAACCTATGTCCGTCCCCTGCGTCGCCCGTGGCCCTACAGATTGCCGAAAGGCGAGAAATTCACGCAGGCCGTCCGACTTCAGCTGTTGGGTACGCTCCCTGCCGGGTCTTCCAAAAAGCCCAATCCATCCATCAACCTGACGATCGGCAGAGCCATCGGTCGAGTGCCCCGCATTGGCATCGGCGTCGCTGCCGACGAGGCGAAGCACGCGCTTGAAGTCGCCGAGCTCATTCGACGATTGGCTCCGCAGTGGATGGTCTGCCAAGTCGATCTCCGGTTCGGGCACGGCCAGGATGAACTTGAAAGTTACACCGCCCTGGCACAGTTGACCGGCGCTGGCGTCGTACTTGAGATCATCACCAAGGGCACGCTCGATCCCTTCGGCGAATTAGAGCCGATTGGGACGGCTGTCCACACCGTTGGCCTCGACCTGGAAGCTGTTTCCGTCTTTCCGGCGCAGGACATGACGTCGGTGCAGCCGGGAGCACCGTGGCCGGCGATGCCCACCTTCGAGCAAATCTACGCCGCCGCTCGCCGGGCTTTCCCAGGGGTGCCGCTGGGCGGCGGCATGGCCGCATACTTCACCGAGCTAAATCGCAAGCGTCCGCCACCCGGAGTGCTCGATTACGCAACCTTCACCACCTGTCCAAACGTGCACGCAGCAGATGATGTCTCCGTGATGGAGACGCTTCAGGCTATCCCCCATCTGATCCGCTCTACCCGTGCTTTCATGGGCGACCGCTTGCCCCTGCGTATAGGTCCCAGTCAGCTCGGCTGCCGCGAGAACCCCTACGGAAAGTCCACTACACCGAATGAAGCGAACGGTCGCGTCTGTCTGAGCCGCATCGATCCTCGGCAGCGCGGCCTGTTCAATGCGGCTTGGACAATTGGTTATTTCGCGGCCAGCGCGCGCGAGGGAATCGAGGCCGTCGCATTCGGCGACTTCACCGGCCCATTCGGATACGTCTACAGGAAGACCGATTTCGTGCAGCCGTGGTTTGACCAACAGGAAGGCCGAATCGTGTATCCCGCTTTCCAGGTCATGGCAGGCCTCTCAAAGCTTAACGGGGCCACCCTACTGTCTGTAGGAACTTCCGGAACTGACAGCATCGCGGCGATCGCGGCCGAAAAAGACGGGCGCACGACGCTGTGGCTCTCAAACCTCACTGCCAAAACGCA
Organism: Mesorhizobium sp. WSM4846; assembly: GCF_055811415.1. Classification (NCBI taxonomy): domain Bacteria; kingdom Pseudomonadati; phylum Pseudomonadota; class Alphaproteobacteria; order Hyphomicrobiales; family Phyllobacteriaceae; genus Mesorhizobium; species Mesorhizobium sp. WSM4846. The sequence continues at coordinate 14,003 of NZ_JBVVPZ010000061.1, forward strand.
ATCCGTCCAGCTTTCGGAAAGGCCGATCAAGGCCCGCATTGCTCTTCTCGCTGCCGACCAGTTCGAGCGGGCGGCAAGAGATTCGAATTTCATGGAAAGCTCGGTGAGACAGCTGGATGACCGGGTCGTCTCGCTTGACGCTTACGCCGTCGCGCGAGTTGACCTCAACTGATCGCTGTCAGCAATCGTGGTACCGCTTAGCCGCGTTAGACCGGTTCATATCCGAGCACTGAGCGGCCAACGAAGTCGACCGCCTGACCGCGCTGGAGCGCGGCGCCCTGCTTCGACTACAATCAAGGCCTTGCATGATGAGACCGGCCTATTCCTATACGCCGGCGAACGACACCGGCCCGGCGATATCACATTCTATCTCGGTTCGAACTACGGATTCAGTGACATCGCCGGGAGCTCCCATTGTGATATCAACGTTCCTGGCGCTAGTTTGGCGCCTGGAGAAGGTTGGATTTCAGGTCCGTTCCTAACTTCGTTCCTAACGTCTGCAAACGATGAAGCTCGGCCATCGAGCCGCCACCCCCCTTTGTTGACTTTGCTTGGGAATCGGAGCGTCCGGAAAAAAACCGCAGGGCAGCCCCCAGGATTCGCGTCTTCAGATATCAAAGGAGACTGAGCAGCGCGTTATCCGCTCTTTTGTCGGTTCGGCCTATCTGCGGACCCCAATCCGCCCAGCCGGCGCCCCAGGCAATCTACCCCCACGCCCCCCAAGCGGCGCCGGCGACTTTCAGCCCCTTCGTTCGAAAGTTGGCTTCCAGTCGCGATTGCGCGCCCGCTGCTGGCCTTCGTAGTCAGGAATGCATGGGAAGAACACCGGCCGGCGGTCACGGTCGGCAGCTTTGCAAGCTGAGCAGACAAAGAGCCCGACCAGATCGTCATGGATCGAGCTGTGGTCACGGCCGAGCCTGTCAATCAGCGCCCGGATGTCGAGCTTCGTCGATTTGCAGCACATCGGGTGTCCGCAATTGACATAGATGCTTTCGCGGGCGGCCAGGATGCGAGGGTCTTTTGGGGCATGGCGATCTCCGTTGAGGGGCTCGCCGCAACGGGGAGGAATATAAATCCTGAATGCTGATCCCTTGCCACTGGTCGCTAACTCTCATCCCAAAAATCCTGCAGCGATGCGTGCCGAAGGTCTTTCTCGCCCCGGAGGTGCTTCACGCGGGCTTTGATTCCCGGCTTGACCCACTGCGTTGCCGGCCGCTTTGGCATGTCCTTGGGCGGAGGCCCGGCATGTTCCTGGACCTTTTTCCAAAGTCGTTCCCGCATCTCGCGGTTGACGCTCACGAACGCGCTGCCGACGTATTTCCGGCTGCCTGGGTCAGCCATCAGAGCAAACGCCGGCTTGCCCCTCTCGCGTTCAACTCCGAGAAGTTCAACTCGCATTCGGTGAAGGAATTCGATTTAGTTTTCCCCTTGCGGCATCGATTCCCCCCGGTTTATGGACCCCGAGAGGACCCCCATTTTTTCCGATTTTTGAGCTTATTCGGCTAGGGACTTCCCGGCTAAGCCTTTGATTTATTTGGTCCGAGTGGCCGGATTCGAACCGACGACCCCTTGCCCCCAGCAAGGGCTTCGCCGACATCAACCTGCGCCGCCGAATGCTGATGCGGTTCAAGACCCACCACGAAGCCGGGCGGAAGTGCGTCCTGCTCTACGTCGGCGACCACGATCCCGCTGGCCTGCTGATCTCCGATGTTATCAAGTCGAGCCTGATGGACTGAGCCAACGTCAAAGCGTCGACTTCGATCCGTCGCCGATCCGCGTGGAGCGCATCGGTCTGACACGCGAGCAGATCGACGACCTCGGCCTGCCTTGGATCGAGAACTTGGGGACCGGCAGCGGCAAAGACCTCGGCGATCCGGGTCACCCCGATCACCGCAAGCCCTACGTCCAGAACTACATCGCCAGTCAAGGTCGGCGAAAGGTTGAGGCCAATGCGCTGGTTCGCGATCTGCGTGGTTCGCGTGCGTTGGTCGAGGTGGCGATCAACCGCTACATCCCGACAAGCTGGCACGAAGCGCGGCTGGCTCCGCATCGACAGGCTGCCCGCGATGCGTTCGCGGCGCTGATCGCGGTCAGGTCATGACTCAGGCAATCTCGATCTCGTCGGCAGGACCTTCGCCACCGTTGCCGAATCCGGCGTTAACATTGCCGCTATTGCCCGCCGTTGTCAGCGCGCGACGCTGCCTCCGACGCTGCCGCTGCCGCTGACGCTGCCGTCAATGCTGCCGCTGCCACCGATGCTGCCGGTGGCGCTGCCGCCGATGCTGCCGTCAATGCTGCCGCTGCCGCCGATGCTGCCGGTGCCGCTGCCGTCAATGCTGCCGCTGCCGCCGATGCTGCCGGTGCCGCTGCCGTCAATGCTGCCGCTGCCGTCAATGCTGCCGCTGCCGTCAATGCTGCCGCTGCCGCTGCCGTCAATGCTGCCGCTGCCGCCGATGCTGCCGGTGCCGCTGCCGTCAATGCTGCCGCTGATGCTGCCGGTGCCGCCGACGCTGCCGGTGCCGCTGCCGTCAATGCTGCCGCTGATGCTGCCGGTGCCGCCGACGCTGCCGGTGCCGTGGTCGCCGACGCTGCCGCTGCCGGCAATGGTGTCCCTACTAGCTGTGCCTGTCGGATGGCCCTCGCCATTGATGAGCGGCGGGCACAAGCGCCCGATCTCGGCGGGGAAGCAATGTCGCTCAATCGCCTGCGCAAATGCTGGAACGGTCGCCGTTGAGCCGAAAAATGCACTTGAAATCAGCACCATACCGGTGCCGGCGAGGAGATGATGGATGGTTTTCATTGTGTTGCTCCCTAAGACTTTCACCTTGGGTTAACATTGAAACTCAGAGCTTGTTAAATCGGTTCCCTGCCATGTCGTTCTTAGGCGGGCCGTGGCCGGAAACTGGCCGTTTGGCAAGCGGCCATGCCATTTAGGCGCTATAGCGGAATATTCAGACCTACCGATCTGGAGTTGCTCCAGCGAGTGTTTGACCAGTTGTGCGCCGAGCGCCGCCTAGCCCGAAAAGGCAAGGACCAACGGGAACATCTCGCCTGCGAAGTCATCGAGGCTTTCGAGAACGGGTTCAGCGACGAAGCGGAGTTGTGGCGGGCGCTTTCGAAGCGCCTCATGGCTCGGGGGTGAATAGAAAAGCCCGCCGCCTATTCGGAGCGCTGGCTAACTCTCATCCCAAAAATCCTGCAGCGATGCGTGCCGAAGGTCTTTCTCGCCCCGGAGGTGCTTCACGCGGGCTTTGATCCCCGGCTTGACCCACTGCGTTGCCGGCCGCTTTGGCATGTCCTTGGGCGGTGGCCCGGCATGTTCCTGGACCCGCTTCCAAAGCCGCTCCCGCATCTCGCGGTTGACGCTCACGAACGCACTGCCGACGTATTTCCGGCTGCCTGGGTCAGCCATCAGAGCAAACGCCGGCTTGCCCCTCTCGCGTTCGACGCCAAGAAGCTCGAACTCGCTTTCGGTGAAGGACTTTGTCTTCAGCCAATTGGTGGTCGGGCCGCTGCGATATTTGCTGTCCCGACGCTTCGACACCATCCCTTCCAGGCCGGCCGTGTCGATCAGATGATAGATCGCATCAGCCTCGCCTGGCATTGTCTCACTGAACTGGATGCGGCTGTCGGACCCTATTAGGCCGGCCAAGGTTTCCCGCCGATCCTCAAGTGCCATGTCGCGCAAGTCGTGGCCATTGAGATGCAGCAGATCGAACGCGACGAAATAGAGGTCGTGCTGGCGCCTCGTGATTGCCTTGCGCAGCGCGGCAAAATCCGAAGGCCAGCGTCATTTAAGACGACGACTTCGCCGCCGATGATGGCGTTCTGTACGTTGAGACCTTTGGCTGCCTCGACCAGATCGCGGTATTTGGAGGTCCAGTCGAGTCCGCGGCGGGTGAAAATGCGCGCACCGCCGGCGCCGATAATGATTTGGGAGCGGTAGCCGTCGAATTTGGCTTCATGCATCCAGTCATCGCCTTGAGGCGGCTTGGCCACCAAGGTTGGCATCATCGGAGGAATGAACTCTAGTCGGCCGGGTCCGGTACTTACAATTTTACGTACTTATTCGATTCTAGGCTCGTCCGATTTGATGGCTAGGAGAACGGACCATGACCATTTACTAAAATAGGAATGATGCATGTAGCGGCATATAGTTCGCGTGGCCAGCGATCCCAACGCCCCCCTTGGCTAGGCCCGATAGTCGCCCCCCAAGTGGCCGTCGGGCCGTCCCTTACTCGGGCGAGAGATACATCTCCGCCTCCTTAGCGGCAGCCACGAAAGCCTTTCGGATCACGTGAGGGTCAATCGGATCGCCCTCCAGTGCTGACAGGCAGAGGGTCCACGCCTTTTGCCAGTGAGGTCCTCTCCGGGTCCACCTCTTGAGCTGCTCAAGGGCTGCCCTCGCATTGTTGCAGCCATGCCTGGCACCTTCCGTTTCAGTCTTCACGAACACCGGAGGGACGAACCAAAGGGTTGCCATAATACCTCCTACTCAGGCGAGACGCTCGCCTCCTTGGCCGCCGACTCAAAGGCTTCACGGACCTCTTGGTGGGACACTCTGCCCTCGAACGCGTCAACGCATGATTGGACCGCTTTCGTCCACCTCGGCCACTTTGTGTCCCACTTTATGAGTAGCAAGGCCGCGCCCCGAGGGGAGGACGCGAGCCCATCGGATCGGAGGGAGCAATCCGATCTCTCAGCACAAAGGAGTAGTGCTGTGCGATGCGAACGTACCTGCTCGGCCAGGGTTCCCGGACGGAAGACAAAAAAACCCGCCGCACCCTCTCGGCACGGCGGGCAATCAGTCGTTCACCAGGCACGAGGGGTGGGCGGGGGGTGTGCCCGGATCGTGAAAATCCTACGCTCGCCAGCTGCGTCGCGTCCACCAACCGCCGGTTGGCACCTTTAGTCACGGGCTTTCGGTTGGCGAGTGTATGGTGGCGCTTTGCCCTTAAAAAGAGTAGGTTTCCCGGTCGCCCATACCTTCCGGCAATTGAGCGCTTGAGAGCGAGCAACGTGCTTTCGCCTAATCAGGGAGAAGTGCGATGCAGCAGCTATATTCCAACCTCGTCACTCACTATGAGAAGGCGGTGTCCTTTCAAGACAGAGTTGTAGAGCAAGAGCGCCGGTGCGGACATATCCTCCCGGAAAGCGAAGCCCTGCTAGAGATCCTGGCCGAGAATTTGGCCGAAGCCCGCCGCGCCCTCGATCGTGTGACTCACAGTCATCACTAGCTCACCGCCCCAGCGGCAGTTTGGAAACCGAGACAAGCTCGTCCTCATCCGTGATATCAGCCAAATAGTTTGCAAGAATCCGGGATGCGAGTGCTTGGCGCCGCTGTTCGGATTGCCCGTCGATCTTGAGCCGGTCGAACACGCGGCCAAGCAAGGCGACATCGGACGGATTGAAGACCCCAGCTTCTTTAGCTTTTCGATAGATCGGCATGGCACTCCCACCCTTCTTAAGCCGGTTGTGCGCCCAACATAGGTTCACTTGAGGGCTCCCCGAACAAAACCCAAGCGCCCATTTGTTGGTCCAATGAAGGAAAAATCAAGATCGATCCGTGCGGAGATAATCGGCTCAGAATGCTTGGCATCTGAGCGGGGGATCGGATCACAGGCACGCGCGGCAACCCGGTGGTGGGGTCCGATCCGCACAGAGACCTAATCAGAGGAACGAAGCACATCCTCCTCCTTGGCAGCAGCCTCGAAGGCCTTTCTTACATCGTCGGGCGTGCGCTCGCCTTTAATGAGAGCGACGCAGGCCTCGATGGCCTCCTTCCACTTAGGTCCCCGCTTGGTCCACTTCATGAGTTCCGCCGCGGCGCCCTCGACGTTGATACACACGTAGGTGAACTCAGGTCGGTCGGTTCCGATGTAGACCGGAGGGTGAAACCAATGGATACCCATGAGGGTGCCGCCGCCATTTTCGCCTGAGTTAAGAACGGTTGGATCGCCAGCCATGGCTACCTCTCCTACCCCTGAATTATCATTGGCCGGCAAACGGGAAGGGGAGAATAGGTTGAGAGAGAGGGACATTGCAGCGTGTCACTTTCTGGAGAGATTGAAGCCGGGTTGGTTGTCCAGCGCCTCGACGACAAAGGATACGGCAATCAAATCATCGGCAGGGATTCTGCCCTTGCCGTCCTCCATGACGGCTGCGACCTTTTGAAAGGTCTTCAGTTCACTTTCGGTAATCCGGGCGCCGCGCATCCTCTCATTGAGGTCGGCCACGCGCATTCGCAGCGCTTGGGACGCTCCAATCTCACGGTTCGACATGATGATCACATTCCTCCCTTGATGGCTTCCCGCCGCACCTTTCGGCACGGCGGGTCCAGTCGCTTAGCTCATTCGATGATTTTGATGATCTTGCGTGTGCCTGGGTCAACGACAACGGTCCGGTTGTCGACGACAACGGTGCGGTATTTGGTGTTGGGGACTTCATGAAGTTCGACAGTCTCGGGCAGGGTTGAGCCGATATTGAGCTCCACTCCAGGGATTTTTAACGATGCGAGCGGCTGCTTTTTCACGTATTCCTTAATGACCGTCTCCTGTTCAGGCTCGATGACAACGTCCTGAGCGGCAGCGGCACCGAGGCCCGCCAGCAGCAGAAATCCCGCGGCGAAAGTTGCAAGATGCATTCTCATAATTGGCTCCTTGCGTGAGTTCTGTTGCGGTCTTCGCCAGCCTCACCCAACCTCAGGCGGCTGCAAACGTTCCTTGATTGGGCTTCGGTCTACTTGAAGTAGGGACCTAAGTCTGACCTTGCTGTCGCAAAGGACGACGACGGGGTGCAGCCCGGAACCGCGACTGCCGGCACCCGTTGTCGCCATGTGCTCACAGGAGAGAGGCCATGGAGAATAGTGTCCACCAAGCTCGCTGGTTACTCGCTCCGGTGTTCGCCGTATCGATGACGTTCCTGGCCATAGGAATCATTGTTAGCTAGAGCTAGCAACAGCCGAACCTACTGCCCACGCGTGCCGTCGAACCGTCCTAAAACTTTTTTCGTGGCGTTTATAGAAGAGAGACGACCCGACCGGTACGCACGCTCAGATGGCGCAGGGTTGTCGATGCCCCCCCAGGAGCCTCAACGGATGTCGTCTAGCGTCTGTCGGCAGAGCCGCGTCATTGCTCGGACGTTGGCCAAGGATGCCATGATTTCCTTTGTCTGCCCGCCGTGGCGATAGTTGCCGTTACGCTTGCCCTCAGGTGCGCCGCCGGAAGCGCAAGCCGAACACGGGCGGCTAAAGCGAACGCTGGACACTCTGCGCGGGTGGATGAATTGACGCTACATTCGATCAAGGCCGCAAGCTAAGGACGCAGGCAAAACGCCAGAATGAAGGCTGCGGCGAGCAGCATGGCGACTAGTCCCCAGTTAATCCGATAGATCATCGATCGTCTGCCGACATATCCGCGCCATTGCCTGGACAACCGCCAAAGCTGCCATTGTGCGTTTCGTCCTGCCTCCGTTGCGATAGTTGCCGTTCCGCTTGCCTTCAGGTGCGCCACCGCCCGCACCGTGCATGCGACAGACTGCGCTGCCCCTCACCGCTGGCGATCGACACTGGCAACCCGTCCGCTTCGACCGAGCATGACACCGAGGCGCTAGGTTCATGAGGTTGACGTTATTTTTTTCCGTCACCCTGCCCCCCATGCGAGACATTGCCGACAATAGCTTGGCCGCCTTCGTTCACCGTGACGTGCTTCACCGTGACGTGCTGCTGGCCGCCCGTGCGGTATTTCTTTAGGGCTTCGACCTGGGCCGCGAATGTCCTGGTGAGCTTGTTGAAAGCACGTTCGGCGCTGTCTTGCTGCGGGATAGTTTCGCAGTGAGCAAGGCGGCGGGCGAACGTCATTGTCGCCATGTGCACCGCGGCCATCTGGGATGCCAGCATAGCTTCGATCTGATCCTGCGGTTCAATGCCTTTCACGATCGAGGCGACAAAGGCCGTGCCCTGATCGTCTGGCGTTTTGCCGTGGCTGCCGACATTCACCATCTGGCGCAGGAAGCCATTGATGAAATCTTCGTCCGATGATCCGAAGGCTTTCTGGGCTGCCGTATGGTCGATAGTGAGGGTGCTTCCGTCGATCTTTAAGAGGCGCGACGGGTTCGATTAGTGCGCGTGATCGGGCGTGGGAAGGACTTTTGTTTTTGCTGTCATGGATTAGGCCGCCAATATTTCACGGATGCAATTCGCGGCATCGGAAGGCCAATCGATTTCATACTGCACCATTGGTTTCGGGTTGACAGTAATTCCGGATTCGGCCGAAAACCTCGTCGGCAAACGCCCGAAGTTCTTGGTCAATGACCTCGTCAGGCCAGGCCAGAGGACACCATTTGCGTCCGCATGCCCGCGACGACTTGTTTCCAATAATGGTTTCCGCCCTTTCCGGTTCGATCAGACAGCACTTCGACGGTCCGACGAATCTTCCCGACGCGTCGAACGGTCGGAAACGGCAGTATCGTGCACACCGCATCGTCGATAGCATGAGGACTCAGCCCGCGCATCGGTATCCCCTCCAAGATATGTATAGGACTGCGGAACTCCGAAATGTGCCTGATATTGAAATCTTTGACCTTTTCGGTATGAAAATCATCGCGACACCTTGCGCATTTCGGAACTACGAAGCGGGGAATTTCGGAAGTCCGAAGCGGCGTTTTTTTCTTGCGCCCGAGCTTGCCGCGCTGTTCGGCCTGTTGTTTCCTGACGGTCGTTGACCACGCCTTTGCCATCGCCATTGTGCATCGCCGCCATTCGTTGGTCGCTGGCGCAAAATATAATCACCGGTGAAGGTCAGGCGGTATGTGTTCGGATGCGAGGTCCCGTCGCCAGCTTTGCCGCGCTGAACCCGGATGATGCCCTTGAACTCCAACTCGCCGGTCGCGTCGGCGACATATTCGCCGGTTACGCCGTATTCGATGAATTGCGTGTGGGTCACGATCAGCCGCCCATTGCACAGCGCCGCATGGGAGACATGTTCTATAAGGATCTGAAAGAGCGCTCGGTGGGCGTTGCCGCTGAGCGATCGAAACGCATCGGATTCCATGAAGTCGCGCGTCAACCACTGCCAGCCGTTCTCTTTGGCCGATGGCTTGGTGTGCTTTCTCACAAGGTTGTAGGTCTTACCCTTGCAGGTCCGGTCTTTCTGGACAGCGCTCAAGCAGCCTCCCTCCCCGCCGTTGAGCGGAGGCCGAGTTGCAGGGCAATCGGCGCCACCGGCACCATGATCTTGGCACCAATCTTGACGGTCGGAATGTCGCCGCGCTTGGCAGCGTCATACGAGGCATTGCGAGCCAGGTTAAAAGAAGAGCCTGCCCGCGACAGGAACGGGTACCGTCGCCCTGCCGAGTGCTTCTGCGAGTGTCATCACGAGGAAACCTTCTGTCTGCTAAACCGGCGCTACTTGTGCCGATTTCCAGTCTAGTGTGTTCCGCTGCTTGTGCCGATTTTGTATGGAAGTTGTGGAAAAGAGAGTCCGTTCATGGTCGAGCCGCGTGAAAAACGAATACCGATCATGTTCTCGGAAGGGGAGTTGGCCGACATCGACGAATGGCGGTTCTCGAATCGCCTCGCGACGCGAGCCGATGCCGTTCGGCGTCTGTGCAAGATAGGCATACTCGTCAAGAATGAGTTTGAGCAGGTTGTTGACTCAGCCAGCGCTGGCGTCGAACTTCTGTCGGATCAAGCGACCGAATTGAATAACATCTATCGCCAGATGTTTACCCGAGAAACTGCCGACCTAACGTACGGTGCAAGCGAGGTTTCCGACATCCTTAGCTTCGCAGGCCAGCAGGCAGACCTCGCCCAAAGAGGCATGACAGGTCTGCATACGATGATAGTGACGATCTACAACGTCATTGCCGCGATTGTGGATGCGCGCTCGATCCGAAGCGGCATTAAGGAATCCGAAAAGCGTTTGGCCGAAGCCAACGCGGCGGCCGAGCGGGCTGATGCGAAAAAAGCTGAACGGGACGAAAACCCGCTATCTCAACATCGCTATGTTGACCTCGCCGATGTCGCTTGATGAGCATAACAAATACTTAGAAATGTCAGACGAAGAGCAAGATGCCTTCTGGGTAGAAAAGATTGAACGCCTGAAAGCGGAGGAAGAAGCCAACCCAGACGCCTTTCGAGAGCGATACATACCCAAGTGGTTTTGGGAAAAGTCTGGCTGGGTGACACGGTTGCGCCAAAAAGGCGGAACGCCGCTTCTTTATTATCCGAGGGACGAGACGAAATGAAAGGTCACATCCGCGAGCGCAGCCCAGGCCATTGGGCAATCGTCCTCGATGTCGGCGAGATCGACCCGAAGACCGGCAAGAAGAAGCGAAAATGGCATAGCTTCAGCGGCACGAAGCGTGAGGCACAGAAAGAATGCTCGCGCCTCATCACGGTTCTCGACCAAGGGCTCTATGTCGAGCCTACCAAGCAGACGGCGGCCGAGTTTCTTGATGAATGGCTGGCATTTATAAAGCCGTCAGTCGCCCCAAAGACGCACGAGCGGTACGCGGAGATTTGCCGGAAGGGGCTGGCGCCGCTCATCGGCAATGTGGTTCTGTCCAAGCTGAAGACCGACCGGATAGACGCGGCCTTCACCACGGCGCTGACAACTCCACGCGTTGACCATCGCAGATAGAAGGATGGCGAATCGCCCGCACCCCTCCCGCCCCTGTCGCCTCGTACCGTCCACCACTACCGCCGCGTGCTTATCAAGGCGTTGGGCCAGGCGGTGACATGGGAAAGGCTGTCGCGCAATCCGGCGCGGGCGACGACACCGCCGAAGGTCGAGCGGAAGAAAATGCTTGCCTATGACGTGAGCCAAACCGCCATCTTGCTGGAAACCCTTCGACCCTCATGCATGTACATCCCGGTGCTGCTGGCGGTCACTTGCGGTTTACGTCGCGGCGAAATTCTCGCCTTGCGCTGGCGACATCTCGAGCTAGGCGATAACCGCTGGCAGATATCCGTCGTGGAGAGCGCCGAACAGACCACAGAGGGTGTCCGCTACAAGGAGCCGAAGTCCGGGAGGGCGCGGACCGTGGCGCTGTCGGCCAGCGTCCTTGCCGAGCTGAATGCGCATCGCATTCGGCAGGCCGAGGAGCTGCTACGTCTTGGCCTGCGTCCCAATGGCGACAGCTTCGTCGTTGCCCAGGTTGACGGCGCACCACTTCAGCCAAGGTCGCTTACCCACGAATGGATTCGTGTCCTCGGCAAGACTGCCCTGCCCCGTATCCGGTTCCATGATCTCCGGCATACCCACGCGTCGCAGATGCTGTCGGCCGGCGTTCATCCAAAGGTCGCCAGCGAACGCTTGGGCCACTCGACAATCGGGATTACCTTGGATCTATATTCCCATGTCATGCCAGGCATGCAGGCTGACGCAGCAGAGCAAGTTGACGCGGCGTTGCAGCAAGCTATAAGCGCAAGTCGAAAAACCATATAGTTGCAAAGTGCGTAGCAAACGGCCTTTGGAGCAAACCGCAGAGAGGCAGAAAGCGATTAGGTCAATCACTTGGAGGGATGGCCGAGCGGTTTAAGGCACCGGTCTTGAAAACCGGCGTGGGTGCAAGCCCACCGTGGGTTCGAATCCCACTCCCTCCGCCATCTGCCGTTGATTTATCTAAGTAATTCGTCGATTTGCCAGAGTTACGCACAAAGCTACGGACAGTGATTTGCAGGCCACCGATGAAATTCAGCCCAAGATGGACATATGCTGCTTCGTTAACCCGGACTAGGCTCCCGCAATTTGCGAGCCTCGTTCCGATCTTAGGTTATGCCGTAATCTTGGGAAGTCAGTTCCAAGACTGGATTATTAGATTTGACTCTTGTGGGGGAGCACTTCTGGCTACTTCCTCTCCAGCGAATCTATTTTCTGTATATGGGCAGCGTGACTATCCTCATTGGTTTGCTTATTTTTTGGGTCTTTTGTCCGTTCCAAATCAAAGCCAATCCCACACGACGAAGCTATATTGTCGCTGTTCAAGGTGACTGGGATCACGACGAAATGAAGCGGGCGGGCGCTATGGTGACAGAGGCTTCAATCCCGGCACCAGACCACCCAGGAAGAGTAATCTTGCTTGGGCGTGTACTGGACAGGGACTGGCTTCTCGGCGCGTCTGGAGGGAACGCCGGAGCTCCTGTGCTCGCCGCGTATTTCAGCTTTTGGACCGGAGGTCCCCCGCCCTTTTCTGCGGGAAAAGGGCTTCCTACCGAAGAGCGCGGCAGAATAGCTATGGTCGTCACCGTCAGCCGGGAGGAGTGTAGAGCGGCTCTGCGCATCGATGAACCAAGCACTGGCCATCGCGCGTCGGCACAAACCCTACCGCTGGGATTAACGACCAGTCGCACGCATTGCTGTACCGGCGGACGTAGAGGGCATAGGTGTTCGGGCCGGTGGTCAGCACCGCCGAGCCTTGGCTCTGGATTAGCGCCTGCGTCTGTTGGCAGGTCATGGCGCGGGTGTCCGGCCTGGCCTGGGCGAGGATTGTGAAGGCAAGCGTGACCGCTGCCGAGGTCAACGCAATCCGGCGAATGGACATGACGAGACTCCATGATGAGCCATTTGGTTGACAAACTCGCATGTCGCAGGGCAGCTGTGCAATGGCGGCCTCCAAATCGGAATTCCGGACTGGAGCAAACCGCCCGCCCCAAAGCCGCTGGGCCGCCCCGCTCCGCCAGTCCAGTCCAGAGCTTCCCTTTGAACCGATCTCCATCCATGGGGCTGGGCAGCTACATCACAGGCGAACGAATCCTAGAAGCGGCAGATGATCGGAGGCGACCCGCGAAAGCGGCGTGTCATGGGCTTCGACGGATGAGATCATTCCGTGTCGATTTGCCATGATCCGGTCGAGCGACAGCAGCGGCAGACTCGATGGAAAGGTGGGGACCGCCGGTGGCGCGGGACCGAAAGTCGTGTGCAGCGTATTCAGCGCGGAACGGTTTCCGAGTCGCCATTCGTTCAAATCGCCGAGCAGCAGTGTTGGTTTTTCGTCCGGTCTGTTCATGATTTCGAGCACGACACGGGCCTGTTCGGAGCGCGATCGGCGCAGCAAGCCGAGATGGGCTGCGATAATGCGCAGAGTTCGTTTCTCGTCCAGATCGATTTCGGCAACCAGGGCTCCGCGCGGCTCCAGCCCCGGGAGCTTTATCTGATGGACGTTGCGAACGATGCCCCGTTTGAAAAGCAGAACGTTGCCGTGCCAGCCGTGTCCTTTGCCGTTTCCGGACACCGGCACCGGCACCAGGCCTGTTTCCAATTCGAGACGCAGCAGATCCAGAAGGCCGGCACGATCTCCAAAGCGATTGTCCGCTTCCTGCAACGCAATGACATCCGGGCCGATTTCCCGGATGACGCGACCGATTCGTTCGGGATCGAACTTTCTGTCGACGCCCACGCATTTGTGAACGTTGTAAGATGCGACCAGAGTCTCCGCGGGGCGTGTCCCTTCGGACGGCGCAGTCTTCGCCTTCTGCTTCTTTCTGTCGCGAATGGATTTGAGCACAATTGCAGGAAAGCTCTGTCCAGTTCTTTGCATGAGTCTGCTGTTCGTCCTCACTACCTTCAAGACTTAGCTTTGTCTCACTCAAACAGGATCTGCAATCGCTGCTTCCTGCCCTGACGAGATGCGGCGCTCGAAAGGAGCGATCGCTGCGTCACCCGAATTGCCCCGGGCAGAACGAGAAAGCCTCTAAAGGTAGGGCGATCCCAGCCACAACACTCGGTCGAACAGGCGGACGATGAATGGCCGGGCTCTCAAGGTTTCGATCGTTACAGACGTGGCGGAGGCGATTGCCGATCCGATCCGCGCTTCAATCTCCGCGGCAAAGCCTGCATCAAGAACCTCTACATCAATCTCAAAATTCAGCCGCAGGGACCGGGCATCAAGATTGGAGGATCCAATATAAGCCCAAACTCCATCGACCGACAGCAGCTTCGAATGATCGAACGAGCCCTCCGTGCGCCATACGCGGCAATAGTGCTTCAGGACCTGATCGAATTGCGCCGTCATCGCCCGGTCAATAAGGAAAAGATTGTTCATCGCCGGTACCACGATGTCGATCTCGACGCCTCGCCTGGCTGCGGTCGTCAGCGCGCTGATCAGTTCCCGATCCGGCAGGAAATAGGGCGACATGATGCGGATCGATTTGCGGGCGACGGAAAATGCCCCGATCAGCAAGTTGTGGTTCGTTTCGATGCTGGCATCCGGCCCGGATGCAACCGCCCGCGCCAGCATCGGTTGACCGGGGGCCGTGGGAAGCGTGGCCACTTGCCAGGTGTCGCCGTTCAGGACCTCGCCGCTCACGAAGCGCCAATCTTCGGCGGCAACCGAAAAAAGGTCGGCCACGACCGGCCCGGTGACCTGAAAATGCGTGTCCCTCGCGCTGGAGGAGCCGGCGAGCTCGGCTGAGAATCCCTTTCGGATGTTCATCCCTCCGGTGAACGCAATCGTGCCATCGACGACCAGGATCTTCCGGTGCGTTCTGAGGTTGGCGTAGGGAAGACGCAGGCCCATGACAATGTTGCCGTTGAAGAGGTCTGCTGGGATTCCCGCCTCTCGCAGACGCCCAAGAATGCTGGGGACGGAGTAACGCGCCCCGACGGCATCGATCAGCACGCGAACGCTGACACCCCGCTGGACGGCTCCGGCGAGAGATTTCACGAAAAGCCGCCCGACATCGTCATTGTCGAAGATGTAGGTCTCGAGAAGGACAGTGCGTTGAGCGCCGTCAATCGCTCGGCACATTGCGGCATAGGCCTCGTCACCTGTCTCCAATATCGCAATCGCGTTTCCCGAGGTCAGGGCACGCCGGGCCACCCTGTCGCCCAATGTCTTCAGGCCGGTGAAGCGTTGGCCGTACCGCTCGGCAATCATTTCCTCGACGGCAAAGTTGCGCTCATGTTTTGCGGAAGCCGCCTCGCTGGAAGGGGGCCGCATGGCGCTGATCGTTGCACGACGGATGCGGTTTATGCCGGCAACGGCGTAGATGATCGCGCCGAGGAATGGCGACAGCAACATCACGCCGACCCAACCTGTGGCGGCGCGGACGTCTTCCTTCGTCATTATGGCGTGGACGATGCCGATGGCCGCCATCACCACCGGGATGATCGCGAGGACCTGGGGCCAATGAGTCATCAAGGTCTGCAACATCGCCAAGACTATCCAGCGAGCGGTTGCAGAACGCAATGCAACTCATTCCCGGCGTCAGACCACGGTAACAAACTGGACAGAGCCGCTATCTGGTTCGATGGAACGGCCCCCGTCGCCGGAGGCCAACAGCCACGAGCGGGCACTACAGGCCTAACTTCTCCCGGAGTGCATCGATGCGTTTAGAGGCTTCCGCCTTGCTGAGGCCGTCAGCATAGGCGTCAGGGTCGTCGGCCTGTTCGGCCAATAGTTTTCAAATAGGAGGCTTGTGCGGGGGTCATGGGATCATCTCCGCTGATCCAATCTTCCGGGTCCTTTTCGACATTTGCCGGTGCCTCGATTTTTGGGTTGTGCCGGTCACCCATGATCAATCTCCCTTGATGATCACCACAATGAGAATGATCATGATTTGTTCCGCCAGATTGGTATGCGCGTCGCGTCCGGCCGCGTAGGCCTCAAATCGGTGAGGACGCCCGTGAGCAGTGATCAGGGCATTGGAGCCGTGCCTGGCTCATAAACGACCCCCAACTCGGGAGTCGGCTTCTTCGAATTTTTTGGCCTTCAGCCATGTGCTCGACAGTCCGCTCCTGTAGCGGCTGTCGGCGCGCTTCGAGATAATTCCATTGAGCCCGATCTTCTCGACGGTGCGGAAGAGCGCCAGCGCGCTGCCCTCGAAATGCTCACTGTATTGGATCTTGCCGAGGCCAGGCTCAACCAGTTGCCACAGCGCCTGCTTGCGCTGCAGCAGCGGCAAGGAGCTTAGATCGTGGCCGTCGAGATGGAGGATATCGAACGCGACGAACACCAGCCGGTTCGGCTCGTTCCAGATCGCCGCTTCCAGCGCAGGGCAATCGAAAGCGCCCTGCTCGCCGGGAACAATGACTTCGCCGTCGAGAATGGCAGTCCGGCATGGCAGATCGACGGCTAGTGCGATGGGCCAGTATTTCGTGGTCCAGTCGCGGCCGTTCTTGTTGTAAAGACGCACACCGCCATTATCGATGATGATCTGGGTTCGATAGCCGTCGAGATTGGCCTCGTGGACCCAGCCCTCACCTTCAGGCGGCCGCTCGACCCGAGTCGGGATCTGCGGCGGAAGAAACTCCAGCCGGCCGCCAACGACCTTGGCACGCTTACTCAATGACGCCACCTTTGACCGCGCAGCGGCGGCTATCGGCACAGGCAGCACGACATCTCCCCAACATGATGCCTGCCACCTGTGCCGAGCCCCCGCCAAGCCGCCGAGCCCCCGCCAAGCATTGCAAGCATCTACGCACGAAGCCGATCTGTCGTTAGCTTTGCATCCTAATACTTATCCCGGCGTACATATCTTGCTCGGCGCGGCGCTCTTCGTTCCCGACCGACTTATTGCTGTCCGCCGCCGGCCTACCCGGCCCTTGGCTAGTGAGATATCCGGGGGTCGTGTCCCACCGCGTGGTGTAGGTCGGCGATAGCGAAGCCGCTCGCGAGCGCCCTCAACAGCGCTGTAGCGAGC
>NZ_JBVVPZ010000062.1:0-29618 GCF_055811415.1 Mesorhizobium sp. WSM4846
GTGGGGGAGATGTCCGGCAGGACAGAGGGGGGCGCCGTGGATCGCCGACTTCGTAAACCAGCCTCACGGCACCTCTCATCATTGCCGCCCCCTCATCGTAATAAACGCGCCGAACATGACGACGGCGACCATGATCGCGCCCTCGATGATTGCGGTGACGTTGGGATCGATGGCCAGCAGCGTCAGGTCGGTGCGCACCAGCCGCAGCACGAAGACGGCGACGATCGGGCCGAGCAGGCCGCCCTTGCCGCCGCCAAGCGCGACGCCGCCGAGCACGACTGCCGCCACGCTGGCCAGAAGATAGGGGCCGGGGATAGGGGCGCCGATGCCGGTGCTCATGGTCAGCGCCAGCCCGCCCATGGCAGCGAAAAGCCCCGACAGGGCATAGGCGATGATCCTGGTGCGCGCGACCGGCACGCCGCTGCGAAACGCGGCGAGCTCGCTGCTGCCGATGGCGTAGATCGACAGGCCGAGTTTTGAGCGCTTGAGCGGTATCCAGATGATGCACAGGCAGACGACCAGAAGCACCAGCGCCTTCGGTATCCAGGCAGAGATTTCTGGCAAGCCCGGGATCGCGACGGTGCCGACGATGGCCGCCCGCAGCCATTCGGCGACCGCGCCGCCGGGCGCGCCGAGCACCAGCAGCGCCGCGCCCTGCAGGACGAACAGGGTGGCCAGCGTGACGACGATATCGGGCACGCGAGTGACGACGATCAGCATGCCGTTGACGGCGCCCAGCACCAACCCCATGGCCAGCACGAACGGCACGACGAAAAGCGCGTATTCCTCGCTGGCGCCGTCCATCATCGTGGCGGCGGTGACGCTGGTCAGCGCCATCATCGCGCCGACGGAAAGGTCGATGCCGCCGGCGATGACGACAATCGTCTGGGCGGCCACGGCAAAGGCGTAAGGCAGCACCGCGCGCACCAGCGAGCCGAAATCGCCACTGCCGTACCCCGGCTGGATGAGCCTGGTGATCACCAACAGGACCACGAACAGGACGAGCAGGCCGGCGACCCAGCCCTGACGACGGACGAGGCGGGTCAAGGTTTCGCCACCGGGCTCGAGTGGATGTCGGCAAGGATGCCGACGTCCACCTTGGCGCCGCGCGGCAAGCCGTAGGCGGCGCGCATCAGTGCCGGTTCGTCGGCGAGTTCGACGGGGAAGACATCGACGACACGCCCGCCAAAGATGACGATGACGCGATCGCAGACACGCTGCACCTCCTCGAGTTCGGATGTATAAAACAGCACCGACTTGCCCTGGTCTGCGAGTTCGCGCAGCAGCTTGTAAATCTCCTGCTTGGTGCCGACATCGATGCCGCGCGTCGGGTCGAAGCAGAGAATGGTCTGTGCTTCAGCGGCGATCCAGCGGGCGATCGTCACCTTCTGCTGGTTGCCGCCGGACAGGCGCTGCACCTCGCGCTGGGCGCGGGTGTCGATCTGCAGACGCTCGATCGCGCTGACGACCCTTGAGCGTTCCTGCACCATGTTGATCGGTCCCCAGTTGCGCAAGGCGGCGCTGAACGGGAGCGCGATGTTTTCGCGCACCGAGCGCTGCATGGTCAGCGCTTCGGTGCGGTCGCCGGGCACATAGGCGATGCCGGCGCGGATCGCATCGGCCGGATGCGCGAATTTCACCGGCTGCCCGTCCACTTCGATGGTGCCGCCGGACGGCCGGATCGAGCCGGCAAGCGCGGCGAACAGCTCGTCCTGGCCTTGCCCCTCGAGCGCGACGACGCCCGCGACTTCGCCGTTCACCAGATCGAACGAGACGTCGTTGAGCTTGGTGCCGACACGAAGGTTCGCCACACCGAGGCGTGGACGGCTATCCCCAGGCGAAGCGGCCTGGCCCGCCTGGCGCGCCGTCACGCGCGTCTTTTCGATCCTGGCGCCGAGCATCATCTCGACGATGCGCTCCTCGACGCCCGGCTTGATGTCGACGACGCCGACAGTCTCGCCGTCGCGAAGCACGGTGGCGCGGTCGCAAAGCGCCGATATCTCGACGAAACGGTGGGAAATGAAGATCACCGAACGGCCGCTGTCGCCTTGGCGGCGAACGACCTCAAGCACCTTTTCGGCAAGGTTCGCCGGCAGTGCCGCGGTCATCTCGTCGAGCAGCAAAACGTCGGGCTCGACCGCCAGCGCGCGCGCCAGATCGAGCACGCGCAGCACGGCCAGCGGGATGTCGCGCGCGATGTCGCGGATGTCGAGGTCGGGAATGCCGAGTTCGCGCACCCAAGCGCGGAACGGCTCGACCGGCGTGTCGGTCAGGCGAAGGTTGGAGGCGACGTCGAGATCGGGGATGAGCGACGGTTCCTGATAGACGGGAAGCAGGCCGGCGCGGCGCGCATCGGCGGGCGAGCGCACGTCGCGCGTCTCGCCGCGGATCAGGATATGCCCGGCATCGGCGCGGATGGCGCCGGTCAGGATTTTGACGAGCGTCGATTTGCCGGCGCCATTGGCGCCCATCAGCGCGTGAACCTCGCCCGGCAGAACCGACAGCGACGCGTTGCGCAACGCCACCACGGCGCCGTAGGTCTTGACGACGCCGGTGGCGTCCAGGAGCGGGTTGGTGGTCAAAATCGCGTTGCTCTCGTTGCAAGTTGTCTAAAACGGCGATCTTTCCCTTCTCCCCTTGTGAGAGAAGGTGGCCTCGCGAAGCGAGGTCGGATGAGGGGTGTTCCAGGGAACACCAACGTCTCATTCCTTCCAGCCCCCCTCATCCGTCTCGGCGCTGCGCGCCGATCCACCTTCTCCCACAAGGGGAGAAGGCAGAAGCGCGGCAGCGAATTACTCGCCCGGGCCCTTGCAGGCGATGATCTGGTCCTTGGTGTAGGTGGTCCACTCCGGAATGGAGATCGAGACCGGCCATTCAGGGCTCAGCGACGGATCGGCTACGCTTTTCAGCTTGGCCTTGCCCTCCTCGGTGGCGTTCTCCCACAGCTGCGGCTCGACCAGCACTGTCTGCTCCGCCGGCTTCTTGCCGTTCAAAATCTGCAGAGCCAGGGTCACGCCAGCGCCGCCGATCGAACCGGGGTTGGTCACCGCCGCGCCGACGAGGCCTTCGACGGAGTTCAGCTGGCCGACGAAGCCGGCATTGTCGGCGCCGACCACCGGCACCAGCGGCGTCTGCGACTCGACCAGCGCATCGACGATCACATTGTCGATGCCCGAAGTCCAGATGCCGTTGAACGGCGATCCGGTGGCGATGAAATCGAGGATCTGCTGCTTGCCCTGGTCCTGCTGCCAGCCGGTGAAGACCTCGTGCACGACCTTCACGTCGGGGAATTCGGCAAGCGCCTTCTTGAAGCCCTTGTCGCGGTCGCTGTCGGCCGAGGCGCCGGCGGCGCCGCGCATGTAGACGACATCGCCCTTGCCGCCGATCTGCTGGAACAGCCATTTGGCACCGAGATAGGCGTATTGCTCCTGGTTGTTGGAGATGATGTAGGCCGAGGGCTCGGTGACCGCCTGGTCGACGGCGACGACGACGATGCCGGCCTTGGTGGCTTCCTCGAGGGCTGACTTGATGCCGGCCGGATCGGCCGGGTTGACGACGATGGCGTTGACCTTGGCGCTGATCAGGTTGCGGATGTCCTCGAGCTGGCCGGCGGCGTCGGTGTTGCGATGGGCGATGTTGAGCTTGGTGACCTCGCCGGATGCGAGCGCCTGCGCCTTGATGGCGCAGATCATCTCCTCGCGCCAGCCATTGCCCTGCACCGTGTTGGAGACGCCGATCGTGTATTTGGCTTCAGCGGACGAGATGCCCACCGAAGCCAGAAACGCCGCGCCGGCAAGCAGCGGGACCATTGCCAGATATTTTTTCATTTCAGTCTTCCTCCACCTTGTTTTCAGTTCAGTTCGAAAAGGGGCCTCATTTCACGAAGGGGCGCAGCACGTCGCGGGCGAGCAGAAAGCCGCGCTTGACGTCGTCGTCGCTTCCCTCAAAGCGCCGGTCCTCGTGTTCGATGATGATGGCTCCGCCGTAGCCGGCGCGGTAGAGGCCGGAGAAGATCACATTCCAGTCGACATCGCCAAGCCCCGGCATGCGCGGCACCTGCCAGCCCATGCCGGCCGAGAGGATACCGCGCTCGTAAAGGCCATCATGATCGATCATCAGGTCCTTGGCATGGACATGCAGCATGTACGGGCCGAATTCCCTGATGAAGCGGGCCTGGTCGATCATCTGCCAGACCAGATGCGACGGGTCGAAGTTCATGCCGACGTCGCCGCCCCATGCCTCGAGGAGGCGGCGCCAGATATAGGGCGAATAGGCGATGTTGTGGCCGCCCGGCCATTCGTCGTAGCTGAAGATCATGGGGCAGTTCTCGAAAGCCAGCTTGACGCCGTTGTCGCGCGCATGGGCGATGATATCGGGCCACAGTTTGAGTGCCTCTTGCCAGTTGGCGTCGATGGTTTTTGAGGCGTCGCCGCCGCAGAAGGTGTTGACGACAGGCACGCCCATATGGCTCGCCAGCACCATCACCTTCTTCAAATGATCGACGACGGCCTTGCGGTGGGCGGCATCGGGATGCAGCGGATTGGGATAAAAGCCGAGGCCGGAGATCGACAGGTTCTCTTCCGCCAGTGCGGCGGCGATTTCCTTGGCCTGCGAGGTCGAGGTCGAGGCGGCGTCGATATGGCTGGTGCCGGCATAGCGCCGGGCTGCGCCTGAGGATTTCGGCCAGCAGGCGATCTCCAGCGCCTCGAAGCCGGCAGAACTTGCCCAGTCGGCGACCTCGCCAAGCGGGGTGTCGGCAAACGGTGCGGTGAGCAATCCGAGCTTCATGTGGCCCTCCCGTGGTTCACGACCGGCCTACTATGCCGATTGTGCAGGCCGCTTCAACCGTGTCGCCGCCGGCAATGCGCAAACCTGTCTGACGAATGCCATCGGATCGTCGCAGAGCAGGCCATCGTGAGCGGCTGTGACAGCCGTGCGGAACGGCTGGATTTAGTTACCCATTTCGAACATGCCGCCGTGGCGCTCTGGCGGAGGCATGTCGAAAGCGTGGCGACCATAACAGCGCGGGGTTCTATCACGCCCTGGGCCAGGACTTGCTCAGCAAGGCTGCGAATGCTCTCGCGGATCTGATGGCGATCGGTATTCAGCAGGCGGTATGGCGAGGCACTAATGACAGTCGTTCCGATGCCCAAGAGAGCCAAGACGGCAAACCCGGTTGCAAAGCCGTATGCGCCGACAGCGCGGGAAATTGCATCACAGGCAGCCTACAATAAGCGCCGCGAGAACAGGCGTCCGGTTCCGCAAATAAAAGTCTCGATGAGCGAAGATGGCGGTAAGCGCATCGCTTCGATCGCGGTGGATCACCCTGACCCCGCACTCGGCTATGAGCTACTGGCCGAAGCCGTAGGGGCCGATAGCGGCACTTTCCTTGCCGGCACTCTCGATTCACTGGCCAAGGCTGCTCAGGTCGGCTCCGTGGTACGTGAGGGTGAAATGAATTATGCCCTCTCCATGGTATGCGGGCTCCGGCCGAAGGACCAGATCGAAGCGACTCTTGGTGTCCAGATGGCCGCAATCCACCTCGCCACGATGAATACCGCTATGTGCATGGGACAAGCAAAGACGTGGGAATTGAAGGAATCGCAAGAACGGGCATTAAACCGCCTCGCCCGCACATATGTGGCCCAGGTTGAGGCTCTGAAGCGTTATCGCAGCAAGGGTGAGCAGCGCGTGATTGTCGAGCGCGTGAACGTTGAAAAGGGGGGCCAAGCCATCGTCGGCAACGTCGCCCATGGGGGCGGGGTAGGTGAAGAAAAATGATCGATAACCCCATGAACCGCGCACCGCGTTGTCAGGCTCGCAGCAAGCGCAGCGGCGTTGGCTGCAAAGCTCCGGCTGTACGTGGCCATCGCGTCTGTCGCTTTCATGGGGCTGGCGGTGGAGCACCCAGAGGCGCCGCTCATGGCCTTTATCGTCATGGGCGATTCACTTGTGAGGCTATCGAGCAGCGCAGAGAGATTTCCGCTCTAATTGCGGAGGCGCGGCGAATGGCAGTCTCCCTGTCGTGACGCTGGCTCGGAACTTGCCCCAGCAGACTGGGAGTTCAGCGACCCGTTTAACGCCGGAAGATCGAAGCGCACATAATTGAATGAGTCTCGTTTCGGCTGGCGCCGTTAGTCGATAGAGCCGGTGGATTTCCGACCACGGGAGATACCTGGTATAGCGTCCGCACAGCCCAATGCCTCAATTGCACTTCGGAAACGGATAGGCGGGGTCATTCAGAGGGCCGCATAGTCAGTGGCAGTGATAGCTGCCCGTCTTGTGGTTCGTCATGGTGCACTGCTGGGCTTTCGATTCTTCAGAATGTTCGCCTCGCGCAGCAGTGATGATCGATCCGTTCCTAGCAATTCTATGAGCGTGAGAGCCTGATCCGGGGTGATCCCGGTTTCACGTGCGAGTGCCTCGGCTTGGAGTTCCTTTTGCCGCTCGGGTTCACTTTTTCTATCTTCGCCCATGGTGAGATGTTCCTTCCCACTACGGAACCCAACTTCGACATAGCGCCTTGTTCCTCTTTGTTCCGAAATACGTTCGTCCGCTCTGTTGTTCGTGTTCAAGCTGGAACTAATGTCCGTTCCGTAGCTTATGCCCAGATGAGCGCACGCGGCATCACCTTCCTGCACAAGTGGATCGCGAACAGCGTTCCTAAAACGGCCCGGCCGGATGTGATTTCGATCAATGAGCTGACGCACAAGCTGTTTGCCGACGCGAAGTCAGTGGGCATCAGGCGTGAAGAGATCGACGAGGAAGTCGACAGTCTCTACCGCACCGTCCTTAATGCCATTGTGCATTTCGACCCGGGATTGGACGGCGTTTCCGACGCCGGCCGCGCTAACCACGCGTCCTAGCTTTCGGTTCGGCCGGCAGGTGGAACTTCGAAATATTGAAGGCGCCGACTGCAACTGCATCGATCCGATGAATCGCACCCCGCTGCTCGTTACGTTACAAACCGCGCCGCGAAGGTATGAGACGGTCTGCAAAGACTGGGTGAACCACCCCGGAACGGCCGCCAAACCAGCCAGCAATCGCGCCAAGCACAAGGGAGACGAATGCCAGAAGCGCGCCGGTCGATGCGACCGAAGCAGCGGTATCTGCGGCTTCCGCCGCTTGTTGCTTCGCCTGCTCGACGGCTTGGCGATATTGCTGTTCCATCTGCGTCACCTGTTCCGTGGCTTGTTCGAGAGGGATACCACGTGCCGTCGCCAGTGCTTGTGCTGCGTTTTGACGGGCTGAATTGACATCCGCCTCGTTGCCCATGACGAGCGCACGCATCGCACTGATGGCCGCATTGTTAAGCGCCTCCGGGTCCGTACCGGTCGAGCGCACCTGAGCCTCAATGGCTTCCAGAGGATTAGCCTCTGCCACAATTGGTTCCGCGGTTTGCGCTACGGTCTCGCCCAAGCCGCCGACGGCGCTTGCGATACCGCTAAAAGCTCCGCCAACAATAATGCCGACGGTGCTGGTGAGGAAATATAGCACCAGCAAGGTTGTGAGTGCCCACGTTGTCAGCCCATGGAGCGCGCCCGTTGTGGGGGGCGTCTTGCCGGACATCCGAGCAGCGATGTAGCCGCCGACGAACGCAGCAACAATTCCAGACAGGACGTACCAGATACCGGCTACAATTGAAAACGTCGATGCCTCGGGATTGTCACCGGTCCCGGGATCGAGCGTCGCGATGCCGACACCAGCACCCAGCATCGTCAGCAGGACTTGCGTCACGAGAGCCACAACCACCCCGGCGAGAATGGCGCCCCAACTGACTTTGTTCAGAAGGATCGCGTGAGCATCATCACTTGCGGTCGAGTAAGCCAAATTTTCTTCTTGGCGGGGGTTGGGAATTGCGTCGCTCATCACTGTTGTCCTTGTTATTGCGGCAAGCTCCTGGGGAACCAGCGCTGCGATGATGGCCTTCATTGCTGGGGCTGACCGCCCTCGACTCCCTAACCGCAGGGAGAGAGAAATGTTCCGAATTGCCGTGCGGAGATGACAGCCCGACGCTTGTGAATTGAAAGCCCGCACCCACGAGGAAAGGACGCGCGGGCCGATCGGTGCATCGGGCCGATCTGCAGCCGTTCATGGGAGGAACAATTGAGCTGCACCTGCCGAACTTTCGTCTCGAGCATGTGTTCCAGAGGTAGGGCAAAAAACCTTGGAACTCCGCAAAAACTCTGGAACCGTTGCAGAAATCACGCCTTACAACTGCAGCGGTCGATTCCTTCAGGATGCAGCCGCTAAGACACTCCCCGAGTGAAAGCCCGCTGCCGCCCCCTCCCGGGGTTACTTCATGCGAACCTGTGCCACGCTGTCCCTGTAGTCCGCTTTCGGGTCGCCCATCCCGAGGAAAAGTTTCACCCCGGCGACGATGCTGGATGCATCTTTCCAGATTTCGGCGTCCGCAGGATCGAACCTGAGTAAGCACAGCTTCCGATCTTCCTTGCCTCCTTCGAACCATGCGGCGACGAAGCGATTCCACAATCGGTCGATGACTGCCCGATCATTGTCGATCCTCAGTGTGCCTTGGATGGTGGCGAACAGGTCGTGTCCCTTGGCGGAGTAGACCAGTGTCGCTTCCTTTGCAGATGCGACGGCCTCGGCCAAGTCGGTGTCCTTCGCTGTGAAGAAGTATATAACGTTGCGGTCACCATCGAACTGCGCTGTCATCGGTCGAGGGTGGACGCCCGGGACGCCGATCATTGCCGTCATATCGGAACGGATCGAGTCCCAAAACTTGCTTTTGAATTCCTCATCGTTGTCGGGCATGGCTTCTCTCCTGTGAGAACGCCAAACGCCGCGCGTCTGCCGTGGTTCCAAGCGTCTGCAGGCAACAGCAGAATCTGGTCCGCCGCAGATCAGGATGGCGTGGCCACGAACATGGCCATCAGCAGGGTGCCTTGACGAGCACCCGAAATGCAGCCCCAATCGGATCACATCGTTCGTACGGGGATTCGCATGAACCGATTTCTCTTTGTGATCGCCGAATGTCTATCCCGACCGCCCGGTTTCTATGTGCTGATCGCCGCGATGACGGTCTGCGGACGGTGGCCGTGGTCGCCACCAGATCTCCAATCCCAATTCCCCGCGCCATTCCATAAGTCTGGGGCGGGCGGCGCCTTAGTCAAGTGGTAGCTAATATAGGTGACGCTTCATCCAATCGGTGGACGAAGCCCATCAAAGGCCGGTGCTAATTTGATGCATGTCGCGACCTTACTTACCCCCGAGCACCTTGCTATCGCTATCTTCGCGATCAGCGTCAGCTATGCCGAAGCTGCGGACCGTCAGGTCGAAACCGCGACGCTCGGTACTTACGCCAATTCGGAAGAACCTGGCGGCTTGCACCGCGTCAAACTCACTCTTCGAAGCGCTGAATAATTGGAATCGTCGCCCATGAGGCTCGCGACTCTAGACCTTGAAACTGCGAGATACGGTGACGTTTATCGCGCCGCAAGGCTCACGCGGCTAAGGCAGCAAGTGATCCGGCACATCAAGCGCACTGACGCCTCGGCTCAAAAAGTCGAGCAAGCGCTGGCTAGGTTGGCCGAAGCAAACGCACCCATGGACCAGCTCGCGCAGTAGGGCCGCGCTCGCCCGACGACGTAAGGAAGGCCTTCGAGGCTGCTGCCGAGGAGGAGGGGTTGCTGGCACGCCTCCAACACTTGGCGTGCGCGCTGTTGAACACCGGATGTCGCACACTTTCAATTCACAGGCTGCAGCGGTTGGTGCTCGGGCTTCGCATGATGAAGCACCGGGCCGAGATCGCGCATATCGAAATCCTGTCCGCATATGGGGCAATGCTCGAAATGCTCCGCCTCGGGCTTGATCGGCCGGTCGTGGTCATTGCTTTGATATCCCGTGCCTTCGTTGTTGGTCCGATATCTCACTTACCCTCCCGCAGCGCCCTCGCGGCTTTTGTCAGGGCTGACCGATCATTGCCGTTCTTTTTGATCAGCTTGCTGACCTGGCTGGGCGAGATTCCATTCTCTCGCGCGAAATGTTCTATCTCGTAGTACTCGTCGACCGACAAACGATTCTGATTGTCTTCCATTTCCGTATTCCTACCAGGGTTCAAGCGAACGGCCCGTTGAAAGGACCATAGCAACGACTGCGCGCAGCCGCGGTTCCGAGTGGCGATACGTCTTTGCCTGTTTTGCGAACAGATAAGACTTAGGTCCGGTGGAGGATCGGACCGAATCCCCTCATGGGACTGGCTTCGCCGTGCACAGGAACCGAAACGTTCAAATTTTATTGAGTGGGGTCTGTTGCGTTGGAGTTTGCATGGGAGGGTTGCGCCATTCCAAAACGATAGCGAGCCGTAATCCCTTCCTGGAACTTTAGCGATTTCTAAAAATTGTCTGTGACCAGTGGGCATGCCCCCCGCTTGCCCGCTGTAGATCGGGCCGCGACCCGATCGGGCCCGCGCTCTCCGCCAGAGGCGCGGGCTTTTTTGTTGCCTGGGGGGGAACACGATCTGCCGACAATCGTTTCGGGTCGCCAACAAAGCGCCGTACTAGATTCGAGGACAGGCAATGCGGGAAAGGCAAACATTTACCCATAAAGAGAAACATGAAAGACAGGAGCGCACGTCGGATGCTGCGCGGGCATTAACAGAGGTTGAGCGGCTGGCACGAGATGCAAAGACGGCTCGGCTGCGGGAGCAACGACTCAAGGCTGAAACCGCTCTTCCTGCTGCATTGGTAGCGAAACCGAAGACGAACCGGAAAGGCAATGAGCCATCCTTCTAAGCGCGCTCTCCGACGTTATCTATTTGCCCGCCCCAGTAGCGCCAACGAAAAGCCCGCTGGCGGGAGGGGACCGGCAGCGGGCTTTCACTTGGGGACTCCAAGATCGCGCATGTCGAAGTCCTGCCCGCACACCGGGCAATGCTCGAAATGCTTCGCCTCAGCCTTGCCGGTCGTGGTCTTTGCCTTGATATCCCGTGTTTTCGCGATCGCGAAAGTCTCGCTTGCTCTTGTCGTCGGTAAGGTGGCAAAGTCTCCTCCACCAAAGGCGACAAGCTGAAGAAGAGCGACCATGGCGGCTGACCCCTATCCGCAGTTTACTTGGTGCGATGTTCGACATCTATCGGCGGGCCAAGGCCGAAGCAAATTACAACGCGACAGTCTTTCTAGGCATGATAACCCGGAACCACGGGCTTGCGACGGCCAAGACTCTAATCAACGCGACTCAACCATCAGATGGATACACTGCTCTCCACCAGCGAGAGCGGCTTGACTTGACTGTAGAGGCCGTCGTTGTCGAAAATCCAAAATGGCGCGCACTGTTTACCCCCGAAGAACTGAGCCGCGCCGAAAAGCGCCTTAGAGCCTACGGATACTTGCCTAAACTGCCGCCGGGTCTGTCAGCGACATAGTCGCCGAATTCAGCAAAACAAGGCTGTGACCGAGGACGCATTGGGCGTTTTTCTCATAGGCGTGCCGGTTTCCTCAATGTCGGGTGGAGACCACGAAACTGAGATCGCTATTCTCAAAGGGCGATGCGGCGCTCCAAAAACTTAAAATGGGTGGCTTCGGCTCTGGCCGTGCCGTTTCATTCATCCGGTTAGCCGGTTGACCGTCTCAATGATGGCCTTGGCCAGCGCTTCTCCCTCATGGACCGGCTCCGGGCCGTAGAGCAGCACAACGGCTTCCTCGCTTGGCAGCACGCCGGCGGGGCAGGTCTGTTCGATCGCCATGCAAACCAGCTTGAGGCCGGCCCAGGCGTTGCGGATGTTCTCTTGGGCTTCCATGCTTCCTCGCTGAGATGGACTGTCTCAGCGTCAAACCGTGAAGGCGAGAGCCCTGTTCCATCAAAGTTTAACGACTGGGAAAGCGCACTGGAAAGCAAGTGCGGTAACAGTTGATTCAACCGTTGCTGGTAATGCTAGAGGAGTGTGGAAGCGGCTCCGACAGTGAGGCGGGGGAGCTGGATTGCCGGAGCCGCCTGCGCAATCCCGGGTTGGGGTTTGACCGCGCCGTCCTATTCTGGGACAGCGCGGTCAACGATTCGTTAAAATTGGAACTAATTAAGCGCATGCTAATTGAAATCGCGGTTTTGCGAGTCAATGCATGCATTTGAAGTTTCTCCCGCCAATGAGGCCTACCTTGGTCGCCAAGCCGCCCCAAGGCGATGACTGGATGCATGAAGCCAAATTCGACGGCTACCGCTCCCAAATCATCATCGACGCCGGCAGCGCGCGGATCTTCACCCGCCGCGGCCTAGACTGGACATCGAAGTACCGCGATCTGGTCGAGGCAGCCAAAGCTCTCAACGTACAGAACGCCATCATTGACGGCGAAGTCGTCGTTCTGAATGAGGCTGGCCTTTCGGACTTTGCCGCGTTGCGCAAGGCAATCACCAGGCGCCAGCACGACCTCTATTTCGTCGCCTTCGATCTGTTGCATCTCAACGGCCATGACTTGCGCGACATGCCGCTGGAGGACCGGCGGGAAATCCTGGCCGGCCTCATAGGGTCCGACAGTCGCATCCAGTTCAGCGAGACGATGCCAGGCGAAGCCAACGCGATCTATCATCTGATCGACGCGGCCGGCCTGGAGGGGATGGTATCGAAGCGTCGGGACAGCAAATATTGCAGCGGCCCGACCACCAATTGGCTGAAGACAAAATCCTTCACGGAAAGCGAGTTTGAGCTTCTCGGCGTCGAACGCGAGAGGGGCAAGCCCGCGTTTGCTCTGATGGCCCAGCCGGGAACTCGGAAATATGTCGGCAGTGCGTTCGTCAGCGTTAATCGCGAGATGCGGGAGCGGCTGTGGAAAGGAGTCCAGGAACATGCCGGGCCACCGCCCAAGGACATGCCAAAACGGCCGGCAACGCAGTGGGTAAGGCTGGGTATCAAAGCCCGTGTGAAGCATCTCAGGGGCGAGGAAGACCTTCGGCACGCCTCGCTGCAGGATTTTTGGCGGGAAGAATGAGCAGGGGATGCCAGCGCCATTCCCCTACGGCTGGGTAGCGCCCGCCTTGTCGGCTAGACGCTCTAGCAGCTTGCGGGACTTTGCGATTATGCGGCGCGTCTCTACGATGGTTGAGTACAGTTCTTCTACCTCTGCCGCCGCTCGTATCTGGTAGAGGCGAGCGGCTTCAAGCAAGAGAATGTCAGGCTCCCACTTGGTCATCAGTTGACCGTCAGTTGCGAATTAGCTCGAACGTGACCTTTACCACAAACAGCGGCTTGCGGGTACCGTCATGACCTTGGAAGGCGACTTCGCGGAACGTGCCGTCCGGCAGAGCGTCTTTCGCTATCTCCAGAAGCGCCGTCGATGCCTCATCTTCAGCGGCGTCCAGGTTTGGAAGCTCGGTGCCTTCCGTATCCGGGTATGCGTTTCCGTTGTCGGTTAGATCAAAGAAGAAACGGGCCATTGCCTCTAAGTCTGAAACCCGCAAAAGGTTGCTGGCTATCTCCTAATCGGGTTTTGTCAAATTTATAGTGGCCGGCTTGGATTGATGCAGAGATTCCAAGCCTCCCGTCTTGACGATCGAGCAAAATGTTCCTTTTCTGTTCTCATGGCGCACGATCCGATCGACACGCTGGGTAAGGCGACCCGGCACAACATGCTCGTCAAGGCAGAATGCAGCTGCGGCAATGTGCGCTACTGCCGTTCGGCCGACCTGATGATGGTCTATGGCGGCGGTGCCGACCCGCTGAAGCTCAAATTTGACTGCAGCCGTTGCAAGCCGCAGATCACGATAACCCTGCTCGAAGTGCATCCCGAGCACCTTCCCAAGCGATTGATGATCCACAAGCCGATGAAGATCGACGGCAAGATTCATTGGACCACTGAGCGGTTCCGCGGATGAGCGAGCGTCTCAAGGTCCGTTTCGCCTATCAGCGCGGCTGGCAAGTCGTGGATGGCAGCACGGTCGTGCGGACCTTCGAAAAGAAGGAGGACGCATCCCATTTCTTGGTGGACCGTGGCGCCCGCGTCCGGCTGGAATGGAGCAGGACCGTTATCGGCGGGGAAGCACCGCCGTATGACTTCGCTGCTAGTTTCATGCAGGATACAGTCGGCCGCATCCTGAAGACGCTCCACGGCACCGAGGCCGGGACATGGTTCTGGTCATGTTATGAAGGTGGCGCGAACGGGAGGGTCTCCACAAAGGACGAAGCGGTCTTCGGCGTCGAGCGCGCCTATACCCGCCGTGTCGTCAAAGCTGACTGGCGGTAGGCCGCTGTGTAAAGTCGCGCAACACGATCTGAACGAGTTCCGACCGGCCAGACACCCCGGCACGCCGTCAGTTCGCACGGGGCGGGCGGTTTGCTCCAGTCCGGAAATTCCGATTTGGAGGCCGCCATTGCACAGCTGCCCTGCGACATGCGAGTTTGTCAACCAAATGGCTCATCATGGAGTCTCGTCATGTCCATTCGCCGGACTGCGTTGACCTCGGCAGCGGTCACGCTTGCCTTCACAACCCTCGCCCAGGCCAGGCCGGACACCCGCGCCATGACCTGCCAGCAGACGCAGGCGCTAATCCAGAGCCAAGGCTCGGCGGTGCTGACCACCGGCCCGAACACCTATGCCCTCTACGTTCGCCGGTACAGCAATGCGTGCGACTCGCCGTTAATCCCAGCGGTAGGGTTTGTGCCGACGCGCGATGGCCAGTGCTTGGTTCATCGATGCAGAGAGCCGCTCTCCACTCCTCCCGGCTGACGGTGACGAGCATAGCTATTCTGCTGCGCCTTTCGGCAGGAAGCCCTTAGCCTCAAGGTCGTCCACTGTGAGTTTCTCGACATAGGCAGCGACCATGCGCTGTCTGCCTTTGGGTCCTTGGAACGCAGTCGCATCATCGGCGTTACCGGCCAACCAAACGCTGCGAATGATATGGAGGAACGGCGTGATCGAGTTGACTGAGAAGGAAAAGCGCTTTCTCAAGCGCGTTGACACCATCACTCACGTTCCTTGGTCGAACAAAGTCACCGCCGCAGATTCCAGAGGCAAGCCAATGCGGATCGCACGGGCGACGTTTGCCCGATTAAGAGACGACGGCATCATCATTCGATCTACTAGCGACCTAACCTCGAACACCTACGTCATTAATTCTGCACCCGTGACGCCACAAGTCAAGGAAGTGCAGGAAGCGTCCTGATCGGGCGGGGGCACGGCGGCGCGTCAATCCTTCTTCAGCCTCACGTCGGGCCGCCACCATTCTCCAGGCCGGAGGGTGATGACGCGCAAACATTCGCCGTCGAGCGTTCGCAATGAGAGCGGCGGGCGCTCATTCCGCCTCTCGGTGTCAACTCAAAACGTCGTGCAGTTCACGGTGTTGCCGAAGCGGTTGCAAGTCGTCGTTTTCGGCTGACTGTTTTGCATGTTGGCAAATGCCGCATTCGCCCTGGCAGATGCCCTGCCGCGAGACGAAATGGACTCGTTTTGGATGCATTGGGCCATGGCCGGGGTCCCTGGCTCGAAGCCGTAGGAGACACATCGGTTCCGGAAATAGGTTGCCTGTTCCGCCTGCGGTGTGGTGGCAAACCAGGCCGGTGGGCCAGGCATACCTAAGCCCGAACCGGAGCAGCCGCTTAAAAGGATCGTCGCGGTCCCTGCCGCTGCGAAAATGTTGCGTTTGCTGAAATTGGGGCCCTCGGCAAGACAGGTGCGGTGGAATTGTTGGACTGCTTGATCGACAACAACGTCGGATCGCACTGGGGCTGCCGTCACCCCGAGGACTGCCGTCGCTGCCAATGCGCTACGGCGGAACATTGGATAACCTTCTCTCATCAAGCGAAGGGCAGCAGACCTGCGGTGCCGGATGAGCACGGATCAGCCTGCGCCCTTGTTGCCTAATCGCAGCAGGTAGCGCCGATGAACGCATGGTCAAGACACGCGTCAATGGGCTGCCCCGATCAGATCATCGGCGCGCGTTGTTTCCCGCTATCCCGGTCAACTTCATCCACCCTCGACGTGGCTGCCCCCATAACTGAGGACGTAGATCGGAGGGCTGAACCAACGGAGTGCCATGAGGTTAGAGCGGCAAGAGGCCGCCGATAAGGGAACGATGTAGGCCCGCGCGAGTTTAGAAATCGCGGCGGTCGATCCTCCGTGGAATACAGCCGCCGTGGGGTCCGTCGCCCGCTCCCTCTCAACGGCGGCGGGCTCCGCTAGGGGCCACGCATATCGACCATCATTAGTCAGACTGTTGGGTTCGCTCCGGCAACGCAAAGGCTTGCAAATTCCTGGATTTGCCGATGTCTTGATCAGCATTGGAAATAATCGAGAAGAACGCCGCACGAGCGATGTCCTTTTTCGACGCGTCCGGGTGTTCCTTCTTTGCAGCCTTTAGGAGCTGTTTCGGTGTCATCTCTGGCGTCACTACCCGCATCAGCGTGTCGCCAATCGCCTGCAATTCGGTCGGGTTCATAAGTGGATCCTCAATAATGGGTTGCTAACGTCGTCTTATCTAAATGTCCCCCCAGTGTCTTCTGTTCCGGTAGTTGGTGGGTCGGAATGTTTGGTAGAAATTTCTGAGCGGGTGATCGGATAACTGGCTCGCGCGAGGACCCCGGCACCCCTTAGGTCCAGCCCGCAACAAGTCCTTAGGTCTTTCATACGGTGATTGCTGGGCGACCCTGAGGCGTGATCGATGAGTGGCTGACAGGGGGAAGACTGAGGTCCTGCCTCGTTGCACGGCGGGGGTTAGGAGGGCTGGACAATTGCGGAACCGTTTCGACCGACAGCGGTTCTACAGTGGTTATTATGTCAAACCCAGGAGGCAGATATGACTTTTCGAAGCACGATTGCCGCTACCATCTTTCTCGCTGGAACCGCTCTCGCGACTGCCCAGACTGTCGTGGTCACGCCCGAACAGGAAATCGCAGTGCGAGAATACGTGAAAACCAATCCAGTCGTAGTCGATCGTCCGTCCAACTTTGAACTGATAGTCGGAGCGCTCATACCGGATATATTCAAGCCGGGCGAACTTGCCGAAAACACATTGCCGACCAGGTATCAGTACGTCGTAATTGACGGTCGCACCGCGCTGATCGACCCCCAAACCCGCAAGGTCGTGCACATCATCGAAAGGTGACTGTTTGGCTGGGGGCAGCGAACCTTGCTCAATGGTTTCTAGAAGCTTGTTCCTCAGGCTACGCCAGCAGTGCGGATTCTTTGGGAACCCCCTCCAAAAGCCATCAATCACAGTCCGCAAAGAGGGCCATTCGTCGATCTGGCGCGCGCCACAATCTCTTGGAATGCCCCGGTCTCTTCCAGATACGGCCCTGACGTCAGGGGGCGGCTGCTAGCCAAGTGCAGCTTCAATCCATCAGGGTCTTCAAACACCGTGATTGGCCCGTAAAGAAAGTGTCAGGTGATATAGCGCCGCGTGAGAGCGCCATTTGAAAAAACGTCGCCGATGTCAAACAGGACATCTCGTACCCATCGTAAAATCTCATCTTTGAACAGAACCAAAACGGCAACAAGAAACAACCCAACTTGGACCTGGCGGGAGGGGGACCATTCGAAAGTGTAGGAGGCGACGAGCTCGTGGACCAGCCAAACGGGGTCTCGGCAGAGGCGTAGCCAGTGTAGGCGGCCAACCGTTCGGGATCGAGGCTGAAGCGATCCTGGTGCGCTCGATCGTGCTGGCCGCACCTGCCTCCGCAGGGCGGGTGGCGGGGCTTTGCAAAGCGCACATGATTTCGTCACGAGAGATGCCGATGTCGCCAAGGACGCCATCGGGTAAACGGCTCAACTGGTCCGTTGCCGATAACAGAGCCTTTCGCTCGGCGTGGAGGCGTAACCACCTGCGAAATGGACCAACTGCGACAGCATGAATTGCAACCATGATCAGATCGTCCCTTCATTGATCTGAATTGATCGGTACGGAACGGCGCGAACGGCACTCCGGGCGAGAGCGTCAGCCGTCCGCGAGGCAAGTTAGGCGTAGTGGTCGATGGATTGGTTTTGCTGTGGCGTGCCCGCACGGCGGGCGGTGGCTGGCCCCGGGCCACGCATATAATAAAGCTCCGGCCGGTAGCGCGGCGCGACGAATTTGCGAAACCCCGCAGCAAGTTTTGTGAAGGGAGCCAAGAATTTCATGACCGTTCCCTTTCCCTTCGCCTGCTTGAACACGAGCCGGCGGGCCTGGATGTTGCAAACAAGGATATGCCAGTCGGACCAGGCTCGGCTGTGGGAATTCCCACACCGGGAAAACATTGGAAAAATCCGTCCCAGTTTTGCTTTCCGGAAAGCGGCGCCTGCGGCCATCAAATTTCCTTGGATAGGGAGTAAGATGAAGTACACCTGATTGAACAAGAGGCTGTTGTGACAGGCTCTCCGGCCTTCATCTCAAGACTTTGCGATGCCGACCTCGCCGCGCTGACCAAACGGTGGCACGAGCGCAGCTATCGACACAACGAGCTGATCATTTCCCACGGCGACACTGGTCGCGATGTCTTCTTCCTGCTGGAAGGACGGGCTCGCGTGACACTGGTTTCAGCGGACGGCAGGGAGATAGCGTATCGCGATGTCGAACCGGGTGACATTTTCGGGGAGTGCACGCCGCAGCCTGAATTTCATTCGAGCGGTCGGCCAGACTTTGCCTCGCCCCGAATGTCGAAGCTGGCCAGCGTCGTCTGCACCGCCTCATGGAAGCTCTCAGGGGTGTCTAAAATAGATGGTGAGTAGATTGCTGGACAGAAGACCGGCGGACGCGAGCCGGCCCCGCAACGTCTGGTCGGCCAGGGGGCTCGCTGTCCGACTCTTGCCGGCGTCTCAGGTCCATCATTATTCCGCGAAGTTTGATCGGAAGACCCGCTGGTTGCTGGCTCCGCTAACACAGCGTTTCGCACGGGGTCCCGTCGCCATCGCGATCCAGCTTGGAAATGTGCGGAACCGTACGAAGCGGATTGCACGCAACCAACGCGGTGGCCGGGCATTAATTTAGCAAAGCATCAAATAGGAAAGCATCGGGAGGAAGGCCATGCTGCACCTTAACATGCCTGGCGAATTTGAGGTCGGCGATGAGGTTGCGCTAGCAGGTACCGTCATCACCATTCTCCCTAGCGGCCGAGCCAGAGTGAGCATTCCATCCTATGACCATCCTTACACGCTAGAGCCGCCACCCAAAGCCCGGGCCGGCGACCGAGTAGTTCTTGTTGGGGACGTCACCCGCATCGATCGCGGAGCGGACAAACTCACCGTGCGGATTGACTGCGGCGGCGTGATTACGGTCGACAGGTCGGCAATCACTCGGCTGAGAAAGCACCGCCGGGCTTCAGCCGGTTGACGCTACGGCGACACAACGGCTGCGCTCGTCGGCATACGGTGACGTTGCGCGCGCGAAAGGATCTGGACTTTCTGCAAGTCTGCCGGGAAGCCGGGCAAAAAGCCATTCCCCTGGCCGGCCAAATAGGGAAAACTGTTTCATTCCGTCCCACGCTGCTTTCAGGCACTCGCAACGCGCGGAAGTGGGAATAGAAGTGGGGATGAAAGGGAAAGAGAAGTAAATACCACGTCTTATCAGATGCTTATGGCATCCCGCTGGTGGAGCTGAGGAGGATCGAACTCCTGACCTCGTCATTGCGAACGACGCGCTCTCCCAGCTGAGCTACAGCCCCGTCCAGCGGAATGGGCGCATTTATCGGGCGCGGCGGTTTCCTGTCAAGACGGCGTTTTGCCCAAAAGCCGGGCGGCCAGCCACCGGCCTGCCGTGCCGCGAAGCTGGCTCTTGCCGCCTCCGCCTGCAATGGCTACATGTCGGCAACAATCGGAGACCGGCATGATAGCCCTCATTCAGACCATTGTCCTGGCGCTTGACATTTATTGGTGGATCATCATCGCTTCGGCGATTTTCTCCTGGCTCTACGCCTTCAACGTCGTCAACTCGCGCAACCAGTTCGTCGATAGCGTCAGCAACATGCTGTTCCGGCTGACCGAGCCGGCGCTGCGGCCGATCCGCCGCTTCCTGCCCGACCTCGGCGGCATTGATATTTCGCCGATCATCCTGCTTCTGATCCTGTTCTTCCTGCGACAGTTCCTGCTCACCACGGTGGCGCCGCTGGTCGTCTGACGGCGGTTCCATGACCGGGCCGTTTCGCCCGCGTAACGACGGCGTCGACCTGTTCGTCCGGCTGACGCCGAAAGCGGCGATGGACAGGCTCGAAGGCATCGAGATCTCGGCAGACGGGCGAAGCCATCTGAAGGCGCGCGTCCGTGCCGTGCCGGAAAACGGCGCCGCCAACCAGGCGCTCGAACGGCTTGTCGCCAAGGCGCTGAGCGTGCCGCAGTCGGCCGTCTCGGTCGTCGCCGGCGGCACGGCGCGGCTGAAGACGCTGCGCATATCAGGCGATCCGGCTGCGCTGGCGAAAGCCGTCGAGGCGTTGGGTGGCGGCCCAAGCGCGCCGCGTTAAGGTGGCCTGCTTTTTGATCAGACATCGTCGGTCCGCCGAGATCGGCGATTGGTCCGTTGGCCCTCGCTCTACACCAGGCCGCGCTTGACCATCATCGCTTCGGGCGACGGCATCTTGCCGCGGAAGGCGGTGTACAGTTCTTCCGGGTCCTTGGAACCGCCGGCGGCATAGATGTTTTTCCTGAGCCGCTCGGCCAGCGCTGGATTGAACGGGTCGCCCGTCTCCTGGAAGGCGGCGAAAGCGTCAGCGTCGAGCACCTCCGACCACATATAGGAATAGTAGCCGGCCGAATAGCCGTCGCCGGCAAATATGTGGCCGAAATGCGGGGTGCGATGGCGCATGGCGATGGTGCCGGGCATGTTGAGCTTCTCGAGCGTTTCGGCTTCGAATCGAAGCGGCTCGTCCGGCGCATCCGGCCGCGCGTGGTAGGCCATGTCGACCAGTGCTGAGGCGGTGAACTCGACCGTGCCGAAGCCGGCGCCAAAAGTGCGCGCCGCCAGCATCTTGTCGACCAGCGCCTTCGGCATCGGCTTGCCGGTCGTCACGTGCAGCGCATGCTTTTCCAGCACCGCCGGCACCGTCAGCCAGTGCTCGTAGAGCTGCGAGGGCAGTTCGACGAAATCGCGGCTGACCGAGGTGCCCGCGACCGATGGCCAGGTGACTTCGGTCAGCATGCCATGCAGCGCATGACCGAATTCGTGGAACAGGGTTTTGGCCTCATCGACCGACAAAAGCGCTGCCTCGCCCTCCGGCGGCTTGGCGAAATTCATGATGTTGTAGATGACCGGCCTGGAGCCATCGCCAAGCTTGTAGCCGGACTTCAGCGCGCTCATCCAGGCGCCGGAGCGCTTTGAGGGCCGCGCGAAATAGTCGGCCAGGAACAGCCCGCGCTCGCTGCCGTCGGCATTCCTGACGACAAAAACGCGCGCGTCCGGGTGCCACGTGGCAATGCCTTGCTTCTCCTCGAAGCTGATGCCGAACAATTTTGTCGCCACGTCGAAACAGGCGTCGATGATGCGGTCGAGCTGCAGATAGGGCTTCAGCTCGGCCTCGTCGAAGGCGAATTTCTCGGCGCGCAGCTTCTCCTGATAGAAGCGCCAGTCCCAGGCGGCGAATTCTTCGTTGCTGCCGGCCTCGGCCGCCAGCCGCTGCAATTCGATCTGATCGCTCGCGGCCTTTTCCACCGCCTTTCCCCAGACCGGGTCGAGCAGCGTATGCACCGCCTCGGGCGTCTTTGCCATTGTGTCGTCGAGCTTCAGCGCGGCGTAGGAAGCGTAGCCTAGCAGCTTCGCCTTTTCGGCGCGCAGGCGCAGCATATCGCGCACCACGGCGGTGTTGTCGGTGGCGCCGCCGTTCTGGCCGCGCATGGTGAAGGCGCGGAAGGCAATCTCGCGCAGATCACGGCGCTCGGAGAAGGTCGAGAACGGCTCGTAGATCGAGCGCGACAGGGTGACGGCATAGCGGCCCTTCTGGCCGCGCATCTCAGCGGCCTCGGCCATCGCGCTTTTCAGGAATTCCGGCAGGCCGGCAAGGTCGGCCGCGTCGAGGAACAGCGCCCAGTCGCGCTCGTCGGCAAGCAGATTCTGGCCGAAATTCGTGCCGAGCGACGACAGTTCCTCATTGATCGCCGCGAGCCGTTTCTTGCCCTCGGCGTCGAGCCTGGCGCCGGAGCGGACGAAATTTTTCCAGGTCTTTTCCAGCACCCGCAGCGTTTCGGCATCGAGCTTCAGGGAGTCGCGGCGCTGGTAGAGATCGTCGATGCGGGCAAACAGCCTCTCGTTCATCGAGATCGCCGAGAAATGCCGCGACATCTTTGGCGAGACGTCGCGCTCTAGCGCCTGGATCGCCTCGTTGGTGTGGGCGCCGGCCCGGCACCAGAAGATCGACGAGACATGGTCGAGCGCCTCGCCGCCAAGCTCGAGTGCCGCAAGCGTGTTCTCGATGGTCGGGGTCTCGGCATTGCCCGCTATCGCCTCGATCTCGGCCTCATGCGCCGCCAATGCCGCATCGAAAACCCCGGAAAAATCGCTGTCGCCGATGCGGGTGAAATCGGGCAGGCCGAGCGGCCCTTGCCAGGTGGTCAGCGGATGGGTGGCGAGGTCGACGGCGGACGGCATGGGCATTCTTTCGTTAAGGGGGGCTTTCGCTAGGTGCGGAATGAGGCGGAGCATCACCGATGTAAGGCGCCGGCTTGCCACACGCAATATCGCGGCCGCTCAGTAGCTGTCGCAGTTTTCTGCGATCGCCGCCTGCGAGCTGGCTGTGATGCGGTTGTCGGCGATCGCGAAGGTTTCCTGCATCAGCACGTCGTTGTTGGGGAAATCATAACAGGCGATCACCGTGGTGACGCCGCTTTCGGCCTTCTCGATGCGATG
This sequence comes from Mesorhizobium sp. WSM4846, assembly GCF_055811415.1. Taxonomy (NCBI): domain Bacteria; kingdom Pseudomonadati; phylum Pseudomonadota; class Alphaproteobacteria; order Hyphomicrobiales; family Phyllobacteriaceae; genus Mesorhizobium; species Mesorhizobium sp. WSM4846. Next base: position 22,750 of record NZ_JBVVPZ010000062.1, read on the forward strand.
CCGGATTTCAGCCCCGGCGACTGCGCCCTCCCAGTCGTCGATGGAGGCGATGAATTCCTGCTTGCTCTGGATGACGCCGAGATCGTCGAGTTTTATCCGGACGTCGTCGGCAAGCAGGTCCGACAGTTCCGTGCGATCGGCGACCAGCAGCGCCGCATACCAGCGGCCGATGAGCGCGCCGTCGTCGGCGCCGGCGGATATGACTGAAAACAGAAGCGCCGCTGCGGCCAAAGCGATCGAACGGCATGCCATGCAACCCTCCTACGTCATCTCCGGCCGCTCGAAGTCGCCGGTGTCCTTGTTCATCACCCAGAGTTCGCCGGTCGAGATGTCGAACCAGGCGCCGTGCAGCGACAGCCGTCCCTTGCCTTCCAGGATCGAGACGCAGGGAAAGGTCCTGAGATTGGCGATCGAATAGCGGATCGAAATGCGCTCGAGCGCGGTCTGCCGCTCGGTCGCCGTCATGAAGGTGCTGGACGACACGGTCTCGGCCGCCGGCGCAATCAGGCTCATCCACTTGCCGATGAAGTCGCCGGGCGACAACGGCGCGGCCGTACTGTCGAGTGCTGCGCGGATGCCGCCGCAGCGGCCATGGCCCATCACCACGATGTTCTTCACCTTGAGGCTCTGCACGGCGAACTCGAGCGCCGCCGAGGTCGAGTGAAACTGGTCGTCGGGCGCATAGGGCGGCACCAGATTGCCGACATTGCGCAGCACGAAGAGTTCGCCGGGGCCAGCGTCGAAGATCGCCTCGGGTGCCGCGCGGGAGTCGCAGCAAGCAATGATCATCGTTTCGGGGGCCTGGCCCTCGCGAGCAAGCGAGCGATAGCGTCCGCTTTCGGCGAGATAGCGGCCACTCATGAAATTGCGGTAGCCGGTGAGCAGATGGTCAGGGAGATGAGGCATTGGCGGCGTCTGGAGCCTTTCGGGGTTAGGCGGCAGCTCTTTAGGTCAGGAAGGCTCTAGCGGCAAAAGCCGGTCGCGAGCAATGCCGAATCGCGAAGGACGTGGTTGCCATTCGCCAATGCGATTGGCTCGCCGATAGACGGGGCGAAGAAATTCATGCCCAGATCGCCACAGGGATGCCAAAACGGTCGGTGAGCGGCGGATCCGGAAACGGCCTTGCCTCGCCGCTGGCGATGCGGCCGGCGATCAGCATCATCGCTGCGGCGTCGAGAAAGTCGTCGGCAGCAGCGCCTGGCGGCGGCGTCCGGTCGAGAAAGCCCCTGACATAACCGTGCCGGCAAAGCAGCGCCTTGCGTTCCGCCATGCCGGCCGGGTTGACGGCGCCCTTGATCTTCTTCGGCAAGCGCATCGCCTGATCCTCGTTCAGCCGGCAGAAGGCGACTTCCGGATGCGATTCGAAGACGCGGCGGCGCAGTTCGGGACGTGCGATCAACACGGCATCGATGTCGCGGATCTTGGCAAAGATACCAAAAGCCTGGATCGAGACGCCGCGCGGCGGATCGGAGGTCGCCTTGGCCACTTCGCTTGCCTGGCGATGCGCGGCATGCCAGGCCTCGATCGTGGTGAAGCCGTCCGTATGCGTGTAAAGCGCCGCACGCGAGGGGATGGCGAAGACACTCGATTGCCTGTTGCCGAGTAGCGGCCGCACCAGCGATTCGGGCCCGCGGCCACCCTTTTGTGAAACATCGGGCAGGCCGATCGGCATGTCGACGGCGACTGTCGCATCGGCCGGCAATGCGTCAAGCAGTGCTGCGAAGCTTGGAAAAACGGCTACCGAGGGGGCTGCGCCCGGATCGCGGCGAACGGCGATCCAGCCGGCCCTGCAGCCGTCGACGCCGACAACGGTCACGCTCTTTTGTCCCGCCCCGGATGCAGGAGATGGCGAAGCTGCACCATCGCCATCGGGTGCGACAGGCTCTGTGCATCGGTTTCGAGCTGCAATTCGTCGCCGCCTCGCTTGGCGGTGCGCGCCAGAATCTCGTAGACCGCCGCCGTGGTCGACTGCAGTGCCTTGATCGCCGGCTGGCCGGACAGGATGCGCGCCAGATAGACGGCCGCCGTCAGGTCGCCGAGCCCGTTGGGCGGCTTGTCGATGAGGCGATGCTCGGCGAGCAGCGCCTGGTTGCCGTTGAGCAGCAGATTGCCGGTGCCGCCGGCCATCATCGCCGGCGCCGAAGTGACCAGCATGGTCGACGGCCCGGCCTGAAGGGCGGCCGCCATCACCGCTTTGAGGTCGGGCAGCGGCGCTCCCGCCATCCATTCCAACTCGTAGCGGTTGGGGGTGGCGATGTCGGCGATCGGCATCAGCCGGTCGCGCATCGCAGTGGCGGTCGTCTCCGGCACATAGAGCCCGCCCGAATCGCCCATCACCGGGTCGCAGATATAGACGGCGTCCGGCGTCTTCGCCTTGACCGCGCCGACCAGCGAGGCGACGGCGTCGGCCTGACCGCCTTCGCCGAGATAGCCGGACAGCACCGCGCCGACCTCGCCCAGCCATGGCGCGCGCTCAAGATCGGCCATCAGCGCCCTGAATTGATCGAGCGGCGGCACGATGCGCGTCGCCCGTCCATGGCCCGGATGCCAGGGCAGGATGACGGTCGGCACCGCCCACACCGGAAATCCCAGCGTCTCCAGCGCAAAGACCGCGGCGCGGTTGCCGACCGAGCCGCGCGCGACATGGCTGGAAATGACGATGACCGCGCGCGGCGCGTCGTGTTCTTCGGTGCTCACGAGGTTCCTAACTCTGGATGATGAAAAGCACGAGCCAGATCAACAGGCCAATGCCGACGATGAGCCCCAGCGCCCGGCCGATGCGCGTGCCCCAATATTCGATCGGGTCCGCCCGGTCGGCGTCTGCAGCAGTGACGTGATCGCGCGCGCCCTTCGCGGTCCGCGCTACGGACGAGGCCGGGTCGGTTTCACTTGCCACGCGCTCGATGATGCGGCGCGATTCGTCGTCGCTGTCCTGGCGTCCCGCCATGGCTATGCCCTGTTTTCGCAGCGACTTTAACCTGTTCGCCCGGCCAGTTACAGGGCCTGACAGTGAATGCCAAAGCACCAGCAGCGCCCCAGGTTGAGGTTATGTTCTTGCGCGCGGATTGGTGGTAATGCTTCGCCCGTCAGTCTGTTGAGGGATTTTTCCATGCCTGCCCTTTCCTCCCCTTCCGTCTTCCGCAACCTGCCTGCCTTGCTGATGATGGCGATCGTGCTGCCGCTGCTGGCCGGCTGCGGCTACAACACCATTCCGACGGCGGAGGAAAACGCCAAGGCCGCATGGAGCCAGGTGCTGAACCAGTACCAGCGCCGCGCCGATCTCATTCCCAACCTGGTCGAGACGGTCAAGGGCTATGCGGCGCATGAGAAGGATACGCTCGATGCCGTGGTCGAGGCGCGCGCCAAGGCGACGCAGGTGACGGTGACGCCCGACACGCTGAGCGATCCGGAAGCGGTCAAGAGATTCCAGGACAGTCAAGCCGGCCTGACCAGCGCGCTGTCGCGGTTGCTGGCAGTGGTGGAGAATTATCCCGACCTCAAGGCCAACCAGAATTTTCTGGCGCTGCAGGCGCAGCTCGAAGGCACCGAGAACCGCATCTCGGTCGCCCGCCGCGACTATATCGAGGCGGTGCGGGAGTATAATCTGACGCTGAGGACCTTCCCGTCGGTGATTTGGGCGACCCTGTGGTTCCGCGACAATCAGCCATTCGCCAATTTCACCATCGAGGAAGACAAGATGCAGACGCCGAAGGTCGATTTTGGCACGCAGCAGGGCGGGTGATCGGCGCTTAGCGAGCGCAGTTCCATTGACCTTGTACTTCGTCCCACCCCCCTCTGTCCTGCCGGACATCTCCCCCTCAAGGGGGGAGATTGGCAGCTCTGTCGAAGGCGCCTCCCTTGCAACGTTGGAGGTTTGCGAAAGCCATTATGACGGCCGATCTCCCCCCTTGAGGGGGAGATGTCCGGCAGGACAGAGGGGGGTGGGACGGAACGCAAGCCTTGCATTCCTGCCGGTTGCTCTAGCCCTTCTCTACTTAGCCCTCTTCCTCCCCCTCACCGCTTTCTCCGCCGAATTGCCTGCCCTGACCGGGCGGGTCGTCGACAATGCCGGCATCATCGACGCCGCAACCGAAGCGGCGCTGACCCGGAAGCTTGCGGATTTCGAGGCCGAGAGCTCTGACCAGATCGTCGTCGCGACGCTTCCTGGCCTCGACGGCGAGGAAATCGAGCCCTACGCCAACCGGCTGTTCCGCGCCTGGAAGCTCGGCCAGGCCGGCGAGGACAATGGCGTGCTTTTGCTGGTCGCCAAAGACGACCGCAAGATGCGCATCGAGGTCGGCTACGGGCTGGAAGGCACGCTTACCGACCTGCACACCAGGCTGATCATCGAAAACGACATGGTGCCGGCCTTCCGCGCCGGCGATTTCTCCGGCGGCATAATGAAGGCCGTCGACGACATGGTCATGGTGCTGGAAGGCAATCCGGAAGAACTGGAAGCGCGCGGGACCCGCAACCAGCAGCCGCCGTTCAACACCGACGATCTGTTCTTTGCGATCTTCATAAGCATCTGGGCGATCATCTTCTTCGGCAGCATCGCCGCCTCCATCCTGCCGCCGATCTTCGGCCGGAAACTCGGCCCCGGCCGCTATCGCTGGCTGGGCATGACCTTCGAGCCGGGCCGGCGATCTTCTGGCGGCTGGTCGTCCGGCGGGGGCGGCTGGTCGTCGGGCGGAGGAGGCTCAGGCGGTGGCGGCTTTTCGGGCGGCGGCGGCTCGTCCGGTGGCGGCGGATCTTCAGGAAGCTGGTGAGACACGACATGGCAACTCGACCGATCAGCCCCGAGGACCATGACCGCATCGCCAAGGCGATCCGCGTCGCCGAATCAAAGACCGACGGCGAAATCTACTGCGTGGTCGCCTATGCCAGCGACGGCTATTTCTTTCCGGCTGCCTTCATGGCGACGCTGGCGATGCTCGTCGTCAGCCTCGCCGTCAGCTACGGGCTGGAAGCGTGGTGGCTGTCGATCCGCTTGCCGCATTTCGTCATCGCCCAGCTTCTGGCGATGGCCTCGGTGCTTGTGCTGTTGTGGGCGCTGCCCGGCTTGCGCATCCACCTGGTGCCGAGACGGCTGCGTTACCAGGCCGCGCACGCCAATGCGATAAAGCAGTTCCTCGCCCGCAACGTCCACCGCACCACGGCGCGCACCGGCGTGCTGGTCTTCGTTTCGATTGCCGAGCACTACGCCGAAGTGATCGCCGACAGCGGCATCGACAGCCGCGTCGGCCAGGATGTCTGGGACGGCGTCGTCCGCGACCTTACCGCGCATGCCCGCGACGATCGTCTCGCCGACGGCTTCATCAGGGCGATCGAAGCGACGGCTGCGGTGCTGGCCGAGCATTTCCCGGTTTCTTCTGGCGACAGCAACGAACTCGACGACCATCTGGTCGAAATCTGAGTCGCTACGAACGGTTTTTTCAGCACTCAACGGCACGTCTATCGTCTGTGCGAAAGCTTGGGAGCCGCTGACCGGACTCTTGCAATCGGGCGATCCGGGTTTATGGTTAACCAATCATGAAGACGCTGAGCATCGACATCAGGAAAGCCGAGCCGCGCGACGCAAGCGCCATCGCCGACGTGCACCTGCTGGCCTGGCGCGGCGCCTACTCCGGCATCATCCCGCATCGCACGCTGACATCGATGATCAACCGCCGCGGCGCCGACTGGTGGGCGAACGCCATCCGCCGCGCCGCCACCGTCCTGGTTGTCGAGATCGGCGGCAAGGTTGCCGGCTACGCGACGATCGGCAAGAACCGCGCCCGCGAGCTCAAGCAGCAGGGCGAGATCTACGAACTCTACGTGCGCCCGGAATATCAGGGCATCGGGCTCGGCAGCCGGCTATTCTCGGCCGCACGGGCGCGACTGGCAGACCACGGGCTGAAAGGCATGGTGGTGTGGGCGCTGGAGGACAACCAGAACGCGCTCACCTTCTATGCCGGCGCCGGCGGCCGCGACGTCGCCGAGGGCGTCGAGGTTTTTGAGCAGAAGGCTCTGAAGAAGGTCGCCTTCGTCTGGGAATGACGGCTCGACACGCCTCTTGCCAGCACCCTCAGCCGATTTCAGTACCATTCGCCGCATTGCACCATGCGCCGCTGCCCGCTATCGGTCTCCAATCGAAAGAGGGACAAAAGCCATGCGTATCGAAGCCATCGCCATCGGAAAGAACCCGCCGGAGGACATCAACGTCATCATCGAGGTGCCGATCGGCGGCGAGCCGATCAAGTACGAGATGGACAAGGAGGCCGGCACGCTGTTCGTCGACCGCTTCCTGCACACCTCGATGCGCTATCCCGGCAATTACGGCTTCGTGCCGCACACGCTGTCGGGTGACGGCGACCCGATCGACGTGCTGGTCTGCAACACGCGCGCGCTGGTGCCGGGCTGCGTCATCAATGTGCGGCCGATTGGCGTGCTGGTGATGGAGGACAATTCCGGCCTCGACGAAAAGATCATCGCGGTGCCTTCGCCCAAGCTGACGCTGCGCTACGAGAACGTCACCGACTACACGCACCTGCCCGACATCACCCGCCAGCAGGTGCAGCACTTCTTCGAGCACTACAAGGATCTCGAACCCGGCAAATGGGTCAAGATCGAGGGCTGGCACGACGCCGCCTACGCCAAGAAGATGATCGTCGAGGCGATCGAACGGGCCAAGGCAAGCAAGTAGCCTAACGCCTGAAGTTGACCGAATGGGCTGTCGCAACCGGTTGAGGTTGGCCGAAGCCCCTCGGACGGCTTCGTCATCCTGGGGCGGAGCAAGGAGCGTAGCGACCCAGCGCAGACCCTGGGATCCATTCCGTGACATCAAAGTGCGCAGCGGACCAGAATTCTGCACCGTTGTGGCGCTTTGT
>NZ_JBVVPZ010000063.1:0-5783 GCF_055811415.1 Mesorhizobium sp. WSM4846
GGCGCGCCGCCCTCGTTGGTGAGGCGTATATAGTCGGCGCCCATCCAAAGTGTCAACAACGATTTCAATCTTTTTTGAATTTTTTGCGACGAAAGATTGCGGCGCCGATTTTCGGTAGCCGACTTCCGCGGCGGCATGGGGATAACAAAGCCGAACACCGCCACGGAGCCCTATTGCCGCCGTATTGCGGTTTGACACCAACGCCAACGAAGCTGGCGCAGCACCACCGGCGCGGCGCCTTATAAGAGACTGTAAGAGAGCCACTAAGAGAGAAGTATGACTGGGGATCTCGGCCGAAGCCAGCCGCTTCGTTGACTTCGCCCGCCGTGACAGGCAAATGTCATGGCCACAACAAAAGCGACAAGCCGTCCCGCCCGGGGAAGAAGCAGCCTTTCTGGATGCCAGATACGGAAAATGTCATAGCCGAACTCGGCAACGAGCCGCCGCTGATTGCGGACGGTCGCAGTGGCCCGCCCGCCCGGCGCGAGGTTTCGGCGCGCTGGCTGTCGGGCACTTTTCTTACCGGCGTGACGTCGAGCGTGCTGATGGGTGTGGCGCTGTTCGCAGCCCTCGACGGCCGTCAGCAATTGGCGACGCCGCCCGAAATCGCCGAACTGATCAGCCTTGCGAGAGGCGACGATTCCGGCGAGATCGCCAAGACCACCAGGCTGGTGGCGCCGCGCCAGATCGCCAAGGCCAAGGACCGCCGGCGCATGGAAGTGCCGATGGTGACAAAGGTCGGCGACCGCGATGTCATCCACACCATGCCTTTCGTGCAGATCAAGATGGCGCTTGCCGCCGGGCACACGACCAGCCGCGCCTATCCGCCTTTCAATCCGATGCAGGTGTTTGGCGACGACCGCGACGGCAATGCCGGTCAGCCGGCGACCGCCGCCGCAGGGCAGATCTATGGCGCCAAGGTCGAAAGCGAGTTGAGCCTGAAAACGGTCGATTTCCCAATCGAGACGGCAGCGTTCGACGAAAAGAGTGACTTGTCCGCCGACGAGGTGGAAAAGGTGGTGCGCGAGGCCGGCACGGGTCTGAGCGACGGCGCCGTGCAGGTCGCGTCGCTGCATTATGTCGACCCGCAGCGATTCGGCGATGCATTCGCCGAGAGCATGGCCGGCTCCTACGACGTCAGGATCGTTCCGGAAAACGTCTCGGTGTCGCCGCGTGCTGCCCCCGACGATCAGGCGCCGGCCTTCGCCGAGGAGATCATCCCCTTCACCAGGGACCGCAACATCGTCGAGGCTTTCGCCGATTCGGGCTATACCGGCGAGGACGCCACCGGCATGGCCGAGGCGATCGCCAAATTGCTGAATGCGACAGCGCTCAAGGCGGGAACCGTGCTGCGCGTCGGCCTTGAGATCCATGGCGACGCCGCCAAGGTCGTTCGCACCGGCATCTACGACAGGGCCCAGCATATCGTCACCATCGCGCTCGATGATCACGGCCAATATGTGCCGGCGCAGGAGCCGGAGCCCAATCCCGAATTGCTGACCGCGTTCGATGATTCGCCGCCGGTGGTGGTGCGCGGCAATCTGCCGAACGTCTATGACGGCATCTACCGCGCCGCCTACTCCTACGGCATGTCCAAGGCGATGACCAAGCGGCTGATCAAGCTCCTGGCGTCCGGCGTCGATTTCCAGTCGCGGCTCAATCCGTCGGACCGCATCGAGGTGCTGTTCTCGCAGCCGGATGGCGACGACCGGGCATCCGACGAATCCGAGCTGCTCTATGTCTCGGCGAGCTTCGGCGGCACGACGCGCAATTTCTACCGGTTCCAGATGCAGGACGGCAGCACCGACTATTTCGACGAAGACGGCCGCAGCGCCCAGCAATTCCTGCTGCGCAATCCCCTTCCCGCAGGAAAATTCCGCTCCGGCTTCGGTGCCCGCAGGCATCCGATCCTCGGCTATGTGCGCTTGCATACCGGCGTCGATTGGTCAGCCGCCATCGGCACGCCGATCATCGCCGCCGGCAACGGTGTCGTCGAGAAGGCCGGCTGGGCCGGCGGCTATGGCAAACAGATCATCCTCCGTCACGCCAATGGCTACGAGACCTCCTACAATCACCAGAGCGCATTTGCCAAAGGCATCGCGCCGGGCGTGCGCGTCCGCCAAGGCCAGACCATCGGCTTTCTCGGCCAGACCGGCCTCGCCACCGGTCCGCATCTCCACTACGAGCTGATCGTCAACGGCACCAAGGTCGACCCGATGCGCGTTCGCCTGCCGGTCGGCAAGGTGCTGAAGGGCGACGACCTCGTTGCCTTCAAGCGCGAGCGCGGGCGCATCGATGATCTGCTCAAGCAGGAAGACAATGATTCGCTGAAGGTCGCGAGCGCCAAGATCGAAGGCTGAGCCGAGTTGGGCCTTTGCCGGCTGCTCAGCGCTGTGGGGCCTCGGATCCACGCGGCCAAGGCAGTCGCTCGCCGGAAACAGTTGTCCACGCCACGATCGCCGAGAGCAGGCAAAGCAGCGCGGTCACCAAGGCGACTGCTGCGAACGCTGCGTCGCTGGCGGCCAGCCTTGCTGCATCGAGATCCGGCGCCGGTTCGCCGAAACCCGGAATGTCGGATGCGGCACCGCTGTTCAGCGCTGCTGTATAGACCCAGGCCGCCAGTGACCCCATCGCCGCCACTGCGATCAGGCCGCCAATGCGCGAGACGGCATTGTTGATTCCCGAAGCAGCACCGGTATCCTTGTCCTCGACCGCCGTCATCACCGCCGTCGACAGCGGCGACACCACCAGCGCCATGCCGAGCCCCATCAGCGCCATCAGCGGAAAAACGCCCCACCAGAAACTGTGGATGCCGGCATAGGCCAGCAAGGCAAGCCCGGCAAAGGCGACAGCGACGACGAGACTGCCGCTGGCGATCGGAAAACGTGGACCGATCCGGTCGGACCACTGGCCGACCGGCCCCGACAACAGCGCGATCAAGACCGACAGCGGCAGGAAGATGAAGCCGACCTCGGCGGCGCTCAGCCCCCATCCGGCGATGAGCAGCATCGGCAGATAGAACAGGTTGGCCGACAGTGCGAAATAGAGGAAGAAGGTCGCCACATTGGCGCCGGCGAACGCGCCGACCCGAAACAGCGAGAGATCGATCATCGGTTCGCGCTGCCGGCGCTCGAAGACAATGAACACGATGAGCAGCACCGCGCCGGCGGCTATGCTCGGGCCGGACATTTGCCCCTCGCCCTCTGCGCTCATCGAAGTCAAGCCGTAGGCAAGCGCTCCGAACGCCAAGGTGGCGAGTGCAGCGCCGCCGAGATCGAGGCTGCGCTTTTCGGTCGGTGCGTCGGCCGGGACCTTGGCGAGCAGAAGATAGATCGAGACAAGACCAAGCGGCAGATTGACCGCGAAGATCACCCGCCAGGTGCCGTCGCCGAAGGCCGACAAGACAACGCCGCCCAGCACCGGGCCAAGCGCCGTCGTCAGCGCCGAGGCTGCCGCCCAGATGCCGATCGCCCTGCCGCGCTCCTTCTTCGGATAGGCCTTGGCGATAATGGCGAGGCTGCCTGGCACCATGATGGCAGCACCGATGCCCTGAATGGCGCGAAAGGCAATGAGCATTGGTGGATTCGGCGCCACCGCGCAGGCAAGCGAGGCGGCAATGAACAGCGCGATGCCTGCCACGAAAGCATGCCGCAGGCCAAAACGGTCGCCGGCGGCGCCACCAACAAGGATGAGTGCCGAAAGCGTCAGCGCATAGGCGTTTGAAATCCACTGCGTCTCGGCGAAACTGGCGCCAAGATCGACGCGGATCGCCGGCGTGGCGATGGCCAGGATCGAGCCGTCGATGAAGCCGAGCGCGGAAGCCAGGATCGCCGCGATCAGCACGAACCTGCGTCGCGATTGCGGGCAGAACGTATCGGCCGGCAGCGGCCTGACCAGGGGGACGGCTTCGGCGCCGACTTCGCTTGGAGAACGCATGAAGCCTGCTTAGACCTCCTATGCGCCGGCAACAACCGGCCAGAGGGTTGCTGTCGTTGAAACCAGAACAGGATCACGTCGCCCAAAGAGCCTGCTCCCGGGTGTCCCAGGACTGCGCGATGATTTGGATAGGGCTCAGTCGATGAATTCCACCGTGACGCCCGGCGACACGATTTTTGCCAGTTCGCGCGCGTCCCAATTGGTCAGCCGCACGCAGCCATGACTTTCGGTCTTGCCGATCTTGGAGGGGTCGGGTGTGCCGTGAATGCCGTAGGTCGGCTTGTCCAGCGCAATCCAGACCGAGCCGACAGGGCCGTTCGGGCCCGGCGGGATGGTCAGGATCTTGTTGTTTTCGCCCTGCTTGAAATTGATGTTCGGATTGTAGGTGTAGTTCGGGTCGAGAGCGACCCGCGACACCGCATGCGTGCCGGTGGGTGAAGGCGTGTCCGCCGAGCCGATGGTGGCTGGATAGGCCGCGATCAGCTTTCCCGACGCGTCATAGGCGCGGGCCTGCTTTTTGCCCTTGTCGGCGATGATGCGTGCCACCGGCGTGGCCACCAGCCTGCCGAAATTGGCGACCTTGATGATCGTGCCGGGACGGTTGAAATTGGCTTCCGGATTGAGCGCCTTCAGATAGTTCTCGTCCATGTGGAACCGCTCGGCCAGCGCTTCGGTGACTGAGGTGTAGCTCAGCCGTTCGAGTTGCGCCTTCTGGCCGTAGTCTTCCGGCACCGATGCGACATAGGGGCCGGCAGCATCCTCGGGCGTGATGCTGTAGGAGGCGAAGGCATCGCCGCCGGACTGCTCAAGGGCCGCCTGGATGCCGACCACATCGGTCGACCGCAGATTGCTGCCGGTGATCTCGTTGTAGGCGGCGAGCGCCTTGTCGACATTCGAGCCGAAGCGCCCGTCGACGACGCCGGGCGAAGCGCCGGCGCGGTCGAGCAGCACTTGCAGCGCCGCGACCTCCTGGCGTGCACCGAGTGAAAGCGACGGATCGACGACAATCTTACCGTCGATCTTTGGCGGCAGTGCCGCCTGGTCGCCCGGCGCCATCGGCTCGACCGGTTCGATCGCAGCCTCGTTGAGCGGCTGGCGCATGACGGTGCGCGGCTTTACCGGCTGCCGCGCTTCCGGATAATTGTTGCCATAGTTGCCGCCATCCAGCGGTGCTTCGGGAAAAGCGTCCATCGGATCGCCGTAGGCATCATATTCTTCGACCGGCGGTACGACGATCAGGCCTTCCTCTTCCAATTGTCTGCGGCGCAAGCGCGCCGTGTCTTCCGGATCGTCGAGATAATAGCGGTCGTCCTCGACCGGTCCGAGATTGCGCAAGCCCTCGCGGCGGAGTGCGCGGCGATCGAACCTGGTCTGCGGCGGCTGGATGGCGAGCACCTTGCCGGTTTCCGTATCAACGATGACGCGGTTTCCTCTGGCGTCGTAGTAGACGTCGAAATCGCCGTTCTGCGCGACCAGCACAGCATGGCTATCCGCGGCTCGGGCATCCGCGGCGCGGGCAGGTCGCGGCGCGATGTCTTCCGTCGGCGCGGCCATTACACTCGAAGAAAGCAGCCCGGCGGCGAACGCCGAAAGGGTGAATATCGTGCGGAACATGCTGGCCAAATTCTCCGGTCCGTAATTGCCGCCGCCCGGCGTTGTCTCTTCAGAGAGCGCCGGGGGGGGGGGGGGGGGGGGGGGGGGGGGGGGGGGGGGGGGGGGGAGAAGGGAGAGGGGGGGGGGGGGGGGGGGGGGGGGGGGGGGGGCGGGCGGGGGCGGGGGGGGGGGGGGGGGGGGGGGGGGGGGGGGGGGGGGGGGGGGGCCGGGGCGGGCGGGCGGGGCGGTGGGGG
>NZ_JBVVPZ010000063.1:5793-28287 GCF_055811415.1 Mesorhizobium sp. WSM4846
TTGTCTTATTTAATAACTCCCCTTGCGACACTCCACCCTAATCCCCCCCCCCCGGGGGTTGTCTCTCCCGCCCCCCCGGCGGGCCTTGCCGCCCCCCCGGGGACGCTCTAGCACGTAAAAATCTCCGCATCATGCTTTCCGAAAATCCAATTCGATTTTCGGGCCTTTGCGGCAGGCGAACCCCTTCGCCAGCAAATCAGTTGCCAACCATAAGGTTCCAACATGAACCGGGCATGAAGATGGCGGATTTCTGGCGGGCTGGAGCAAGAACACTAGCTGGCGGCGAATCCCAATTCCTTGCGCGCCCGCTTCGTCAGCTTGAGCACGACGAGGCGGTGGCTTTCGCGCAGATAGTCTTTTAGCGCGTCATCGTCCATTCTTTGGCTTGTCTGGCGCTGGATCCATTTCATGCCGCGTGAGGCAAGATAGGGCGCGGGCCGAAGGCCCGCCTGTTCCTTCAAGATGTCATAAGCGATGTCGGAGCATTTGAAGGTGACGAACGGCTCCTTGCCATCGCTCCAACCGCCGATCGCAAAGACCTTGGCTCCGACCTTCCAGACATGAGCACCGCCCCACTGGACCACATGGGTCGCCGACGGCAGCGTGGCGCAGAAGCTGTTGTAGTCGTCCAACGTCATCTGTGCCCCGTTTAATTTTTTGATTATGCGGCGGGCCTCGAAAATCAGGCCGCCGCCTCGGTCGCTACGATCGTCGGCTTCGACCGGAAGTTCAACCGATCGGAACCAGCGGTGACCTTGACGGTCGAGCTGTCGAGAATGTCGCCGAGCAGGATTTTCTCCGCCAGCGGATCCTGAAGGTCCTTCTGCATCACCCGCTTCAACGGCCGCGCGCCATAGGCCGGATCGTAGCCCTTGGCCGCCAGCCAGTCGATCGCCTCCTGATCCAGCGAAAGCGTGATCTTGCGATCTGCGAGCAGGCTTTCCAGCCGCTTGAGCTGGATCTCGACGATGCGGCCCATATCCTGCCGGCGCAGCCGGTGGAACAGGATCACCTCGTCGACGCGGTTGAGGAATTCCGGCCGGAACGACGCCCTGACGACACCCATCACCTCGTCGCGCACGACATCGACGTCTTGGTTCTCGCCGAGGTTGACCAGATATTCGGCGCCGAGGTTCGACGTCATGATGATCAGCGTGTTGCGGAAATCGACCGTGCGGCCCTGCCCGTCGGTCAGGCGGCCATCATCGAGCACCTGCAGCAGCACGTTGAACACGTCCGGATGCGCTTTCTCGATCTCGTCGAACAGCACGACCTGGTAGGGCCGGCGCCGCACCGCTTCGGTCAACGCGCCGCCCTCCTCATAGCCGACATAGCCGGGAGGCGCGCCGATCAGCCGGGCGACCGAGTGCTTCTCCATGAACTCCGACATGTCGATGCGCACCATGGCGCTCTCGTCGTCGAACAGGAAGCTGGCAAGCGCCTTGGTCAGTTCGGTCTTGCCGACGCCCGTCGGTCCGAGGAACATGAACGAACCGATGGGCCGGTTCGGATCCTGCAGGCCGGCGCGGGCACGGCGAACCGCTTTCGACACGGCCTGCACCGCCTCGCCCTGGCCGACGACACGCTTGCCGATTTCATCTTCCATGCGCAGCAGCTTGTCACGCTCGCCTTGCAGCATCTTGTCGACCGGAATGCCGGTCCAGCGCGACACGATGTGGGCGACGTGATCGGGGGTGACCACCTCTTCGACCATGCCGACCTTGCCGTCTTGCGCCTCGGCCTGCGTCAGCTTCTTTTCGAGCTCCGGAATCTTGCCATAGGCAAGCTCGCCGGCGCGCTGGAATTCACCTTTTCGCTGGGCGATGGCGAGCTCGTTGCGCGCCTCGTCGAGCTGTTTCTTCAGGTCGGCGGCGAGCCCGAGCTTCTGCTTCTCGGCCTGCCACTTCGAGGTCAGTTCGGTCGATTCCTCTTCCAGGACGGAAAGATCCTTTTCGAGCCGGGCGAGCCGGTCCTTCGACGCGTCGTCCTTCTCGACCTTCAGCGCCTCACGCTCGATCTTGAGCTGCATGATGCGGCGGTCGATCTCGTCCAGCGCTTCGGGCTTCGAATCGACCTGCATCCGCAGCCGCGACGCGGCCTCGTCGACAAGGTCGATCGCCTTGTCCGGCAGGAAGCGGTCGGCGATGTAGCGGTTGGACAGCGACGCTGCCGCGACCAGCGCCGAATCCGAAATGCGCACCTTGTGGTGCTGCTCGTATTTCTCCTTCAGGCCGCGCAGGATGGAGACGGTGTCTTCCACCGTCGGCTCATTGACGAAGACCGGCTGGAAGCGGCGGGCAAGGGCGGCGTCCTTCTCGACATGCTTGCGGTATTCGTCGAGCGTCGTCGCCCCGACGCAGTGGAGTTCGCCGCGTGCCAACGCCGGTTTCAACAGGTTCGATGCATCCATGGCGCCATCCGCCTTGCCGGCGCCGACCAGCGTGTGCATCTCATCGATGAACAGGATGATGCCGCCAACCGCAGCGGTAACTTCCGAAAGAACCGCCTTCAGCCGCTCCTCGAATTCGCCGCGATATTTGGCGCCGGCGATCAGCGATCCCATATCGAGCGCCATCAACTGCTTGTCCTTGAGCGATTCCGGCACGTCGCCATTGACGATGCGCAACGCCAGCCCTTCGGCGATCGCCGTCTTGCCGACGCCGGGTTCACCGATCAGCACCGGATTGTTCTTGGTGCGGCGCGACAGCACCTGGATGGTGCGGCGGATCTCGTCGTCGCGGCCGATGACCGGGTCGAGCTTGCCGGCGCGACCGTCGGCGGTGAGATCGCGCGCGTACTTCTTAAGCGCATCATAGCCCTGCTCGGCGCTCGCCGAATCGGCGGTGCGACCCTTGCGGACGTCGTTGATCACCTGGTTCAGCGCCTGTGGCGTCACGCCGGCCTTGGTCAGGATGTCGGCGGTCTTGGCGGATTTCTCGACCGCCAGCGCCGTCAGCAGCCGCTCGACCGTGACGAAGCTGTCGCCGGCCTTCTTTGCCAGTTCCTCGGCGGTCGAGAACACTTTGGCCAGCGGTTGCGCCAGATAGAGCTGGCCGTTGCCGCCTTCCACCCTGGGCATTGCCTCAAGTGCCGTCTCGACGCCCAGCTTGACGTCGCGGACGCTGCCGCCGGCGCGCTCGATCAACGACGCTGCCAGGCCCTCGTCGTCGTCGACGAGCACTTTCAATATATGTTCGGGGGTGAATTGCTGGTGGTTGCGCGAGAGCGCCAAGGTCTGCGCCGACTGGATGAAGCCGCGCACGCGCTCGGAATATTTTTCAAGGTTCATATCTGTCTCCTTCCGTCACCGGCCCGCTTTGCGGCACCGGATCAGATTGCGGTGACGGACCCGCCCGTTCGAGCCGGGTCCTGTTCACGCGAGATATGGGGCGCAATCCACAGACCCTCAAGACGTCCCGATAACGGCGGACTCATAATATTTCCCGGGGGGCGCACATACAAAAACGGCGGAGATTTCTCTCCGCCGTCCAGGAATGTCTGGGCCTTGCTCGATCAGTTGTTTACGTCGACGATGGTGGGCTCGCCACCGGCGTCATCCGCCGGAGCAGCATTCACGTTATCGCCGCCAGCATTGTCGTTACCGCCATCCACCTGATCAGCCACCTGATCAGCATTGACGCGCGGACGGCGCGGACGCCTGGGGCGGCGGGCAGCGCCGCTTTCGGCGGCGGCTTCGTTCATCTCGGCCTGGGCAGCCAGAGCCGCTGGCGAAAAGCTTTCGAACTGCGGCGCGGGTTCGGCCACAGAAACAGGCTCGTTCGGAGACACAGCTTCCGCCTGCACGGGGGTTTCGTTCTGAACCGGTCTCTCGTTGCGCCGGTTCTGATCGCCGCGCTGTCCGCCCTGCTCGCCGCGCGCACCAAATTCGCCGCGCTGGCCGTTCTGGCCGTAGCCGCCATTGGGGCGACGGTCGCGATGGCGGTTGTCTCGCCCGCCGGCATCGCGCCCACCGGCATCGCGCCCACTGGCATCACGATTGTCACGGCCGTTTTCCTGGTTGAACGTCAATTCGGCCGGCGTGCCGTCGATGACCGGCTGCGGGCCTGCACCGTGGTTGACCACCGGAGCCGCAGTCTCGCCGACATTGCTGTTGCCGGCATTGTCGAACTCGTCGCGATCTTCGTCGCCGTCATCGTCGAAATCGTCGCGGTTCTGCTGAGCGCTCTGGATCGGCAGCTGCGCCTGCGCGGCAGCGATGATGCGATTGTAGTGCTCGGCGTGCTGGAGATAGTTTTCCGCCATCACCCGGTCGCCGGAGCTTTGCGCGTCACGGGCAAGGGTTGCGTATTTTTCGGCGATCTGCTGAGCCGATCCGCGGATCTTCACGTCCGGACCGTTGCTCTCGTAATTGCGCGTCAGGGGATTTGGACCCTTGCGGTTGTTGTTATTGTTGTTGCCGCCGCCATTGTTGTTGCGACCGCGCATGCGCCTGTTCTGCTGTTGTGGCCTCATTCGACTCTCTTCATTTTGAAATTTTCGAAAACTTTTCACGAACGGAGGCGCTCATGCAGCCAGCCGTTTCGTCTCTTCACCGGCGTTCGCCCGCATCGATTGCGTTGGCGCCACGTGTCATCCTGTTCCGGTTACATCACTTGCCGGACGATCCCCGCACGAAGCTTGGGCGTCGTTTGCACAAGAAGGCAGCTATTTCCAAGGAAACCGAATCGCTAAGAGCACTGCCTGCTTCGTCTCATCCGGTTAAGGCGACCCTAGCCGCATTCCCCGGCATTGCCAAGCGCTTTTTTTGCACTGCATCACGGCTTTGTCAGTTCAAAGATCAGAACCCTCTCGATTCCGCCAAAGTCGCGGAATACCCCCGCCGGCATATAGCCGGCTGCGGAGAATATGCCCGTGACCTCTTTGCGTTGGGTGTGGCCGATCTCGACCGCAATCCTGCCCTCGGCTTCCAAAAAACCTGCCGCCTCGGCGGCGATGATCCTGTAGGGACTCAGACCGTCCACGCCGCCATCGAGGGCTTGGCGTGGATCGAAATCGCGGACTTCGCCCTGCAGATTTTCGATGTCTATGGACGCTATATAGGGCGGGTTGGCGGCAATTACATGGTATCGGCCAAAAACTTTTTCGAACCAGTCGGATTTGAGCACCTGGAACCGGTCGGCCAACCCCAATTCCCCGGCATTGCGCATGGCGGTCGCCAGCGCGCCTTGCGAAATATCGACACCGGTGGCGACCGCCGCCGGAACGGCGCTGAGCAGCGCCAGCGCGATGGCGCCGGTGCCGGTGCCGAGATCAAGGATGCGGCACTCGCCTTGCCGTCCCGCTGTCGCCTTCACGAAGGGCAGCACCGCTTCGACCAGCGTTTCGGTGTCCGGTCGCGGCTCCAGCGTTTCCGGTGACAGCGACAGGCGCAAGCCATAGAACTCGCGATGGCCGAGGATGCGATGCACCGGCTCACCGGCAACCCGCCGCCTCAAGGCTGCATCGATCGCGGCAATCGCGCCGGCATCGACACTGCATTCGGGATCGGCGATGGCTTGTGTGCGGGTCGTGCCGGAAAAATGTTCGACGATCAGCCTCGCATCCAGCGCCGGATCGGCGACTGCGGCCGCAGCAAGGCGTGCCCGCGCCGCTTTCAGCAGCAGCCCTAGTGTGGTGGATTTGAGGTTCCTGCTATTTGTTGGCATCAGCGTCCAGGAACCTCAAATCCACCACCTAGATACCAGCAACCTGCTGGTGTGATTTTGAATTCGAAATGCGCAGGTCCAACGTGATACGAATTTCGAATTCAAAGCCACACCGGCCTACTGGGCAGACTGTCAGCCATCGAGGCCGATATCGGCGAGCAGCTTCGACTGGTGATCGGCGATCAGCGCGTCGATGATCTCGTCGAGTTCGCCCATCATCACCCGGTCGAGCTTGTAGAGCGTCAGATTGATGCGATGGTCGGTGACGCGGCCCTGCGGGAAATTATAGGTGCGGATGCGCTCCGAGCGATCGCCCGAACCGACCTGAGATTTGCGCGATTCGGAGCGTTCCTCGTCAGCCTTGCTGCGCTCGAGGTCGTAAAGCCTGGCGCGCAGGATCTGCATGGCTTTGGCCCGGTTCTGGTGCTGCGACTTCTCCGCCTGTACGACCATGATGCCGGTCGGCAGATGGGTGATGCGCACTGCCGAATCGGTGGTATTGACGTGCTGGCCGCCCGAACCCGAGGCGCGCATCGTATCGATGCGGATGTCTTCGGCCCTGATGTCGATGTCGACCTCTTCCGCTTCGGGCAGCACGGCAACCGTCGCCGCCGAGGTGTGGATGCGCCCGCCGGCCTCGGTCGCCGGCACGCGCTGCACACGATGCACGCCGGACTCGAATTTCAGATGGGCAAAGACCCCCTTGCCCGAAATCGTGGCGATGATTTCCTTGTAGCCGCCGACCTCGCCCTCGCTGGCCGACGCCGTCTCGAAACGCCAGCCGCGTGCCGCGGCATAGCGTTCGTACATGCGAAACAGGTCGCCGGCAAAGAGAGCCGCCTCGTCGCCGCCGGTGCCGGCGCGGATTTCGAGGATGGCATTCTTGTCGTCGGCGGCATCCTTGGGCAGAAGCAGGATCTGGATGTCCTTCTGCAGCGCTTCGATGCGTTCCTTGACCTCCGGCAGATCGGCCTCGGCCAGTGCCCGCATTTCGGCATCGGTGCTTTTGTCGGCGAGCATCGCCTGCAGGTCGGCCTGTTCATGCTCGGCGGTGCGCAGCGCCCTGATCTTAGCCACCATCTCCTGCATGTCGGCATATTCCGACGCCATCTTGACATAGGCGTCCGCCGCCGGCCCGGCCGACATTTGCGCTTCGAGCATGTCGAAACGCTTGACGACTTGATCCATGCGGTCGCGGGGCAGGTTGATCATGGCGAAAGTCTATAGCGGAATGGAGCGGTCGTCGGCAAAGGCCTGCAGCAGCGCCCGCATCGGCAACCCCTGGGCCGGCGCCATGAGATTGTCGTCGAAGAACGCTTCCAGCTCGGCCAGCGGCAGTTCCGTCAGCATCGCCTTGACCGGACCGATCGAGGCCGGCGACATCGAGATCGATCGGTAGCCAAGGCCGATCAGCGCCATCGCCGAGATCGGCTTGCCGGCCAGCTCGCCGCACAAGGTCACCGGGGTTTGATTGCGCACCCCGGCGTCGGCAATCTGCTTCAGCGCGCGCAGGAACGGCGTCGACAGCACATCGAAGCGGTCGGCGAGCTGCGTGTTGCCGCGATCGACCGCCATGACGAACTGGAACAGATCGTTCGAGCCGACCGAGACGAAATCGACGGCCTTCATCAGCTCATCGAGCTGGAACAGCAGCGAAGGCACTTCCAGCATGGCCCCGAGCTTCAGGCTGGTCGGCAGATGATGGGCAAAACGCGACAGATGCCGCACTTCGCGATCGATGATTTCGCGCGCCTGGGCGATCTCGCCGAGCTCCGTCACCATCGGCAGCATCAGCTTCAGTTCACGCCCGCCGCATGCCTTCAAAAGCGCTCGGATCTGGGTACGCAACAGGCCCGGCCGGTCGAGCGTCAGGCGGATGGCGCGCCAGCCGAGCGCCGGGTTCTCTTCCTGGATCGTGTCCTTGAAGTAGGGCAACACCTTGTCGCCGCCGATATCAATGGTGCGGAATGTCACCGGCTTGCCGCGCGCCGCGTCGAGCACGTCACGGTAGAGCCGTTCCTGGGCTTCCGCCCGCGGAAAGGTCGAGGCGACCATGAACTGCAGCTCGGTGCGGAACAGGCCGATACCGGCGGCGCCGGCCTCGGCAAGCTGCGGCAGATCGACGGCCAGGCCCGCATTCATCAAAAGGTCGACCTGGACGCCGTCCTTGGTCATCGACGGCTTCTTGCGCAGCTCGCGATAGACCTCCTGCCGCCGCGCCCGGAAGCGGACCTTTTCGGCATAGGCGGCTTCGAGGTCCGGCTGGGGGCGCAGGTGGATGGCGCCTTCTTCGCCGTCGACAATGATGGCGTCGCCGTTTTCCGCCATGGAAACGGCGCCCTTCATCTGGCCCGCAACCGGTATGCCCATGGCCCGCGCCACGATAACGACGTGGCTGGTCGCTGCGCCGTCCTCCAGCACCAGCCCGCGCAGCTTGTCTCTGGGATAATCGAGCAGTTCGGCGGCCCCCATCGAGCGGGCGACGATGATGGCGTCCTTCGGCAGCGAGACCGCGACATCGTCCGGCCCGCGCCCCATCAGCTGGCGCAGCAGCCGGTTGGCGAGATCGTCGAAATCGCTCATCCGCTCGCGCAGATAAGGATCGGTCATGTGCAGCATGCGGGCACGCATGTCGCTCTGCACTTTTTCCACCGCCGCTTCCGCCGTCAGGCCATTGCGTACCGCCTCTTCCAACCGGCGCACCCAGCCGCTGTCGTTGGCGAACATGCGATAGGCTTCGAGCACCTGGCGGTGCTCGCCCTCGAAGGCGACTTCGCGGCGTTCCAGCATGTCGTCGATGGAGAGCCGGAGCGAACCGAGCGACGCATCGAGCCGCTTGATCTCTTCATCGCTGTCCTCGTTGAACAGATTGGTGACGACGATGCGCGGCTCATGCAGCACGACATGGCCAAGTCCGACGCCCTCGTTGAAGGACAGGCCGGTAAAGCTCACCGGGCGGCGCAGATCGAGTTCGAGGCCGGGCCGGGTCAGCCGGGCAAGGTCGCCGGTGGCGATCATCTCGGCGATCACCATCGCCGTCGTTTCCAGCGCCTCGACTTCGTCGTCGCGATAGTGGCGCATGGTCTTGTTCTGGACGACCAGCACACCGAGCGTGCGCCCCGCCCTGAGCACCGGCACGCCGAGGAAGGAATTGTAGATCTCCTCCCCCGTCTCCGGCAGGTAGGCGAAGGCTGGATGTTCCTGCGCGTTGGAGAGATTGAGCGGCCGTGCCGAGGCCGCGATCGTGCCGACGAGGCCTTCCCCCAGCCTGAGCTGCGCCAAATGGACGGCCTTCGGATTCAGGCCCTCGGTGGCATAGAGTTCGAGCACCGAATCGGCGCGCAGCACGTAGAGCGAGCACACTTCAGCGACCATATTGGCGGCGATGTCGCGCACGATGCGGTCGAGCCGCTCCTGCGGCTCCAGCGGCTCCTGCATGAGCTCGCGGAGCCGTTTCAGCAAAACGCGCGGGCCACTGGCCGTATCACGCATCGCGGCTTATTCTCCAATAGACATTATGCCCGCCGCAGTTTCTCCCGCGGCCGGCGCTCACGCAACAACTCAAATAGAGCGGCGTCGGTCCAATTGGACCCACAAAGGACGCTCCAAGACTTCGAACTGCTGCATCGTGCTTTCCGAAGATCGACCTCCGATTTCCGGACCGAGCAGTCTGCTACTGCTTATCCAGACCGTAGATGGAATGCAAAGTGCGAACAGCAAGTTCTGTGTAGGGACCGTCGATCAGGATCGAAATCTTGATCTCGGATGTGGTGATCGCACGGATGTTGATCGATTTGTCGGCCAGCGCCTTGAAGGCGGTGGCGGCGACGCCGGCATGGCTCCTCATGCCGATGCCGATGACCGAGACTTTCGACATGCCGGCTTCCGACTGCACGACGTCATAGCCGATCGTGGTCTTCAGCCGCTCGAGCACGGCAAGCGCCTTGTCGACATCGCCGGACGGCACGGTGAAGGTCATGTCGGTGAACTTGCCGTCCTCGGAAATGTTCTGGACGATCATGTCGACATTGATGTTGGCTTCGGCCAGCGGCCCGAAAATGCCGGCGGCGACGCCGGGCCGGTCACCGACACGGCGCAACGAAATCTGCGCTTCGTCCTTGGCGTAGGCAATTCCGGTGACGACCTGCTGTTCCACGATCTCTTCCTCGTCGCAAATAAGCGTTCCGGGCGGATTGAGCAAATCCCCCATTCCGGGCGCGTCGGGATCGTCGAAGGACGACCGCACGAAAGTACGCACCCTATGCACCATGGCAAGCTCGACCGAGCGTACCTGCAGGACCTTGGCGCCGAGCGAGGCCATTTCAAGCATTTCCTCGAAGGAAATCTTGGCCAGCCGCCGCGCCTTCGGCTCGATGCGCGGGTCGGTGGTGTAGACCCCGTCGACGTCGGTGTAGATGTCGCAGCGGTCTGCCTTGACCGCCGCCGCGATGGCGACGGCACTGGTGTCGGAGCCGCCGCGGCCGAGCGTCGCGATGCGGTTGTCCGGGCCGATGCCCTGGAAGCCGGCGACCACCGCCACCTGGCCCTCGCCGAAGCGCTTGATCAGGAACGCGCCGTCGATGTCGAGAATGCGCGCCGCGCCATGCGCATTGTCGGTCTTGATCGGGATCTGCCAGCCTTGCCAGGAACGGGCATGGACGCCCATGTTCTGCAGCGCGATCGCCAGCAGGCCGGCAGTCACCTGCTCGCCGGAGGCAACGACGGCGTCATATTCGCGGGCATCGTGCATCGGCGAGGCTTCGCGCGTCCACTGCACGAGCTCGTTGGTCTTGCCGGCCATCGCCGAGACGACCACCGCGACCTCATGGCCGGCATCGACCTCGCGTTTGACATGGCGCGCCACATTGCGGATGCGGACGATGTCGGCGACGGAGGTCCCGCCGAATTTCATCACGATGCGCGCCATGGAAGCGAAATGCCTTTGACTGGGTGCCGAAACGGCGGCCGAAGAACGGAAACGGAGCGTCGGGCTGGGCCAGCCGCTGAATTTGCGGCCTCCTTAGCCAAATGCTTTGGGTTTCGCAAGGCGTGCCACCGCTTGCCCCCCCTGCTTGCCCCCTTAGGCGACGAAGGCGGCATACGAGCGCAACGCGCCTACCCGAACGCCTGTCGCAGAGGCGCAGCCGGCAACAGCCGAAATTTGCTGCCTTGACATTCGCCGGCTCTCGACCGACTTCCTAGCGCACCAGAGCGCGATCAGCAAAAGTGGTATCCGGTTTTGCGCCCGATCGCGCTCTGAATTTTTGAGTCTGCGGGAGACCACACGATGCCAGAACCCCGACGATCGACGATCGATGCCGGAGAAGTGGAGCGTTTTTCCGCTCTTGCCGCCGAATGGTGGAATCCGAACGGCAAATTCCGCCCGCTGCACAAGTTCAATCCGATCCGGCTTGCCTATATACGCGACCAGGTAGCGGCGCGCTTCGGCCGCGACCCGCGCGCGGCGCGGCCGTTCGAGGGCCTGCGCATCCTCGACATCGGCTGCGGCGGCGGGCTGTTGTGCGAACCGATGGCGCGGCTTGGCGCCGAAGTGGTCGGCGCCGACGCATCCGCCACCAACATCGAAGTGGCCAGGCTGCATGCGGCGGAGGTCGGCGTGACGGTGGATTACCGTGCCACGACAGCAGAGGACCTGGCTGACGCCGGTGAGAAATTCGACGTCATCCTCAACATGGAAGTGGTCGAGCATGTTGCCGACATCGACCTGTTCGTGGCCAAATGCGGCGAGATGCTTAAGCCCGGCGGCATCATGGTCGTCGCCACCATCAACCGCACGCTGAAGGCGCTCGGTCTGGCCATTATCGGCGCCGAATATGTGCTGCGCTGGTTGCCGCGCGGCACCCACCAGTTCGGCAAGCTGGTGCGGCCAGACGAGTTGGAAAAGGCGCTTGCCGGCGCTGGCCTGACCATCATCGACCGCACCGGCGTCACCTACAATCCGCTCGCCGACCGCTGGCAGCGTTCGAAGGACATGGACGTCAACTACATGGTGCTGGCGGAGAAGGCACCCGCCTGAACCTTCTCAGAGGCTGTTTGGAAAGTCGCTCCGGCGAGTCATATGGTGGTGGTTTCGAGAACCGGAGCGGAGCGGACATTTGGGTCCGTGAGCACCGGAAGCGCCATCAGATGGCCGCCGGAGTAGAGTTTCCAAACAGTCTCTCACGCCGCCACCTTCTCACCCGTCTGACTTTGCGTCTTCGGGGCGATCTGGCTTTGCGCCTTGGTGGTGATGAACACGCCGGCGACAATGATGGCAGCGCCGGCCCAGGTCAGCAATTGATAGTGCTCGCCGAGAAACATCGTCCCGGCAGACAATCCGACCGCCGCCGCGACATAGCCGATCTGGCTGAGATAGACCGGGCCGCCGACCGCCTGCAGCCGGAAGAAGAAAGCGAACATCGCCGCGGCTGATGCGACCTGCCCGACGACGACCAGCGGCGCGCCGGCGAGCAGGGCGAGCGAACCGCCGCCCTGCAGCGTGAAGATGCCGCAAACAAGCAGCGCGGCCGATGCCAGATGGCTGCCGACGGCAAGCTCGATCGGTCCGGTCCCTAGCGGCCAGTCGACCGTGCGGTAGATATTGCCGGCGGCAAGGCTGACCGGAATGAGCAGCCCCGCCGCCACCCAGAAAAATTCGGCCGGCTGGCCAGCCTCGCCGCGCGTCACCGCCACCATGACAGCACCAACGAAGCCGACGGCAATGCCGACGATACCAAGCAGATTGGGACGCTGGACGCCGAGCAGGATCGAAAACACCAGTGTGACCACCGGCGACAGCGTGAACATGATACCGGTGTAGCCGGCGCCGAGATGCGGAATGGTCGAGAACATCAACAGATTGGGAAAGGCGTAGGACACCGCTGCGGTGACGAAGAAATAGCGCAGCCTGTGCGGGGTGAGCCGGATGCGCTGCCCGCGCAGCAGCAGGACGCACAAAAGCACGCCGCCGGCGCCGAGCGAGATGACGAGGGCCCAGACCATGGCCGAAACACCGGCCGCCGTAGCGATCTTGCCGAACGGCAGCGTCAGGCCGAGCAGGCCGCCGGTGACGAGCAAAAGACCGAGCGCTGAATCCCAGAGAAATTTCATAACGAACCTTATTGTCCTTGCGGCTCTTTTGTCTTGAGGTAAGATAATGCAAAGATTCTTAATGTCAAGATATTTAACGGTGAGAGAGATGGATCGCGCCGCGAAGGCGATCGAGCAGTGGAAACGAGAGCGGCCGGATCTGGATGTTTCTCCGATGGCCGTGCTTGGACGGTTGAGCGAAGCCTCGTCGCTGATTGCACGAGAGCACCTCGCTCCGCTGTTTGCGCGTTTCGGGCTGCAATCCGGGGAATTCGATGTGCTGGCGACGCTGCGCCGTTCCGGATCACCTTACGCGCTGACGCCCACTGCCCTCTATGAGGCGACGATGGTGACGTCGGGCGCCATGACCAACCGGCTCGACCGGCTTGAGAAAACCGGATTGATCAAACGCGGGCCGCATCCCAACGACCGGCGCGGGGTTGTCGTGCAACTGACCGATAAAGGTCTGGCATTGGTCGATGAGGCTGTCGCCGCTCACGTCGCCAACGAACACGAGATACTTTCCGGCCTGACGCGCGCCGAACAGGACACACTCGCTGGCCTGCTTGAGAAGTTGATAGGGAGCGTCAGCCGGGGGTGAAGATCAGGCGGTTGGTGCCGATCCGTGCGACGTTTCCGCAGGAGGTCGCGATCCTCGACCTCCTGTTGTCGCAGGGCATCGATATCAACGCACAGGACAAGGCGGGGCAGACGGTTCTTCACATCGCAGCGCCCGATGCCATTGACGCCGCCTCGATCGAACTTCTTCTAAAACGCGGTGCCGAGAAGTCGCATGCGGGCAACGCCAGCTATGCGACAGCCTTTGCCACCATGTCCGGATGTTGGCCGATCACCCGCACATAGGCGATGGCGAAATCCGGCGCGGTCGCCCGCGCCTGCTCCCAGTCGCGCAGCGTGCCGACCGGGACCCGGAAGCGGCTGGCGAACTCGGCTTGCGACAGGCCAAGCCCAGTCCTCGTCCTGCGGATCAGGCGGGCGCGCTGGCCCCGGTCCAGTGCTTCGGCCATCACGTCGAAATCTTCGGCGTCGGTCGGGTCAGCAGGCAGCGTGATGTGCTCTTTCTTCACCCTTGTTGCTCCTTCTCACCGAGATGAAGCGAGGCAAGTCGCCCCGCCAGACGAAACGCCGGTGAACAGCTTCTCCCCGACGAAACCGACCACCTTAAACCGCTCCTCGCCGTCGATCTCGCGGATCGAGGGGATAATCCGCAAAAATCCGATCGCCAAAGGCCAGCGGCAGCTTGTGCTTTTCGCGGTTGACCGCATCCTTGGCGGGGTCGAACCTGTCTTCCGCCATGAGGCTCAACTATACGGGATTCCCGTATTGGATGCAACCCTTATCCGCTCGTGGGCTGACATCGGTTTTAGGAATTCTGCGACAGAACGGCAGCTATGCGGATTTTGCGACTGTCGCGAAAACCCCGATTAAAGCGACAGTTTCGCGCCCGATTTTTTGCAACATTCGCATAATCCGGTTTGCGACATGGTCCAAGGACCGCAACGGGTCGAAGCGGAATCCCGTCCCGGTACCAACCGTCACACCAGTCTATCAGTTACGATCCTCCGGGAATGCCGGCACCGGCATGAATTCGACGCCGTCCTCGGCCAGGCTCTTGGCCTCCTCCAGCGTCGCCTCGCCATAGATGCCGCGCGGATCACTCTCGCCGAAATGGATCTTGCGCGCCTCCTCGGCAAACTTGTCGCCGACATAGTCGGCGTTCTCGCGCACCTTCTCGGCCATCGCCTTCAATTGCGCCAACGCCTGCTTCTGGGCCTCGCCCATGGCGAGCGCGATCTTTTCTCGGCTGCGCCCGGTGGAGACGGCCGGCGCCATCAACGCCTTCTCGACCTTGTGCGAGCCGCAGGTCGGGCAATCGACGAAGCCACGCTTCTTCTGGGTGTCGAAATCGTCGTTGCTGCGAAACCAGCCTTCGAATTCATGCTCGTGGTCACAGATCAGTGAAAAGCGAATCAAGACGCCGCACCCCTGAGACTTTGCGCCTCGACCGGAGTGGCGTTCACGGCGAAGTCGCGTGAATTTTTCAGATTCGGGATCTTCTTGCGGGCGGCGGCCGACTGCGCCGGGTCGATCTCGGCGATGATCACCGCCAGTTCGTCATGTGACGCCTCGGCGACGATGCGGCCCCACGGATCGACGATCAGCGAATGGCCATAGGTCTCGCGGCCGTCCTCGTGCAAGCCGCCTTGCGCCGCGGCAACGACATAGGCGCCGTTCTCGATGGCGCGCGCCCGCAGCAGCACGTGCCAGTGCGCCTCGCCGGTCTGACGGGTGAAGGCGGCGGGCACCGACAGCAGGTCGGCGCCGGCCAGCGCCTCAGCGCGGAACAGCTGCGGAAAGCGCAAATCGTAGCAGACGGAGAAACCCAGCTTCGCCCCATCGATCCCGGCGCCGCTGATCTCGGTGACGACGGCCTCGGTGCCGGGCTCGTAGGCGGCGGATTCGCGCCAGCTCTCGGCATTGTCGAGATCGACGTCGAACATGTGGATCTTGTCGTAGGTGGCAATGGTGGCGCCATCCGGCCCGAACAGAAGCGCGCGGTTGGCGAGCTTGCCGTCAGCGCGCAGGATGGCGGTCGAGCCGATATGCAGGAAGACGCCAAGATCTTTCGCCAGCTTTCGCGCGGTCGAAACGGTGATGTCCTTGTCCTCGGACGTGAAGGCGGCGGCCCGCGCCTGGCTGTCGCGGACCAGCGCACCGGTCATTTCCGGCGACTGGATATAGGTCGCACCCTGGCCCGCGGCCTCGCGCACCAGCCGCTCCAGATCGACCGCGTTGCGCTCAGGGCTGGTGCCCGAACGCATCTGGATCGCCGCCGCCTTGAAAGCACCCATCGTCTTGTCCTCAATTCGTCGAGCCATTGGCGAGCAGACGGTCCAGCCGACCCTCTGCCTCCAGTTCATGGAGATCGTCACAGCCGCCGACATGTGTGTCGCCGATGAATATCTGCGGAAAGGTCGAACGGCCATTCGCGCGGGAAATCATTTCCCGGCGCAGTTCCGGCGAGAAGGAGGCGTCATGCTCGGTGTAGGCGACACCCTTGCGCTCGAGCAGCCGCTTGGCCGCCGTGCAATAGCCGCACATCATCCGTGTGTAGATCGTCACGTCGACCATCGGTCAGCAATCCTGCCTTTTCCCAATCTATATAGTCGCGGACTCGTCGGCCCGAAAGTCCCCCGGCAGGACGCGCGCAAAGGTCAGCACGTCGACCGTCCCGGCACCGCCCTTCTTCAGCGCCTTGGCGACGGCGCGGACAGTGGCGCCGGTGGTATAGACATCGTCGATCAGGAGCACCCGGCGGCCGGCGATCTCGATCTCGGCCTCCTCCGGCACTCTGAAGGCGGCACGCACATTCTCCTCGCGTTCCCGCCGCTCCAGCCCGACCTGCTGGCGGGTGAGTTTGACGCGCCTGACCGCGGAGGGCGCAAAAGGCAGCCCGCCAAGC
This sequence comes from Mesorhizobium sp. WSM4846, assembly GCF_055811415.1. Taxonomy (NCBI): domain Bacteria; kingdom Pseudomonadati; phylum Pseudomonadota; class Alphaproteobacteria; order Hyphomicrobiales; family Phyllobacteriaceae; genus Mesorhizobium; species Mesorhizobium sp. WSM4846. The sequence continues at coordinate 22,033 of NZ_JBVVPZ010000063.1, forward strand.
TGCGATACCGCCCTTGCCAGTTCCGCCGACTGGTTGAACTGACGCCTGAAAAAGCGCCGCCAGTGCAGCGGCACCGGCACGACCACATCGGCTTCCGCGATCAGTTCGGCACCGGCGCGCAGCATCCAGCGCGCCATCCACGGCGCCAGATCGGTGCGATCCTGGTATTTCAGCCCTTGCACCATCTGGCGGGCGACACCTGAGTAAGCGACCGCGGCCCGTGCCCGCTCGAAGGGCGGCGGGTCGGCGATCGCCTCGGCCGACAGGAACCCCTCGCCCATGTGATGGGTGAACGGCGTGCCCATCACCGGGCACCATGGCCGCTCCAGAAGCCTGAGTTTCGGCCAGCAGGCGCCGCACAGCACGCCGGGCTGCGAGACATGCCGTCGGCAACCGGCGCAAACCGGCGGAAACAGGATGCGCGCCGGCCAGTCCAACGCCTTTCGAGCGACACTCTTGATATCCGGCATTGGATCGGCCACGTGGTTCTTTCTCCGCCACCCTATATCAGAGTGCGGAAACTAGGAACTGTCAGTTGCAACCTATAGTCGATACTTCTCTCTGGCTGGCGCACAAGCGCCGGGCCCTCGCCAGCCCGGCTGCCGGCGCGGATTTCCTGATGCGGCGGGCGGCCGAGGAACTCGCCGACCGGCTGGGCGCAGTGGAACGCAAATTCGACAGGGCGGCCGTCCTGTTTTGCCAGACGCCGGCGGCAGTTGGAGACCGTGCCATTCGAGCCGGAAAGCCTCGACCTCGCGGTGTCGCTTTTGTCGCTTCATGCAATGAACGACATTCCCGGCATGCTGGTGCAGATCCGCCGCGCACTGAAGCCGGACGGTCTTTTCCTAGGCGCTTTTGCCGGCGCCGGCACGCTTTCCGAGCTGCGCGAATGCCTGCTCGCCGCCGAGACCGAGTTTTACGGCGGCGCCAGCCCGCGCGTCATCCCGTTCACCGACGTGCGCGACGCCGGCGCGCTTTTGCAACGCGCCGGTCTGGCCTTGCCCGTCGCCGACGTCGAGACGGTGACGGTGCGCTACGATTCCCTGTTCGGCCTGATGGCGGACCTGCGGGCGATGGGCGAGACCAGCGCGCTCATCGACCGCAGCAGGCGACCGGCCACACGAAAACTGTTTGCCCGCGCCGCCGAAATCTATGCCGAACGATTTTCGGATGCCGATGGCCGCGTCAGGGCGAGTTTTCCGATCGTCTGGATGTCAGGCTGGGCGCCCGACGCCTCGCAGCAAAAACCGCTGAAGCCGGGCTCGGCAAAACTGTCGCTGAAGACAATCCTGGAAAATCCCGGCCGGCGCTGACCGGTTATTATGGACGCGGCTGGCCGGTTACTGCGCGAAAGCCTTCACAAGCTTGCTGGCATTGTCGCTGAACAGCCACGTGATTGCGTCGGCGACCTTGCCGACGCCGCCTACGATGGTAAGCGACAGCACGGCCACGATCAGCCCATATTCGACAGCCGTCGCGCCTGTCTTGTCTTCCCAAAATCGTTGCAGCAATGTTTTCATGGCCGTCGATCCCGCTTGCCGGAACCCTAGCGCGGACCTGTTAAGAAAGGTTAATGACACAGGCTTAACAGGCGATGAAAGCACCGCTTTGGCCGGTGTCAGCAGTCGCCGCTGCGCTGGCCATTGTCGCGTATCACGCAGATCGAAGTGGGCAGCGGCTGCAGCACGCTCCTGCGCAGCGTGTAGGTATCACGACGGCCGGTCGAGCCCGTGTTCCCAATCGAAGCCGTGCTTTCAACCGACCCTGTGCTCATCCTGTCGAGGCCGCCGGCAAAATCGTCGCGGGCTGATCGCGTCCGGTTGTCGAGCAAGGGCGTGGCGATCAGGGCCAGCGCCACCGCGGCCGAGCCGAACAAAAGCGTGATCCGCAATATTCCCATGCCGGCAGCCCTAAAGCTGCGGTCGGGTCGGATCGAATCCCAGTCCCTGTCGAGGCTCATGCAACCGCCCTCCGGCGAAGGCCTGGACATGACCTTCCTTCGATTTCTGCCGTCATTTTTTCACGGCCAGATAAATCTTCCATTAACGTTGTCTATGTCTCGGAGGGCAAAATCACAGAAGATCGATGAGGAACTGGATCAGTGGCGCGTCGGCCGGCGGCATCGGAAAATCGCGCATCTGACGCGGCCGCACCCATTTCAGCACCTGCCCCTCCTTCGGCTGCGCGATGCCGCGGAAGCGACGGCAGACGAACAGCGGCATCAGCAGGTGAAAATCATCGTAGGAATGGCTGGCGAAGGTGAACGGCGCCAGGCAGGGAATATCGGTTTCGATGCCGATCTCCTCGTACAATTCGCGGATGAGGCATTCTTCCGGCGTCTCGCCGGGCTCGACCTTGCCGCCCGGAAACTCCCACAGGCCGGCCAGTTGCTTGCCTACGGGGCGCTGCGCCAGAAGCACGCGGCCGTCGGTATCGACCAGCGCGCAGGCTGCGACCAGGAGCAGGCGTTTGCCGACAGGGTGCGGGCCGGTCATGCGCCGGGCGGCCGGCGATAATGGTAACGATAGACTTCGTCGAACCCGAGCGAACGATAGAGCGCCAGCGCCGGCGCGTTGTCGGCCTCGACCTGCAGCCAGGCTTCCCGGGCGCCGCGCAGCCGTGCCCATTTCAGCGCCGACAGGATGAGGTGGCGGCCATGGCCCTGGTTGCGCACCGATCTGTCGGTGGCGATCTCGAACAGCCCGGCAAGATCGCCGTCATGGACGCAGATCAGCGTCGCCAGCGGTTCGGTGCCGTCTTCGAGCGCGAACAGCCCAGCTTCCGGCTGGATGGCGCCGATGATCTCCGACAGGCCCGGCCGCAGCGACACATCCGAGCCGCTTACCTTGAGCGCCGCGCCGATGAAGCGGCTGATGTCCTTCAGCGGGATCTGGTCCATGGCGGCATCGAGTTGGGCGTCCGCCAGCGGCAGCCGCATCACCAGCGATTCGTCGAATGTACTCCAGCCCTCGCTGTCGAGATGCTTGGCAAGGATCGGCCCCGACAGCGGCGATATGCGGAAGGTCAGCGGCCGGCCATAGGCGTCGAAACGGCGGCTGGCGCGGCCGATGCGATCGGCAATGTGCTGGATGTCGCCCGGATCGAGCGGGTTGACCGAATTCAGCCGCTTGGCCGGATGGCCCGCCGTCAGCCGCACCACCCAGGTGCCGTCATAATGCACGGCCGCCGCCGGCCAAGCGCGAAAGCCGGCCGCCTCGTAGCGGCGCACGATGGCAAGCACGCTTGCCGGATGTCTGGAAACCAACGCCATCAACTCCGATAATCGCCGTTGATGGCGACATACTCCTTGGTGAGGTCGCAAGTCCACACCGTCGCCTTGCCGCGGCCGATGCCGATATCGGCACGGATGCGGATCTCGTCGCGCTTCATGTAGGCCGACGTCGCCTCCTCGGAGTAGGCGACGTCGCGCTCGCCCTGATGCGCCAGCCTGATGTCGCCGAACCAGATCGACAGCAGGTCGCGGTCGGCCGGTTCGCCGGCCTTGCCGACGGCCATGACGACGCGGCCCCAGTTGGCGTCCTCGCCGGCGACCGCCGTCTTGACCAGCGGCGAATTGGCGATCGACAGCGCGATGCGCTTGGCCGAGCGGGCCGATTTCGCGCCGGTGACGGTGACCTCGACCTGTTTTCGCGCGCCCTCGCCGTCTCGCACCACTTGCAGCGCCAGCGCTTTCAACACCTTGCCGAGCGCGCGGCGGAAGGCGCCGAGGCGCGCATCGCCGGCATTCGTGATATCAGGCGCGCCGCGCCGGGCGGCCGTGCCGGTGGCGAACATCAGCAGCGTGTCGCTGGTCGAGGTGTCGCTGTCGACGGTGACCGCATTGAAGGTCTTGGCGGTGCCGCGCGACAAAAGATCCTGCAGCACGGGGGCTGCGATCGGCGCGTCGGTAGCGATGAAGGAGAGCATCGTCGCCATGTCGGGCGCGATCATGCCGGCGCCCTTGGCAATGCCGTTGATGGTGACGTCGGCGTCGCCGAGTTTTGCCGTCGCGGTCGCCAGTTTCGGATAGGTGTCGGTGGTCATGATCGCCTTGGCGGCTTCGGTCCACAGGTCCGGCCTGCCGTCCCTCACCAGTCCGGCGAGCAGATGGCTGAACTTGGCGGCATCCAGCGGCTCGCCGATGACGCCGGTCGAGGCCAGAAACACCTCGTCCAGCGTGCAACCCGCAGCCTTGGCCGCAGCCTCGCCGGTCATTGCCGTGGAGGCTCGGCCCTTGTTGCCGGTGAAGGCATTGGCGTTGCCGGAATTGACGACCAGAACGCGCGCCTTGCCATGCCCGAGATTCTGCCGGCAGAAATCGACTGGCGCCGACGGACATTTCGACTTGGTGAACACGCCGGCGACCGTGGTGCCGGCATCGAAGGCCATGGTCAGCAGGTCGGTGCGGTTCTTGTACTTTATCCCGGCCTCGGCGGTGGCGATGCGGACGCCTTCGATGTCAGGCATGTTGGGATATTTCTTCGGCGCGAGCGGCGAAATCGTGGCTGACATGAAGACCTCGGGCGGGAAAAACGCAACGGGAACGCCGGTTTGCCCGATAGCGGGCGCCGGCGCAAGGGCGTTTGATGGTTGGGCACATGCCCTTTCTCATCGAAACGAAACGCTCAGTTGCGCGAAACGGACCGTTTCGTTTCGTCGAGAGAGCGTGTACGATCTGCCGACGAAAAAGCATCGAAGGAAAACAGGATGGGGCTGGATGGGGGGCGCAGGTCGATCGGCGCGCGGCGCAACCCCGACAGCGCCGACGCCATTCTCGACGCCGCCGAGGCAGTTCTGGTCGAGGCCGGTTATTCCGGCTTCTCGATCGAGGCGGTGGCGCGGCGGGCGCGTGCGGGAAAGCCGACAATCTATCGCTGGTGGCCGAGCAAGGCCGCCTTGCTGTTCGACGTCTATCAGCGGCTAAAGCGTGTCGTTTATCCCGATACTGGCAACCTCGAGGACGATCTCGTCGGCTTCCTCAAAAGCCTGTTCTCGCACTGGCGCGAAACATCGTCAGGCAGCATCTTCAGATCGTTGATCGCCGAGGCGCAGTCGGACGCGACCGTGGCCGCCGTGCTTGCCGAATACACCAAAGGACGCCATGCCCATTCCGGCCAGATGATCGAACGCGCCAAGGCAAGAGGCGAGGTCGCGGCCGACGTCGATTCCACGCTCGTCGCCGACCTGGTCGCCTCGTTTGCCTGGACGCATCTTTTGACCAATCGCCTCGACGAAGACGAAACGACGCTGCGCAAGGCGGTTGGCTATCTGTTGAAGGGCATAGCTCCACCGGGGAACTCGCCGCCGGCGATCCGGCAGCGTTCAAGGCGTCGACGCATCGTAGGATAGGGCGATCTCGGCGCCGCGCTTCCCTTCTCCCCTTGTTGTGGGAGAAGGGAAGAACCGACTGCCCTAGCCTCGCCCTCGCCTACTTGGTGTTTTCCAGCGCGTCGACCGTCTTCTTCAGCTTCTCGTCCGGGATCTCGACCTTGGCCTGGGCGCGCAGCGACTTGACCAGCGCGATGTATTTGTCGCGGATGACTGCCTGACGGGCCTGATCCTTGACCTGGTCGAAGGCCGGCGGCTGCTTGGCGCGCTTGTCCTCGACCTGAATGACGTGCCAGCCGAACTGCGACTGCACCGGCTGCTCGGTGTACTTGCCGACCGCCAGCGCGAACACCGCCTTATCGAATTCCGGCACCATCTGACCGGGTCCGAACCAGCCGAGATCGCCGCCGCTGGTCTTGCCGCTCGGATCGCTGGTGTGCTCGTTGGCGAGTTTCTGGAAATCGGCGCCGCCATCGAGCTGCTTGATGATCGCATCGGCCGCTTCCTTCGTCTTCACGAGGATGTGACGGGCATGGACCTCGTTGGCCGGCGGCGTGTTGGCGATTTCCTGGTCGTAGCGGGCGCGAACCTCGGCATCGGTGATCTTGCCGACGACATCCTTCTCGACCATTTCGCCATGCAGGGCGCGCTGCTGCAGGAACGCCATGCGGCGCTGGAAGTCGGGATCCTTGTCGAGGCCGGTGGTGACCGCCTGGGCGGCCATGACCTTGATTTCGATCGCTGCCGAAAGGGCTGCGGCGCGGCGCTGTTCGGGCGGCATCTGCGCGAACTGCTGCGACAGCTCGCCTTCGGCAAGCGCAAGATCTGCCTCGGTCAGCGACTGGCCGTTGATCGTGGCGACCACGGCGTTCGGATCGACCGGCGCGGCCGGCTGGGCGGGTGCGCCCGGCTGGGCGGGGGCTGGTT
>NZ_JBVVPZ010000064.1:0-19326 GCF_055811415.1 Mesorhizobium sp. WSM4846
CAATCTCCTCTTACAACGAAGATTGAATCAGTGCTTCAGGACCGCTGCAACCCGGACTTTTTCAACACTATCCACCCTAACCCGTCCTTTTTCAGCCTTATCATGAATGTCGCGCAGGCTTGTAAATCAGACATTGCGCTGGCGCGGCTCGAGCGCTCCAGTTAATTCGAGCATCTGATAGCCGGCCAAGAGTGTGATCAGAGATCCGACAACCCAAGAGCGTCCTTTCCCGCAATGCCTTGACCATCTATCCCGACAGCGGTGCCGCAATAACGCCTCCAGCGATCAGGCCGGCGACCGAAGTTGGGTAGCCGCAGAATCCGCCGGCGTGCTCCCAACGGCCGGTAAAACAGAATGCATTGGTTTAAAGGGCGGCCATGGGCACTTCCGCGAGATTGCTCCCAGCGGTTGTCGGTGCTAAATTTGGTAGAAGCTGCCGCACTGATGTGTCCGAGTGCGCCGCCTGCCGCCGCCGATGCGTTCTTAGAGTGGCCTAAAGAGGTGGCAGGGTTTGGAGACCGGGACGATGAGCTTGACGCGCCGCGATGTTTTGATCGCCGGGAGTGCGGGATTTGTCGGGGTTGCGCTCTTCTCGCCGCGAAGCGCACGTGCGAATGATGAAGCGCTGGATCTCGTCAAGCAGCTCACCGGACGGACGGCCACGGTATCGGATCGCCTTCACCTGATAATGCCGACCGACTTCCCGACCGGCTACACCGTGCCCATAAGTCTTTACATCGACAGCCCCATGACCGAGGCCGACCATGTAAGGCAGATGCGCGTGTTCGCGCCGCGGAACCCGCTCATCGAAGTGGCCAGTTTCAATTTCGTCCCGCAACGCAGTCTGCCCCGCGTGTCGACACGCATCCGGCTTGCCAAACCGCAACACGTCGTCGCTGTCGCTGAAATGAATGACGGCATCTTGCTGATGACCACGACGTGGGTCCGTGTCGCCACGGATGGCTGTGCTTGAGATCGGAGAGAGACAGTGACCACCCCGAGACCACGCGTGATCGTGCCAAACGCTGCGGCGAAGGGGGAGATTTTTCAGGTCAAGACCATTATCAGCCATGAGATGGAAACGGGGCTGCGCTATGATGATCAAGGCGAGGTAATCCCGCGCAAGATCATCAACAAGTTTGTCTGTCGCTACAACGAAACTGTGGTGTTCAGTGTCGATCTTCACGAGGCGATTTCGGCCAACCCGTTCTTCGAATTTTCCTTGCGCGCGACGGAGAGCGGCCGGCTCGATTTTGTCTGGGAAGAAGACGGCGGTGCCGTCTATATGTTGTCGCACCAGTTCACGGTCGGTTGAAGTGGCGACACAATCGAGCTGCGCGAATTATAGCGTGACAAGTTGAGTGGGAGCGTGACCGGAAAACTGCGAAACAGACGGGTATTCAGCATGCGCCCCGTCGCGAGATCTGCGATTGCCACGGGTCTCGTGCTGCTCGTCAGCCAATCCGGCGCGGGGGCGGGGCCCGATCAAGGCGCTCAACTCGCCGCACTCTGTGCGTCCTGCCATCGTCTCGATGGCGGCGGCACAGGCATTCCCAGCATCATCGGGCTTGGTGAGGAGAGGCTCACCAACGCCCTGCTTGCCTACCGGGCGAGCGAGAGTCCAAATCACATCATGCACGTTATCGCGCTGTCGCTCAGCGACGAGGAGATCGCGAGCGTCGCGCGCTATGTCGCAGCGCAGGGAAGTAACCCGCGATGAAATGCTGGACTCGTCGCGAGTTCGGCCGCCTCACCGGAGCAGCGTTGTTAACGGCGCTCAACCAGCCGAAGGCGCGGGGCCAGGCCAAGGCGCGTGTCGTCGTGATCGGCGGCGGCATCGGCGGCGCAACGGTCGCCAGATATCTCGCCGCCAGCGCCACGGCTATCGAGGTGACCCTGGTCGAACCGCGGCAGAGCTACACGACCTGCTTTTTCAGCAATCTCTATCTCGCCGGGCTACGACCGTTCGAATCGCTCGGCCATGGTTATGAAGCGCTGGCAAGGCAATACGGCATCACCGTCATTCATGAGTCCGCCGCGGCGATTCACCCGGCGGCGAAAACCGTTGCGCTCAACAACGGTTCAAAGCTCAGCTACGACCGTCTCGTTGTTGCGCCAGGCATCGCATTCAGGGATGGGGCGCTTAAGGGCTATGACGAAGCGGCGATGGACATCATGCCGCACGCCTGGAATGCAGGACCGCAAAGCAAGCTGCTGCGCCGGCAACTGGAAAGCATGGAGGACGGCGGGCTGTTCGTGCTCGTTGCGCCGCGGAATCCGTTTCGCTGCCCGCCCGCCCCCTACGAGCGCGCTTCCCTCGTCGCATCCTATTTCCAGCGCCGCAAACCCAAGGCCAAAATTCTGATCCTCGATGCGAAAGACAGCTTCAACGCGCAGGACCTGTTCCAGGACGCTTGGAACCGCCACTATCCGGGAATGATCGAATGGCTACCGGCTCAGTTCACCGGCGGGGTCACGGCAATCGACGCGAAGACCCGGTCGGTGATCACCGCGGGAGCTACATTCAAGGCCGCGGTGGCCAATGTCATCCCGGCGCAAATGGCCGGGCGCTTGGCGCAGCAGGCGGGGCTCGCCAATCGGTCGGGCTGGTGTCCAGTCGATCCGGTCACCTTCGAATCGGCGCTGCAGCCCGGCGTCCATCTGGTCGGTGACGCGATCATCGGCGGGGATATGCCGAAATCCGCCTTCTGCGCCAACAGCCAGGCCAAAGCCTGCGCCTTTGCCATCGCGGCCGATCTCACTGGATCACCGCCTTTCCCGGCGCATTTGTTCAACACCTGCTACACCTATCTCGCCCCCGACGATGCGTTCAGCAACGCCATCAGCTTCAAGCCCGTCGACGGGAAGCTCAAGAGCGTCATCAGCTTCGTCAGCAAGGTCGAGGAAAGCTCCGAGGTCCGCCGGCAGGCTGCGCGCGCGGCGGAAGGCTGGTATGACGCCTTCACGCACGACGTGTTTGGCTGAAACGAAACTCAACTCCGCTCGACGGCCGGGCCGGCCATTGCGGAAATGCCGGCGCCATCGTGGGTACGCTGCGACTTGGTGCCGGATCGTTGCTCCGGGATCAGCGCTGGAACAGGATCGGGCAGCCGCTCCAGCCGCAGCGAATTCACCACCACGAGAATGCTCGAGCCGGCCATGACCGCCGCCGCAAGGATTGGCTGCAGAAGTCCGAATGTTGCGAACGTCAGGGCGACGAGGTTGTAGCCGAACGCCCACATAAGGTTGGTCAAGATGGTCCTGCGGACCGCACGGGCCACGTCGACGATCCAGGGCAGCATCCACAATCCGTCCGCAGGCAGCACGAGCGCTGCAGTCTCGCGGGCGAGATCGGTGGCGGAGCCGACGGCAATACCGACATCTGCGGCGGCCAGGACCGGCCCGTCATTCAGTCCATCGCCGACCATCGCCACCGAACCGTGGTCATGGCGGAGCCGATCCAGGGCCAGCCGTTTGGCCTCCGGCGAAAGGCCCGCTTGGACGTCCTTGATCCCGACCAGAGCCGCCATCCGCTCCGCCGCTTGCGCCAAGTCGCCGGTCAACAGCGTGGCGTCGAGCCCGCGCTCACGCAGGGCCGCGATCGCGGCATGCGCCTCGGGAAGCGGTGAATCATCGAGCGACAGCACGGCGTGAACCTGCTCGCCCCAACCGACATAGACCACCGAATAACCGCTCGCCTCCAGCGACCGCGCACGCTCAGTCAGCGACGGGGGAAGCGGCCAGCCCAGATCATTCATCAATCTGCCGTTCCCCGCCGCTACGGGCCGGCCTTCGGCGCTGCCGCGGACGCCACGGCCGGGAACCGTCCGGACATCGCGGGTGACGAGCGGCGTGATGCCGCGCTGAGCGGCGGCTGCCGCGATGGCCCGCGCCAGACCATGCTCGGAAAGTCGCTCCAGACCGGCGGCGCGCGCCAGCACTTCGTCGATGCCGACCTCCTGGCAGTCGACGCCGACGAGACGCGCTTTGCCCGCCGTCAGAGTGCCGGTCTTGTCGAAGGCGAGCAACCGGACACGCGCGAGGGTCTCAAGCACGCCGGGGTCGCGGACAAGGCAGCCGTGCCGTGCCAACCGGCCGATGCCGAGTGATGTCGCCATCGGAGCAGCGAGGCCGACGGCACAAGGACAGGCAACCACCAGTACCGAGAGGCCAATCAGCAACGCCCGATCGAACGGCAATGACTGCGCCCAGTAAACGATCGTCAGCCCGCCGAGGGCGAGGACGAGCGGCACGGACACGCCAACGACGCGATCGGCAAGACGCTGGGTTGGACTGCGACGGCCCAGCGCTTCGCGCACCGACCGGCAAATCCGCGCCCAGCGGGTTGCAGTTCCGTCACCGCTGCTTTGGATCAGGAGCGGGCCGTCGATATTGATACTGCCGGCAATCACCTTGGAGCCGGCGCCCTTGGTTACTTGCCGGCTTTCTCCGGTAATCACGGCTTCATCGGTGTTCGATTCCCCTTCGACAACCACGCCGTCGACCGGAATGCGCTCGCCTGGCCGGACCCGCACCAGCATGCCGGCCGACACCTCCCGCACCGGACGGCGGATCTCTGCCGCGCCATCGATCACGGTCGCGCTCTCGCCTTCTGCGGCCAGAAGAGGTTCGAGGTCGCGCGCCGCCCTGGCGCGGCCAACAGCCTCGAGATAGCGGCCAACGGTGAACAGCATCAGCACCATCACGGCGGTGTCGAAATAGACATGCGTGCTGCCCTCGAACACGGCAAATGCCGAATAGAGGTAAGCGGCAGCGACGCCAAGCACGATGAGTGCCGACGACGTCACTCGTCCCTGAATACCATTGAGCCACATTTCGCGCAGATAGGGTCCGCCGAGAATCACCACCGCCGGCGTCGCGAAGATCCAGAGCAAAAGGTGGATCCACGGCAGCACGCCCGCATCGACGCCGGTGAACGCGTCCGAATAGAGGAGGAGGCTGAACATCATGATATTCATGGAGAGAAAGCCTCCCACGCCGAGCTGGATCAGAAGCCAGGCGGCTTCCCACTCTTCGTGTCTGCCGCTCTTCACCTGAAAGGCGATGCAACAGCCGTAGCAGCAGAATGCACAAGCCTCACCGTTGAGCCTGCGCTCCATCGGGCGCAGGCCGACGGGCAGCGAACAATGGCTACAGAGGATATCGCCATGCGCAGTCATGCAGGATGTCCGCCCAGCCAGGCAAGGCCGATATGCGCGTCGGATGGCAGGAGACCACGGCCGAGCGTGATGAGACCGAGCAAAAGAATAAAGCCGCCAGCCAGCCGCACGCCGCGCCGCCGCCAGGCTGGCCCTAGTATCCGGCCAACGCCGCCCATCATCAACATCGCGGGGAAGGTTCCCAGTCCGAACCATGCCATGACGAGAAACCCGGGAAGCGCTCCGGCGGTGCTCGCCGCCTGGGCGGCGAAGGCATAGACCAGGGGACATGGCAGGAAGCCGTTGAAAACGCCAAAGGCAAGCGGCGCGGCGCTGCTCCGGGCAGTCAACAGACCGCGCAGGGACAATGCAAATGTGCTGCCGCCAAATCCGATCGCAAGGCGATGAAAGACCTGCAGCCAGCCGAAGAACTGCAATGCCATGGCAATCATGAGCAGGCCAGCGACGATCGCGAGAATTCGTTGGGCGGTGTCGAGAGAGCCGTTCAAGAGCGGCGCAGCCGTTAGACCTTGCGTGGTGCAGATGACCTGACCGATCGCACCCGCGAGCCCGCCCAGAAAGCAATAGGTTGTCAATCGGCCGGTATTATAGAGCAGGTGGCGAAGGACGGTTGCGCCTCCGCCTCGCTGATCGCGGCCCAGCGCGCAGGCAAAGCCGCCGCACATGCCGATGCAATGAAAGCTGCCTGCAAATCCAGCGGCGAAGATCACGAGGTAGTAGATCATTGGCGTTTTCGCAGCGCCGCGTCCGCGTCGCTATTGCCGCACAAGATAGACAAGAAAGATGATAAAGCCGACGGTGCAGCCGCCATAGATGAGGAAGCCGAGCATCTGTGGCAAGCCGGCGTCAGCGAGCTTGAAAACCGTGTCCTGTAGCATCCGCTGCTCCTATGTCAGCCGAAATAAAGACGAAGCACGTTTACCGCCACCTCGAAAGCCAGGAAAAGGAGGTTCAATGCGGCGACCCCAAGGAGAATTTTGGCTACCAACATCTCCATCACTCCTGCCTTACCAGCTCTTGCGACAGTCTTCTTAGAACAGACGGCCGGGGCCGAGCCCGCCCCAATAAACATACATGTAATACAGCCCCCAAGCGAACAGCAGCACGTAAACAACGAGAAGCCATAGCGGAATGAAGCCCACACGCGCCTGTATCAGGCCGCCGGCATAGTCCTCTAGTTCAGGGTGCGAGCTTTGACGTACATCCAGTTCCGGGTGCCTCGGGCTCTCCGGATCGCTGCTCTGCAGATCGCTCATTCTCCATCTCCCTTTCAAAAAAGTCGTTGGCGGCTTTGTCGGTGCCGCTCAACGCGCCGGATAGGACGCCCCAGATGAACAAGAACAGGGCCGCCAGGCTCATCATCATGGCGCCCGCATATGGTCCGGTGACTTCAAAACCGAGCATGCGCTAACCTCCGGCGGGTGCCTGTTTCTCGCCAGGCGGCGCTGGCGGGCCGGACGCCGGCACCGACGGATCGGGCACATAGGCTCGCTCAGGCTTGTCAGCGACCAGTTCCAGATCGTTCAGCGCCGCGCGGGCCTCCTGCTTGATCGACAGCGGCTGCAGCGAGAGCGGGTCTTTATAGGCGGAAAGCGCGACCACGAAATAGGAAAGTGCCCATCGGTCCTCGTCCGGAAAGGCATCCCGATAGGACGGCATCGGCGTGCCGCTGAGGCCGGTAGTTATCGTCCGGAAGATGTCTTCGACGGCTGGGCCAGACTTGAACTGGCCGCTGGTGAGGTCGGCCGGCGGGGTGGCGAACCCGATATCATCCTTGAGGCCGGCAGCCTTCTCGCCGTCGCCCTTGCCGCCTTGGCCGTGGCATTCCCAGCACTTCGCCACCTGCCAAACCTCCTTGCCACGGTCCAGCATCGTCTGGGACGGGGTCGGCGGGCGCCCGATATACAACGGTGGGCCAGGCGGCTCCTCGACGAAGAAAGCGTAAGGACTGGCGGGGTCGGAACGGTCAACCGCCAGCTCATACTTGATGTACTGGATCACCGCCAGCCGATCGTTGAGCGGCAGTTCGTACCAAGGGGGCATTGCCGTGCCGCGGATGCCGCGAGTAATGGTGCGCAGCATGTCCCCGTCCGTGGGCAGGGGCTCCTTTGTCAACCTAAATTTGAAGACTGCGGACGTGAAGTCCCTGGGCCGCTGGTTAAACATAAAGGTGGCGGCCGGCCCGTTGCCGTCGCCTTTGGCACCGTGGCATCCGATGCAGCGGCGCTCATAGACTTCCTTGCCATAGGCAATCCATTCCTCGGAGCGCGGCATCGTCGCATCCATGACCTCCAGACTTTGCGGCTCGAAAAGATCGCGCCATTTACCCCGGTTCGTGCCGAGCTTCTGGACGTAGGAAACGAGCGCCGCCAGCGATTCCGTCTCCGCCGCGATGCTGACGGTTTCTCCTGTGTATTCGTCATTCGGCGTCAGGATGATCGGCTTTCTTTCGCGCGCCTTCAGCGGCACGAACAGCAACCCGTACGCATTCGGCGTCAGCTGGATCGCTTGCGGGCTGTCGAAGTCGAAAAGGCCTTCGGTGACCTCTGTCCTTTCCAGGGTCCGACCGCCAGCGCCGTCGTCAACGATACGGACGGCTGCATCGGGCTCGTGGAAGAGACCGCGATACGGCGCCATTATCGAGTCCGGCACCAGCATCCGCGGATTGTAGAAGTGCGCCAGGTGCCATTCGTCGCTGTATTTCAGGCCGACGCGCGTCAGGTCCGGCCCGATCCGGCGTGTGCCTAACAGGTGCGGCACGTCATAGGCGTATTCGCCCGCCTCGCTGACCGGTCCCCAGCGGCGGATCTCGCCGGTCACCGGCCGCACGAATTGCGAATGGCAGTACCAGCAGCCTTCGCGCAGGTAAATGTTGCGGCCGCGACGCTGCTGCTCGGTGTAGTCCGTCGCCTCTGAAACCGTCCATTTCAGCTGGCCGAAATCCGTGCGCACCACCGAGGTCACGCGCGTAGTTCGCGAGGACGGCTCCACGAAGGGCAGCACGCCCTGCGTGATCACCGCAAGGGTGATGCAGAAGACGCCGGCGAACAGCGCGAAGAAGCGAACGTTCACTGCGCAGGCCCTCCCGCCGGGGCCGGGGTAGGCGCCTCGACCGACCCGCGGACGCGTCGCGCCTCAGCCGCCGGACTGGTCAGTGCGGTCAGCATCAGATTCACCACCAGCAGCGACATCCCGATATCCATGCTGATGCCTGCCAGGGTCCGCGCCAGCCAGTAGGGCTTCACCCAGACGAGCGAGTCGAGCCATTCGACCCCATTCATCCATTGATAACCCTGCTGCAGCCCGCCCGCTGTGAGGACCAGGCCCATGGTCGTGATGCCGACGGTGATCAGCCAGAACGACCAGTTGCCGAGCTTGAAGGACCAGAGTTCGCGCCCGAACAGTCGCGGCCAAGTATAGACGAGGCCCCCCATCGCCCATACGACGAAGGTGCCGAACACGGTGAGATGCGAATGCGAGATGACGAAATCGGTGAAGTGGGTCGGCTGCTGCAGCTGCCGCAGCGCCTCGGTCGAGCCCTGGAAGCAGCCGACGAGATACATGAGCGAGCCCATGATCAGGAACTTCGCCGGCAAGTTCCTGCCGAACTCATGCCACTTGCCCATCATGGTGCCGAAGAAGTTCACCAGCACCGTCCACACCGGAATGATCAGCAGCATCGATGTGACGACGGCCAAGGTCTCGGCCCAGTCCGCGATCGGGCTGTAGAGGTAATGGTGGATGCCGACGAACGGGTAAAACAATGCCAGGGACCAGAAGCCTACCAGCGAGAGCTTATGGGCATAGAGCGGATTTCGCGCGCTGATTGGCAGGAAATAGTAAATGATCACGTAGCCCGCGGGCGTTAGCCACAGGCCGACGATGTAGTGGAGATAGAGGCCATGGAAGGCGGCGCTGTTGATGCCCGAGATCGTGTACGGCAGGATGAAGCTTCCAAGCACGAAGTTCATCGTCGTCCACACGAAAGTCGCGATCAAGTACCATAGCGCGACATAGATCGCCGGCTCGAGCCTCCGACTGATCGTGATCAGGAATTGCGCGGTAGCAACAGCCACTACGATGAAGAATGCGACCTTCGCATAGAGCGGAAACTCTCCGGCTTCCAAACCGTCACTGTCGCCGAACAGCAAGCCGACCAAACCGGCAAGCGTTGCGATGTTCCAGACCCATGCGAGAAGAACCGACCACTCCGACCATATCACCCGCACCCCCGACAGACGCGGCACGAGATAATAGCAAAGGCCGATGAAAAGCGTCGAGAAGGCGCCGAAGATGACACCGTTGACGTGGACGGGGCGCAGCCGGCCGAAGGTGAGCTCGAGGTTTCCCGATCCAAGATAGTCGGGGTAGTTGAAGGTGCTCGAGATCAGGACGCCGACGGATGGCGTCACCATCAGCCAGAACATGCCGAAATAAAGCCAGGTCCGCACGACCCGGTTGTCGACCAACGCATCCAGGTCCACATCCGCGAACTTGCCGCGCAGCTCCATCCCCGTCTCTGCCAACGCATCGACCTCCCCGCGCGGTTCCCGGGCCGCACCACTGCTTCACCCCACCCTTCCCGAGGGACTCGCTTCGCGCTCCCGTGAAGCCGGTGCCCGGCTATCGACGAGACTAGTACTTGCCTGGCACCAACACGGAGCCGGTGTTCGACCAGGTGATGTACGCCTCGAGCGCCTTCATCGCCTCCGATTCGGGATCGATCTTCTCGCCCTGGTTCGGTTTCTCGATGCACCAGTTGATCATGTCGCGCAGTGTCGCGAATTTGGCCATCGACTGCTGGAACTTGGGGAACGCATGCGGGTGGGTATCGGAGGCCATTGGATGGCACATGGCGCAGGCCCACCCGGTGGTCGACAGCTTGACGCCCAACTGCTCCGCCATCGCCGCATCACCGTGGAACAGGAGGTCTCCCTTCCTGACCTCCTCCATGAACGCCTCTTGATAGAGTTTCAGCTGCTTTGGCGTCACCGGGTCCTTGTTGGCACTGGCCGGGCCGATGACGACGGCAGCTGCGACGACTGCTCCGGCGACGGTGGAACGCCTCAGAATGCAGAGGAATGTCGATGTGTTTATCATAGCCACCCCCTTTTATGGATTTTCCCACGGGTACTGTCTGTCGGCGATGCGTGGCTGTATGACCTCCTCAATGCTCTTGTCGTGGTCCTCCGGCGACTGGACGAGCACCTCCTTGCGCCCCCACATGATGTACTCGACATCGACCTTGTCGTCGGCGTTGACGCTCACGGTTTCCCAACCGACCCCGTCGAAGGGATCGCCAGGATCGACACGGATCATCGGCTTAGTCAGCTTGGGCACGCCTTCCGGCGCATACGGCCACGGCCAGGAGGTCGCCAGCATGCCGATCGAGCGCATGCTGCCGATCTCGTTGTAGAGCACCTGGTGCACGTGACCGTGGATGTTGGTGACTTTGGTATAAGGCTTCAGCACGTCATTCACTTCGCGCCAGTCGCGCACCCAGAAATTCCAGGGCGGGTAGTACTCGTACAGCGGATTGTGGCTGAAGATGACGATCGGCTTGGACTTATCCCACTCGGCGAGTGTCTTCTGCATCCAGTCGAGTTGCTCGCGGCCGACGCCGGCCCACGCGCCGGCAACCGTGCCGTCAAGGGTAGCCATGTGGCCCATGCGCTCCTCTGGCGTCATCTTCTTCGCTGTCCAGTAGTCCGGTCCCCGGCTGACCGTATCGAGCCCGATGAAGCGCACGCCTTTGTGATCGAAGGTCCAGTTGGGTTGGCCGAACAACTCGCCCCACTTCTTGCCCATATCCAGATACCAGTCATGCTCGCCCGGGATGTAATACTTCTTGATCTTCAGATCCTTGAGGAGCTCAACGCCAAGCTCAAGTTCCTCGATCTTTCCGAGCTGGGCCAGGTCGCCGCCGAAGATCAGGAAGTCGGCCGGCGGATCCATGGCCTGGACCTCTCGCACGGCGCGCACCACTTTGTCGACGAAGCGCGTGTTCAGCGATCGCGGATAGAGATGGGTGTCCGAAATCCAGGCAAACTTGAAGGGCGCTTCGGCGGCGTGAGCGACGTCGATGGTGTTGAGCAGCGGCCACCACGCGAAGGTCTGGCCGACGGAAGCAGCGCCGAACAGCAGCGATCTGTGAATGAAGGTGCGGCGGGTGATTTGGAGCGAGTCGTCGGGGCGTACTCCCGGCTGCTGCAGCACCGCATGCATTTCGCGCCGAATGCGGTCAAGCTCGTCAGACATCAGGGTTCCTCCTCAGTGCAGACCGTTTCTTAAAGCGTCGGTCTTCTCGCAGGAACGCGACCCTGTTGAATGAGTGGGTCGCCCATTTTCTTATTTTTTCAGTTCAATCGTCAGACTGGTGGCCTTATTCTCCTCTACCGTTACGGGCTGCTCAATGGGCCCGGTGAAGGGGTGGATCGCCACAAGTTTGTAGTTCCCAGGCGGAACATCAGTTATGCTGAACTTGCCATCGGCGCCGGTGACAGCGTAGTAGGGATTGTCCACCACATAGACCCAGCCTTCCATCCAGCCATGCGCGTCGCAGTCGATGCGGACGGTGCCGGCCCGATTCAGTTCGACGGGTATCCGCTGGCCCTTATTGGGCAGCGCCAGGTTGAAGGCGGTGCGCTTGCCATAATACCCGTGGGTGTTGTGGAGCATTGGGTCGCTGTTGACCACCTCCAGCGAACCGGCGGGTATCATCTGAACCGCGGGCTCAAAGCGACATTTGAGGTTGTTGAGCTCAGGCGGCTTTCCGGGCTCCGGCCAGGCCTTTCCCTGTGCCACGTCGACCAGCTGCACCGCCGCGTTCAGCACGGCCTGATCGCTGCCGACTTCGATCAGCGGCTCCTCGCGGGGATCGCCGCACACCTCGATATCCTTGGTGGGGATGATCTTTGTTGTCGGCACGTCGCCGCGGTAGACGATCGTACCCTCGATCGTTCCGCCTCCCGTGACCGGACCCACTTCGTAGGCTTGCGCAGGCGCGGACACCATCGCAACGAAAGCGATCGCCGCCAGCCCGCTCATCAATTCGCGAATGGTCATAAAAGCCTCCTCCTTCTAGCGAGATGAGGGGCAACTTTTAAAAATAGAGCTAAACCAGTACCATGTCTAGCCATTCAGCAACAAAATATGATAAAGTGGGATAGTTTAGGCGAGTTTGTTAATCACAAACACACGCGGGGGTTGGTGCGTCATTCTCGAAGTGCCGGAGGTACTTGATGAAGCGGCGGCATGGACTCCTCAGCCCTTGGGCCTACGGTCCGCATACCCTCTTCTGCATCATGTTCGCAGCGGCCCTGTCGATCTGCCAACCCCTCGCGCGGGCTGACACGCCCGTGACGGTTGGGGGCTCATTCACGCTTACAGCGCCGGACGGAACGACGGTCACCGATGAGACTTATCGCGGCAAATGGCTGCTGGTTTTCTTCGGCTATACTTCTTGTCCCGACATCTGTCCGACGACGCTGTCATCAATCGCCGCGGCGATTGAGGAACTCGGCCCCGACGCCGCAAAACTGCAACCGCTCTTCATCACTGTCGATCCCGAACGCGACACGCCTGAGGTGATGGGAAGCTTTACCGCAGCGTTCGATCCGCGCATCGTGGGACTGACCGGCAGCCCGCAACAGATCGCTGCGGTTTCGGAGGCATATGGCGCCTATGGTGTGGCGCGCCGGGGCGAGGCGGGCGGCGACGACTACCTAATGGATCACGGCACCCACATCTACATCATGAACCCACAGGGGCAATTCGTGGAGGGGCTAGACTCTGACACACCAAGCAGCGGCATTGCCGCTAGGTTGGGTGAACTGGTGCGATGACACCAGCCCTGGGATGACGGACATCACGATTATGCAGTTGAGCGATCCATAGAAAGTTGTCATCCGGAAGGAGAGCGACCATGCAAAGACATACAAAGGAGGCTTCGGAGCTTAAGGCATTGATCCTCGCGGATCTTCATAAGGAGCCGGGATGCGAGCACGTCACTGATTTTGTGATTCAGCGGCTCGAAACCAAGGAGAACGGGGCAAACTGGACTGTCAAATATCTGGATCCTAATCAAGATAAGGTCTGCGAGACAATTCTGATAAACATCGCGCGAATGTTGCAGCTCAATTTCGACCTTCCTGAACGCGGGTCGTGAGGAACTATGCGAGCGGGATCGGCGCGCATCGCGCTTAGACATAATTCGTATGCAAGCAGGGGAATCGGGCGATGGCGGAACCCACAGCGTTGCACACCGGCAAACCTGGCGGCGTAAAGAACATCCTTGCGCCGCGGCGATTTGGACCTCCGATGACCAGAGATGGGGGCGATATGGCCGATGGGCAAGGCCGTATCTTGGTGCCAGGCAATACGAGTTATGACGGTTTCTTTGCAGATGCGATCGCGCGTCTGCAGGAGGAACGGCGCTACCGTGTGTTCGCGGACCTTGAGCGCGTCGCCGGACGCTTTCCCAATGCCGTGTGGCATTCCCCGCATGGACCGAAGGACGTCGTGATCTGGTGCTCCAACGACTATCTCGGGATGGGACAACACCCAAAAGTGGTCGCCGCCATAGTGGAGACTGCTACCCGCCTGGGAACGGGGGCCGGCGGGACGCGCAATATCTCCGGCACCAGCCATCCGCTCCTAGAGCTCGAGAGCGAGCTTGCCGATCTCCACGGCAAGGAGGCGGCACTGGTCTTTACGTCCGGCTATGTTTCGAACCAGACTGGCATCTCGACCATCGCCAAGCTGATCCCCGGTTGTCTGATCCTGTCCGATGCGCTCAACCACAATTCGATGATCGAAGGCATCCGTCAGTCCGGTACGCAGAAGAGCATCTTCCGCCACAACGACGTCGATCATCTCGAGGAATTGTTGAAGGCAGCGGGTCCGGATCGGCCAAAACTCATCGTCTTCGAAAGTCTCTATTCGATGGCCGGCGACGTCGCGCCAATCAATCGCATTTGCGAAATCGCCGATCGTTACGGCGCAATGACCTATCTCGACGAGGTCCATGCTGTGGGCATGTACGGCCCTCGCGGCGCCGGCATCGCCGCGCGCGACGGCGCCATGAACCGGATCGATGTGATCGAAGGCACGCTCGCGAAGGCCTTCGGCTGCCTTGGCGGCTATATCACGGGAAGTGCTGTGCTGATCGATGCGGTTCGTTCCTATGCTCCGGGTTTCATCTTCACCACCGCGTTGCCGCCGGCGATCTGCGCCGCGGCCACAGCGGCGATCCGGCATCTGAAAACCTCGCACTGGGAGCGCAAGCGCCAGCAGGATCGCGTCCGGCGGGTCAAGGCGGCGCTGGGTGCCGCTGCGCTGCCGGTCATCCTGAGCGACACCCATATCGTTCCTGTGGCAGTCGGCGATCCGGCGCATTGCAAAGCAGCGAGCGACCTGCTGCTGAGCGATCACGACATCTATATCCAGCCGATCAATTATCCGACTGTGGCGAAGGGAACTGAGCGGCTGCGCATCACGCCGACACCCTGTCATGAGGACATCATGATTGATCGGCTCGCGGCAGCTTTGTTCGATGTCTGGAATCGGCTCGGGCTGCCACGGGACAATCTCGCCTGAGCGGCCGAATGAGCCGTCGCCGTTCCCCGAAGATTTGGTATTAAGGATCAAGGAAATGGCTGCCAAGGAAATCATGTTCTCGTTCGAAGCTCGCGACAGAATGCTGCGCGGCATTGACATCCTGGCGAATGCGGTGAGCGTCACGCTTGGCCCGCGGGGGCGCAACGTCGCGATCGGCAGGGAGCACGGCGCGCCAAGGGTCACGAAGGACGGCGTGACCGTCGCCAGGGAAATCGAACTCGACAACAAGTTCGAGAACATGGGCGCCCAGATGGTGCGCGAGATAGCAACAAAAACCTCCCATCAGGCCGGCGACGGCACGACCACCGCCGTCGTGCTCGCGCATGCGATCGCCCGGGAGGGCGCCAAGGCGGTGGCGGCCGGCATGAATCCCATGGACCTGAAACGCGGCATTGATCTCGCGGTCGAAGCCGTCGTCGCGGAACTCAAAAACAACGCCACGAAGGTCACCTCGAACGTCGAGATTGCGCAAGTCGGGACCATCTCGGCCAACGGCGACAGGGAGATCGGCCGCTGCCTCGCCGACGCCATGAAGAGGGTCGGCAATGACGGCGTGATCACTGTCGAGGACGGGACGTCGCTGGAAACCGAACTCGAATTCGTCGAGGGCATGCAGTTCGACCGCGGCTATATCTCGCCCCATTTCATCACCAATCGCGCAAAGATGCGGGTCGAGATGCAGGATGCCTATGTCCTCGTCAGCGAGAAGAAACTGTCCAGTCTGAGCGAAATACTGCCGCTGCTGGAGAAGGTGGTGCAGGCCGGCAAGCCGCTGCTCATCATCGCCGAGGATGTCGAGAGTGAGGTGATGGCGGCGCTGGTGGTCAACAAGTTGCGCGGCGCTCTCAAGGTTGCAGCCGTGAAGGCGCCGGCCTACGGAAACCGCCGCAAGGCGATGCTGCAGGATCTCGCGCTGATGACCGGCGGAACGGTGATCTCCGAGGATTTGGGCATCAAGCTCGAACATGCTTCCCTCGATATGCTCGGGCGCACCAAGAAGGTGATGATCGACAAGGCAAACACCACGATCGTCGGCGGCGCCGAGCGGGAAAGCATCGAGGCCCGCATCGCCGAGATCAAGCTCGAGCTTGCTGAAACCACCTCCGATTTCGACCGCGAGAACCTCCAGGAGCGGCTGGCCAGGCTCGCCGGTGGCGTCGCCGTTATCCGGGTCGGCGGTGCAACCGAAGTCGAGGTCAGGGAGAAGAAGGATCGCATCGATGACGCGATGAACGCGACAAGAGCCGCGGTTGCAGAGGGCATTCTCCCCGGCGGTGGGGTCGCCCTACTGCGCGCCGGCAGGGCGCTCAAGAAGCTCAAGGGCAGCAACGAGGACCAGCAGGTCGGCATCGCGATCGTCAGGAAGGCGATCACCTGGCCGGCTCGGCAAATCGCGATCAATGCCGGCCTGGAAGGCTCGGTCGTCATCGCCGGGATCCTCGAAAACGACGACAACGCCTATGGGTACGATGCCCAATCGGGCGTGTACGCGGATCTGGTGTCAAAGGGCATCATCGACCCAGCCAAGGTGGTGCGAACGGCGCTCCAGGGCGCAGCCTCGGTGGCAGGCCTCCTCATCATGACGGAGGCGATGGTGGCCGAAGTGCCTGGCCCGCCGCCGCCGGAGCTTCCCGGTCACGAGCATCATCATCACGATATGGATTTGGATTTCTGACCGCTTCGCGGTCGTAACCCGGGCTCGCCGCGGTCAACAATGATCTCGTCCGCTATCGAGGTGAGACAAGTCGTCGAGGATCACGGTATCCTATCCAAGGTGTCGGCTTATGGCGCTACCTGCTCGTTCCGATAGATGAGACGAATGGCAATATTCACCGATCTCGGCCCTTCTCAGTACCTACCTGATTAGGTTTTACCTGGGCCGTGATCCCGAACCGAAGGTCAGCGCAGCAAGATGTGAAACCGGTTTCGGGAAAGGACTAATGAAGCCCCATCCCGATTCCATCGAGATCGATCAAGCGCCGGTCAGACCGGCCGCACCAGAACGTGTTTTTTCTTGCCGAGCGACAGCTTTACGACCTGTTCCTGACCTAGATCCTCAAGTGTCACCAACCGGCGATCGTCGGACACGGACTGGTCGTTCAGCCGCACTGCGCCGCCCTGGATGTGTCGCCGCGCCTCGCCGTTGGACGCGGCAAGCCCAGCGGCAACGAACAGCGACAATATGCCGACGCCGCTTTCCAGATCGGCCTTGCCGACCTCGACGGTCGGCAGCGTTTCGGCCAGCGCGCCTTCTTCAAACGTCTTGCGCGCGGTTTCCTCGGCTTGCTCGGCCGCCTCGCGGCCGTGCACGATGGCCGTCGTTTCCGTGGCCAGGACCTTCTTGGCCTCATTGATCTCGGAGCCGCCAAGCGCGGCGAGCCGCGCGATCTCGCCGAGCGGCAGGCGGGTGAAAATCTTGAGGAAGCGGGTCACGTCGGCGTCCTCGGTGTTGCGCCAGTACTGCCAGAAATCATAGGGCGAGTAGAGGTCGCCGTTCAGCCAGACCGCGCCCTTCGCCGATTTGCCCATCTTGGCGCCTGACGATGTCGTCAGCAGCGGTGTGGTCAGGGCATAAAGCTGCGGCGTGCCCATGCGGTGTCCGAGATCGACGCCGTTGATGATATTGCCCCACTGGTCCGATCCGCCCATCTGCAGGCGGCAGCCATAGCGCCGGCTGAGCTCGACGAAATCATAGCCCTGCAGGATCATGTAGTTGAATTCGAGGAAGGAGAGCGATTGCTCGCGCTCGAGTCTCAGCTTGACGCTGTCGAAGGTCAGCATGCGGTTGACCGAAAAATGCCGGCCGACATCGCGCAGGAACTCGACATAGTTGAGCTTCATCAGCCAGTCGGCATTGTTGACCATGATCGCGTCGTTTGGACCGTCGCCGAAACGCAGGATGCGGCCGAAGATGCGCTTGATGCCCTCGATGTTGGTGGCGATGGCCTCAGGCGTCAAAAGCTTGCGCTGGTCGTCGCGGAAGGAAGGATCGCCGATCATCGAAGTGCCGCCGCCCATCAGCGCAATCGGCCGGTGGCCGGTCTCCTGCAGCCAGTAGAGCATGGTTGCGGAAATCAGATTGCCGATATGCAGGCTGGTCGCGGTGGCGTCGTAACCGACATAGGCGGTCACCGTATCCTTGGCGAAAAGCTGGTCGAGGCCGGCATCATCCGAAATCTGGTGGATGAAACCACGCTCGCTCATTACGCGCAGGAAATCGGATTTGAAGGCGGACATTTTTTCTTTCCCGAAAGCGCCCAACCGAAGCGGATCGGGCGTGGTATGCGTGAACGCGGGCGTTTAGCATCCAAGCGCGGTCAGCAAAAGGGGAATCCGGTTTTTCAACCTGACCGCTGTAACGGCGCCGCACGGCTTCGAATCGAATGCCATATCTTGCGACAGAGCCCGACGCGAGATGCCGGAGATATCTTCGCTGTTCGGCCTATCTCAACCGTTTCGGCCGCGGGTCGGACAACTCGCCTGCCAGACGGCGATCGAGATAGTCCGCGCATTCCTGGAGCAGGAGGTCCGCATCGTTGGAGAAGAAATGGTTGGCGCCGGGCAAGGTCTTCTGGGTGATGGTGATGCCCTTTTGCGTGTGCAGCTTGTCGACCAGCCCCTGCACGTCCTTTGGCGGCGCGACCTTGTCGGCGTCGCCATGGATGATGAGGCCGGACGACGGGCAGGGCGCCAGGAACGAGAAATCATAGGTGTTGGGCTGCGGCGCGATCGAGATGAAGCCTTCGATCTCCGGCCGGCGCATCAGAAGCTGCATGCCGATCCACGAGCCGAACGAATAGCCGGCGACCCAGCAGCTCTTGGAATCCGGATGCAGCGACTGCACCCAGTCAAGTGCCGCGGCCGCATCCGACAATTCGCCGGTGCCATGGTCGAATTCGCCCTGGCTGCGGCCGATGCCGCGGAAATTGAAGCGCAGCGTGGTGAAATCCCGCTTCTGGAACATGTAGAAGAGGTCGTAGACGATCTTGTTGTTCATCGTGCCGCCGAACTGTGGGTGCGGGTGTAGGATGATGGCGATCGGCGCGCTCTTTTCCTTGGAAGGCTGGTAGCGACCCTCCAGGCGGCCGGCCGGACCGGTGAAAATGACCTCAGGCATAAAATACTCCACATGGCATAAGAATGCGCGGCGCCCGGAACAACTCTTCCTCTGGCCTTGACGCAGGGCGAGCGTCTTCTTAGAAGCTAGTTTAGAATTGTTCAAAACTGGGTGGCCAAAACGTCGTGGTTCGGCCATCCACGCCGCAAGTCGCGTAAATAGGACGGCTTGCCTTGCAATTTCAAGGAAATAACGCGCTATCCTCGCGGAATGGCTCTTGAAGGGACCGATCGAAACGAAAATGGCCGGAAGACGCGCCTATCTCGACTACAATGCCAGCGCGCCGCTGCTTGCCGCGGCGCGGGGGGGGGGGGGGTGGGGGGGGGGGGGAGGGGGCCGCCCCCCCCCGGGGGGGGGGCGGCGGGGGGGGGGGCGGGGGGGGGGGGGGGGGGAGGGGGGGCGGGGGGGGGG
>NZ_JBVVPZ010000064.1:19336-27821 GCF_055811415.1 Mesorhizobium sp. WSM4846
AACCCGCCCCGCCCCCCCCCCTCCTCACCACAACCCGCCCCCGGCCCCCCGCCCCCCCCGGCCCCCCGCGGCAATGATTGCCGCGCTCGATACTGCCGGCAACCCGTCGTCGGTCCATGCCGAAGGTCGTGCCGCACGGCGGCTGATCGAGAATGCAAGGCGCGATGTGGCGCTGCTGGTCAACGCCGGCGCCGAGCATGTCGTGTTCACCTCCGGTGCGACGGAAGCCGCCTCGACGCTGCTGACGCCGGATTGGCAGATGGGGCGCGGCACTGTCCGCATGAGCCGGCTCTATGTCTGCGAAGCCGATCATCCTTGTGTGCTGAACGGCGGGCGCTTTCCGGCAGCCCGGGTAACACGCATCGGCGTCGACGCCGACGGCATTGTCAGGCTGGACGCGCTGGCGGCGGCACTTGGCCGTCATGACAAGGCGGACGGCCTGCCTCTGGTGGCGATCCATGCCGCCAACAACGAGACCGGCGTCATCCAGCCGGTCGAGCGCATCGCCGAAATCGTCAAGGCGGCAGGCGGCGTCCTGGTCGTCGACGCCGTGCAGGCAGCCGGTCGCATTCCGCTCAATATGTCAGCGGGTTATGCCGATTACTTGATTCTGTCTTCGCACAAGATCGGCGGTCCCAAGGGCGTTGGCGCCATTATCGCCGCCTCGGACCTGATGATGCCCAGGCCCTTGATATCAGGCGGTGGCCAGGAAAAGGGTCATCGTGGCGGCACCGAAAACCTGGCCGCGATCGCCGGTTTTGGCGCGGCGGCGCGGGAGGCCCTGATCGGACTGAAGCGCATCGATGCAGTCGGCAGCCGCCGCGATGAGATCGAGGCGATCGTGAAAACGCTGGTGCCGGATGCGGAAATCTTCGGAACCGGCGCGCCGAGGCTTGCCAACACGACATTCTTCGCTATTGCGGGCATCAAGGCCGAGACGGCGCAGATCGCCTTCGACCTCGCCGGCGTGGCGCTGTCGGCCGGTTCCGCCTGTTCGTCGGGCAAGGTCGGCCCGAGCCATGTGCTGAAAGCCATGGGATACAATGACAGCCTTGGCGCTTTGCGCGTGTCCATCGGCCACGCAACGAGCGCGCAGGACATCGAACTGTTCCGCACTGCGCTGGCCGGCATTGCCTCACGCCGCGCAGGCAGGGAAGAAGCCGCCTGAGCGCGGCAAACAAACGCAGGCTTTTTGGCCTGGTAGAGCCGTGCGTTTCATGGTGGCCGGGTGAATTCCCGGCAGGGACGCACTATATGGAACTTACGCCGCCTCAGGTGCCTCGCGGGTACTGGTTTCGCGGTGCCATAGTTTGAAAACTGCCGGGCCTTGACCCCGGCGTGGATGGAGAACGCTGATGCCTGCTGTGCAGGACACGATCGATCGGGTTCGAAAGATCGACGTCGACCAATACAAATACGGATTCCAGACCGAAATCGCGATGGACAAGGCCCCAAAGGGCCTGAGTGAAGACATTATCCGCTTCATTTCGGCGAAGAAGGACGAGCCGTCCTGGATGCTGGAATGGCGTCTGGAAGCCTATCGGCGCTGGGTGACGCTGGACGAGCCGAAATGGGCGCGCGTCCATTATCCGAAGATCGATTTCCAGGACCTTTACTATTATGCGGCGCCCAAGAGCACGCCAGGGCCGACATCGCTGAGCGACGTCGACCCCGAACTGTTGAGGGTCTATGAAAAGCTCGGCATCCCGCTGAGGGAACAGGAGATCCTCGCCGGTGTGCAGAAGACCGACGCGTCGGAACTCGAGGAAGCCAGCGACAATGTCTACAAGTCGGGCCGCGTCGCCGTCGACGCCGTGTTCGATTCCGTGTCCGTCGTCACCACCTTCAAGAAGGAGCTGGCGCAGGCCGGCGTCATCTTCTGCTCGATCTCGGAAGCCATCCGCGAGCACCCGGATCTGGTGAAGAAGTATCTCGGCTCGGTCGTGCCGACCTCGGACAATTTCTACGCCACGCTGAATTCGGCGGTGTTCACCGACGGTTCTTTCGTCTTCGTGCCCAAGGGCGTGCGCTGCCCGATGGAACTGTCGACCTATTTCCGCATGAACGAGAAGAACACCGGCCAGTTCGAGCGCACGCTGATCATCGCCGAGGAAGGGGCCTACGTCTCCTATCTCGAAGGCTGCACGGCGCCGCAGCGCGACGAGAACCAGCTTCACGCTGCGGTTGTCGAACTGATCGCGCTCGACGATGCCGAGATCAAATACTCGACGGTGCAGAACTGGTACCCCGGCGACGCCGAAGGCAAGGGCGGCATCTACAATTTCGTCACCAAGCGCGGCGACTGCCGCGGCCACCGTTCGAAGATTTCATGGACGCAGGTCGAGACCGGCTCGGCGATCACCTGGAAATATCCGAGCTGCATCCTGCGCGGTGACGATTCCAGCGGCGAGTTCTATTCGATCGCCGTGTCGAACGGCTACCAGCAGGTCGACAGCGGCACCAAGATGATCCATCTCGGCAAGAACACGTCGAGCCGCATCATCTCCAAGGGCATCGCCGCCGGCTTCTCGCAGAACACCTATCGCGGCCAGGTCTCGGCGCACCGCAAGGCGACCAACGCCCGCAACTTCACCAACTGCGACTCGCTGCTGATCGGCGACCAGTGCGGCGCCCACACCGTGCCCTACATGGAAGCCAAGAACGCAACCGCGCAGTTCGAGCATGAGGCGACGACGTCGAAGATTTCCGAGGACCAGAAATTCTACGTCATGCAGCGCGGCATTCCCGAAGAAGAGGCGATCGCGCTGATCGTCAACGGCTTCGTCAAGGACGTCATCCAGCAACTGCCGATGGAATTCGCGGTCGAGGCGCAGAAGCTGATTGGGATCAGCCTCGAGGGCTCGGTCGGCTGACCGGACCGAAAATTTTCAGGAAAAGAAAAAATGCTTGAAATCAGAAATTTGCATGCTCGCATCGTCGATGACGGCACCGAGATCATCCGCGGCCTGAACCTGACGGTGAAAGCCGGCGAGGTCGCCGCCATCATGGGGCCGAACGGCTCGGGAAAATCGACGCTGTCCTACATCCTCGCCGGGCGCGAGGATTATGAGGTGACCGAAGGCGACATTCTCTACAACGGCCAGTCGATCCTCGAAATGGACCCGGCCGAGCGCGCCACATCAGGCATTTTTCTCGCCTTCCAGTATCCGATGGAGATACCCGGTGTGGCGACGATGGAATTCCTGAAAGTGGCGATGAACGAGCAGCGCAAGGCCCGCGGCGAGGAGCCGCTGAAGATCCCGGAATTCCTGAAGCGCGTGAAGGATGCCGCCGCCTTGCTCGACATGGACATGGCGATGCTGAAGCGGCCGCTCAATGTCGGCTTTTCCGGCGGCGAGAAGAAGCGCGCCGAGATCCTGCAGATGAAGCTTCTGGAGCCAAAGCTGTGCGTGCTCGACGAGACAGACTCAGGTCTCGACATCGATGCGCTGAAGATCGTTTCGGAAGGCGTCAACGCGTTGCGCGCGCCGGACCGCGCCATCGTCATCATCACCCACTACCAGCGCCTGCTTCAGTACATCGTGCCGGATAGCGTGCACGTGCTGTACAGAGGCCAGGTGGTCAAGTCGGGCGACAAGTCGCTGGCGCTCGACCTCGAGGCCAATGGCTATGCCGGCGTGATCGGCCAAGCTGCGTGAGATGCCAGAAGGCCAAGAAGGCAAGCCAAACAAGGCGAGACCGATGAACATACATACGACACCCCAGCGAACGCCGGCCGAAACGGCGCTGATCGACGTCTTCAGCGACCGGCTGTCGTTGCTGCCCGGCGACGGCACGGTGATGCTGAAGCGCGACGACGCCATCGAGGCGATTAAGAGCGGCCTGCCGACGCGGCGCATCGAATCCTGGCACTACACCGACCTGCGCCGCCTATTGACTTCGGTTCCGGATTTCGATCCCGCAGCCGCCCCAAAAGCCATTGCGCCTGTCGTCGAAGGATCCGCTGTCCTGCCGGTGCTCAACGGCGTGTCGAGTGCGAAAATGCCTGAAATTGAGGGCATCGCCGTGCAGCGCCTGTCGGAGAAGCTGACCGACGGCAGCATCGCACCGGGCCTCGACCTCTATGGCGCCGACGATGCCATCGGCGCGCTGAACACCGCTTTCGTTGCCGACGGCTATTTTGTCGACATTGCCGACGGCACCGAGTTGGACAAGCCGATCGAACTGCAGAACCTGCAGGCCGGCGGCCAGACGCATGTCCGCCTCAGCGTCCGCGTCGGCGCCGGCGCCAAGGCCGTGATCGTCGAGCGCCAGGCGGGCGAGGGCGCCGCACTCGTCAGTTCGGTCAGCCAGCTTCTGCTTGACGAGGGCGCCGAGGTGACCTGGCTGATCGTGCAGGAGCAGCCGGATACAGCGACGCATCTTGCCCAGTTCAAGGCGCATCTTGGCAAAAATGCGAAGCTGACGCTGTTCGTGATGAATGCCGGCGGCAAGCTGGTGCGCCAGGAGATCGTGGTCAGAACGACAGGCGAAGGCGCCGATTTCACGCTGCGCGGCATCAACCTGCTTGCTGGTGATACCCATACCGACGTGACCATGGTGCTCGACCATGCGGTGCCGCACACGGCTTCGACGGAAGTGATCCGCAACGTGGTGACGGGAAGAGCGCGCGGCGTCTTCCAGGGGCGCATCAACGTCCACCAATACGCGCAGAAGACCAACGCCAAGATGGCCTGCAACACGCTGCTTCTGTCGGATGACGGCGAGTTCTCGACCAAGCCTGAGCTCGAAATCTTCGCCGACGACGTCGTTTGCGGCCACGGCGCCACCGTCACCGAGATCGATCATAGCCACTTGTTCTACCTGATGGCGCGCGGCATCGACGAGAAGGCCGCTCGTGGCCTGCTGGTCAAGGCGTTCGTCGCCGAGGTGATCGAGGAACTCGACGACGAAGCGATCGTCGAGGCGCTGGAAACGAGGCTCGACGGCTGGTTCGCGGCGCACGGGTGACAGTGGGAGAGGGTTTGGCGCTTCGGCCAACACCCCTCATCCGACCGAGCTCCGCTCGGCCACCTTCTCCCACAAGGGGAGAAGGAAGAGCGCCTCTCCTTCTCCCCTTGTGGGAGAAGGTGGATTGGCGCGTAGCGCCAAGACGGATGAGGGGTGCTGGAAGGAACGCGGCGTAGCAAGGACTTCGAGATGGACCAGAAAGTCGAAAACATCCCCTACGATGTCGAGGCGATCCGCCGCGACTTTCCGATCCTGTCGCGGGAAGTCTACGGCAAACCGCTGGTCTATCTCGACAACGGCGCCTCGGCGCAGAAGCCGCAGGCCGTGCTCGACGCCATCCAGCACGCCTACGCCCAGGAATATGCCAACGTCCATCGCGGGCTGCATTTCCTGTCGAATGCCGCGACCGACGCCTTTGAGAACGCGCGCAAGATTGTGCAAGGATTTCTGAACGCGCCTGATACCGACAACATCGTCTTCACCTCGAACACGACCGCGGCGATCAACACCGTTGCTTATGGTTATGGCATGCCCAATATCGGCGAGGGCGATGAAATAGTCCTGTCGATCATGGAACACCATTCCAACATCGTGCCGTGGCATTTCATCCGCGAGCGGCAGGGCGCGAAGCTGGTCTGGGTGCCGGTCGACGATCTCGGCATCTTCCACATCGAGGCGTTCGAGAAACGGCTGACCGACCGCACAAAACTGGTCGCCATCACGCACATGTCGAATGCGCTGGGCACCGTGACGCCGATCAAGGAGATCGTCCGCATCGCGCATGCGCGCGGCATTCCGGTGCTGGTCGACGGCAGCCAGAGCGCCGTGCACATGCCGATCGACGTGCAGGACCTCGACTGCGATTTCTTCGTCTTCACCGGCCACAAGGTTTATGGGCCCTCGGGCATCGGCGTGCTCTATGGCAAGAAGGAAATGCTGGAGCGCATGCGCCCGTTCATGGGCGGCGGCGAGATGATTGAGGAGGTGACGCAAGAGATCGTCACCTACAACGATCCGCCGCACCGTTTCGAGGCAGGCACGCCGCCGATCGTCCAGGCGATCGGGCTGGGTGCGGCGCTCGAATATATGGAAAAGATCGGCCGCGAGCGCATCGCCGCCCACGAGGCCGATCTCAGGGATTATGCCCATCAGCGGCTGCGCGCCATCAATTCGCTGCGCATCTTCGGCGATGCGCCTGACAAGGGCGCCATCATCTCCTTCGAGCTGCAAGGCATTCATGCCCACGACGTGTCGATGGTGATCGACAGGCAAGGCGTCGCCGTCCGTGCCGGCACCCATTGCGCCCAGCCGCTGTTGAAACGTTTTGGCGTAACCTCCACATGCAGGGCATCGTTCGGCATGTATAACACCAGAGCCGAAGTCGACGCTTTGGCCGATGCGCTCGAAAAAGCGCGAACGTTCTTCGGATGACGATCATGGATGATGCAGGCCACACCGCTGAGACCACGTCGGAAACGGTAACCAATGAGGTGGTTTCCGCCTCGGCCATTCCCGCCGACGAACTGGCACGGCTGACCGACGACATCGTTTCGGCGCTGAAGACGGTCTACGACCCGGAAATCCCGGCCGACATCTATGAGCTCGGCCTGATCTACAAGATCGACATCGAGGACGACCGCTCGGTCAAGATCGACATGACCCTGACCGCGCCGGGCTGCCCGGTGGCCGGCGAAATGCCGGGCTGGGTGGAAAATGCCGTCGGCGCCGTCGAAGGCGTTTCCGGCGTCGAGGTCAACATGACCTTCGATCCGCCCTGGTCGCCCGACCGCATGTCGGAAGAGGCGCAGGTCGCGGTGGGCTGGTATTGAGGCGCACTTGCGCCAGGCAGAAAACTTCACCATTTTAGGTGAAGACTCATTCCGCAGGCCTTGAACCTGCGCGAACGCGGAGAAAAAGAATGGGACGCTTCGCCGTCATCACGATGACCGCAAAGGCTGCCGATCGGGTTCGCGAGATCGTCGCGACCCGTGAGAATGCGCATGGCATTCGCCTTGGCATCAAGAAGGGCGGCTGCGCCGGCATGGAATATACGGTCGATCTGGTGACCGAGCCCAACACCAAGGACGATCATATCGAGCGCGACGGCGCCCATGTCTATGTCGCGCCTGAGGCAGCGCTTTTCCTGTTCGGCACCGAGATGGATTTCGAGCAGACGACGCTGCGCACCGGCTTCACCTTCCGCAACCCGAACCAGAGCTCGGCCTGCGGCTGCGGCGAATCGGTGGAGCTCAAGCCGGCCGATCTGAAGGCCCTGGCCGAGGCGCGCGCATCGGCCTGATTTCCCTTCTCCCCGTTTACGGGGAGAAGGTGGCCCGAAGGGCCGGATGAGGGGCAGCGCCGGCCCTGTGATGGTTGCGCCGCCCTCATCTGCCTGCCGGCATCTCCTACCCGTAAACGGGGCGAAGAAATGCTAATCCACCCACATTCCCGTTCGTTTGTGCCAGTCTGCGATCGATTCCTCGGGATAGACGTCGAAGACCCTGTCGTCTTTGCCGATTTCGGGCTCGACCCAGTTCGCCTTGTATTTCAGCATGAGGTGCACCTTTTCAGGCGGTTTCGGCAGGTCTGTGTCGATCGCCGAGGCGAAGGGGTGGACCAGTTCCGGCCAGGTCCGGTCATAGAGCCACAGTGCCGAACCACATTTTTTGCAGAAATTCCGCTCGCCTGACGAGATCTCGCATTGCGGATGCTCGTCGTCCTCGATCTTGGCCTGGTAGACGCCAAGATGGCGCTTGCCCTTGATTTTCAGCGTCTCGAAATCGGCACCGAGATTGATGGCAAAGCCACCGCCGCCCTGCTGCTTGCGGCAGATCGAGCAGTAGCACAGCATGAACGGCACCGGGGTGTGGCTTTCCACCTCGAAGCGGACGGCATTGCACCGGCAGGACCCTTTGAGCAGAAGCGGCATGAAAAACTCCGACGAAATTGGCTTTCAACTTGTCAGGATGGTGCCGGCTGCGGCGATGACAAGGGGAAATCCGGGTGACATGATCGCGGCATGGACAATGAACGCATTGCCGAACTTTTCGAAGGCCTCGGACCGGTCAGCATTCGCAAGATGTTCGGCGGCAAGGGCATCTATTTCGACGGCGTGATCGTCGCCATCGTCATTCGTGACGAATTGATGCTGAAAGCCGATGCGGAAAGCGCGCCCGAATTCGAGGCGGCCGGCTGCCGGCAATGGACCTATACGGGGTCGCGGCACGGCAAGCTGGTGTCGATGCCGTATTGGAGCGTTCCCGACAGCGCCTTCGACGATCCGGATGAGATAGCGGTCTGGGGACGCCTGGCCTATGAGGCGGGGCTGCGTGCCGGCAAATAGGTGTGTCCGCTAGCCACTCAGCTAAAGACAATCGCTCCAGGTTGGCGCCGCCCCTCCCCCGGGGGGGGGGGGGGGGGGGGGGGGGGGGGGGGGGGGGCCCCCCCCCACCACCCCGCCGGGGCGGGGGGGGGGGGCCGGCGGGGGGGGGGGGGGGGGGGGCGCCCCGCGCGG
>NZ_JBVVPZ010000065.1:0-25225 GCF_055811415.1 Mesorhizobium sp. WSM4846
CAAGAAGAGTGCCGTCGTCGAAGCTGCCAATCTCCCCCCTCGTGGGGGAGATGTCCGGCAGGACAGAGGGGGGCGCCGTAGAGCACTACATCAGATGGCGGCTAGCCCTTGCGCGGCCGGGCAGTCTTTGAACTGGTCACCTTGCCGGCCGCCGGCTCCTTCGGCCGAGCCGGCGCCTTTGGCCGAGCAGTCTTTTTCGGCCGGCTTTCCTCACCGTCGATCTCGGCGGCGGCCTGGTTCCAGTGCTGCTGATGCGCGCCGTCGGGCCGGCCGGCCTGCTCCCAGATCGCGTGAGCCCGCCGGCGAATGCGTTCCTGCCTGTTATCAGTCACTGTTGCCTCCTCGGCTCAAATCGGTGAGCGACAACTTCTAGCTGAATTTTCGACCGGCGTCTTGGGGGCTTCGGCCCAGATCGGGTCGGCCAGAATCGGGTCGGCCTGAGTCTGGTCCGCCCAAATCGGACAGCACCGCGACCCCGAGGAGTGCCGCCTTCTTGGTGATCAGCCCCGCCAGATCCGCGTCCGAGCGCTCGGTTCCGGTTTGCTCACGCACGGATGCAATCAACGCCTTCATCGACAACAGGGCCGAGCCCCGTTCGGCAAGCAGCTTGTCGACGGATGCGGCCACATCGAGTGATTCGACATGCGGCAACATGGAAATGGCTCCTTCCGTCCCGCCACGAAGACGATCGACAGCCGGCTGCCTGCCGGCGAGCCGCCGCCCTTCCCGCGTCTTCCCGGGAGAGCGGCGGGTGAAGGTCAGTCGATGACCTGCACGATCCTGCGGGTGCCGGGATCGACCAGCACGGTGCGATCGTCGACGACTACGTATCTGTATTCGACGTCGGGAACCTCGTGAAGTTCAACCGTGTCGGGCAACGTGGAACCGACGTTGAGTTCCACGCCCAGGAGGCTGATCGACGCCAGCGGGTGCCTATCCACATATTCGCGGACGACCGTCTGCTGCTCGGGCGTGATAATCACCTGGTCTGCGGTGGCGACGCCGACGCCGGCCAGCAGCCCAGCAGCGGCAGGAACAAGGTGGATTTTCATCGTCTTCTCCTGTCTGGTTTGCGGGCTCTGCCTTCCTCGGTCGGGACGACTCTGCCCTGATTGCCAACGCGTGACGAAACCTTCTTGTTCCGTGAGTGGCGGCTAATTGATCGTCGCCTTGGCTGGCAGTGGCCCGCGTTCTTGGTCGCCAAGCGCGCGGGCCGATCGGATTGCCCGATCAGCAGCGATACCGGAGGGGGGTGATATCGACTGCTTCGACAAGAACATTTAGCGATAACTAATGTTCCGCCCTACGGCAAAAATCCCTGCCGGCGCCGGCACGTCAGGCGCGAGACCGGCAAATGCCCCCAATCTATGGTTTCGGCGGCTGCGCCGGGACCTCGCCGGGCTTGAGCACCGGTGTCCTGCCTTGGTCCGGCGGCGGTGCGGCCATGCTCTGATCGCCGGTCGGCGGCGGCAGCAGCACGCCGTTGCAGGGGTCAAGCGTGTCGGTCAGGTTGTTGTTGTCACCGTTGTTGACGGGCGGCGGCGGCTGCTGCTCGCCGTTCTGCGGCTGGGCCTGGCAGTGGCCGGCAGGCGCCTGGTCTTGTGTCTGGTTCTCCGTCTGGGCGGCAACCGGCGCCGCCAACACCAGTGCGCCGAGCAGTGGCAGGACTGCGAAAGGTTTCATGTCGAACGCCTCCGCGCGAACGATCGCTCTTTGCCAAAGCCGGTTGGCGGCGATTGGTTCCCGCCTGCAGCAAGCCGCCCGGCTCCATCGCGCGGGCACGGCATCGGGCGCGGCATGTTGGGGAATCGTTAATCAGCGATTGCTACTATAGCGGAATGACCAAGAACCTCGGAAACGCCGAAAGAAGTTCCCCAAGGGAGCCGGCAAGGAGCTCCGCCCTGAGCCGGCTGGCGCCAGCCTTGTTTCCCCTGGTGGTCGTCGCGCTTGGCTACCTGGTCGGCTGGCAGTTCTTCGGCTTCTAGAGCGGGGCCTCTGGCCTGCAACCGCCAATCGCCAACGCTAGCGATTAGCCAAATCCCACCACGCCTTCGTCATCCCAGGGCAAGCAAGGAGCGTAGCGACGCGGCGCAGACCCTGGGATGACGAAGTGGAGGGGTGGTTTGGCTAATCCTAGAGGCCGTGGGACCTTAGCTGCCGGCCGGTCGCCGGCCAATCGCCAACGCTGGCGATTGGCCAAATCCCACCATGCCTTCGTCATCCTAGGGCAAGCAAGGAGCGGAGCGACGCGGCGCAGACCCTGGGATCCATGCCGTTACCCAGGCCGAAAAATGCAGCGGCCCAGAACGGCGCTTGCATGCGCAACCCTGCTCGTTACGCTTCCGCGTCGCTTCGCTCCTTGCTCCCCCTGGGATGACGAAGACCCGCTAGTCCGGGAAAAAGAACGCCGGCTCCTCGCATCGATGGACCCGGCATTGACCGTCAAGCGTCCTGACATAGGCGGCGACAGGCACTTCGGGCCAGTCGCATTCATTGCCGAACCGGCGGACATAGCGGTCATAGGTGTTGCGGCCGGTGGTCAGCACCACCGCGCGCCGGCTCTGGATCAGAAGCTGCGTCTGTTCGCATGTCATTGCGCGCGTATCCGGCCGGGCGTGAGCCATGCTTGTGGCGGCGATCAGGATCGCTGCGGCTGTCGCGACGATTGGGCGAGCTGGCATGATAGATCCTCTCAAGGGTCGTGCCCAACGCGCACCTTCGCCCGTGGTTCCGCAACCTTCGGCTTTTAGCGCATCGGCCCACCTTGGTGGTCGGGGCGAAGAGACGTCGCGGGAAGAGACC
This sequence comes from Mesorhizobium sp. WSM4846, assembly GCF_055811415.1. Taxonomy (NCBI): domain Bacteria; kingdom Pseudomonadati; phylum Pseudomonadota; class Alphaproteobacteria; order Hyphomicrobiales; family Phyllobacteriaceae; genus Mesorhizobium; species Mesorhizobium sp. WSM4846. The sequence goes on from NZ_JBVVPZ010000065.1 coordinate 2,803, forward strand.
TTGGATCAGGCGCCGGCTGCTTCTAGCACCAATCTCCAACGCTGGCGATTAGCCATACGCTACTACACCTTCGTCATCCTAGGGCGAAGCAAGGAGCGAAGCGACGCGGCGCAGACCCCTAGGTGTTTGATCCCGGACTTTAATGGCGCATCATCGCAATCCGAGAACCGGTTCCTCGCATCGATGGACCCGACATTGACCGTCAAGCGTCCTGATGTAGGAGGTGACGGGCGCTTCGGGCCAGTCGCACTCATTGCCGTATTGGCGGACATATCGATCATAGGTGTTGCGGCCGGTGGACAGGACGACGGCGCGCCGGCTCTGGATCAGCTGCTGCGTCTGTTCGCATGTCATGGTGCGCGCATCCGGCCGGCCGTAAGCCATGCTTGTGGCGGCGATCAGGATCGCTGCGGCTGTCGGGACGATTGAGCGAGCTGGCATGCTGCATCCTTGCAAAGGTCGTGCCTAACGCGCAGCTTCGCCCGTGGTTCCGCACCCTGCGCAACGGCACGAGGGCGCAACAACACAACCCGCGATCTCACTCCTCCTTCTCGGGCTTGAACCGCCTGACCACCACTTCGAAGACGATGTCCGAGATCCACATCGCCAAGACGCCGATGAGGAACGCCGCGGCCAGCGTCGTGGTGTCGTCGTTGGCCGGAATCGCCAGGCCGCTGGCGCGGAAATAATGCACCACCGGCAATGTCAGGTAGGCCGCCGCCAGCGCGCCGCAGATCGGCGACGCCACCATCTCGCGAACCTTGTAGCGGTGGCGCGACAAGGCTCGCAAAATGCCGCCGGAAAGGCCCGCGACCACCACCGGCGCCTTGATGCCGAGCGCGTCGAGAAGTTCCTGTATCATGGCTTCCACCCGCACCATCTGGCGCCCTTGCCGTTGTAGGCATTGATTTCGTCGAGCTCCGGCCGCGTCATGGCGGCGACGACGGCGGCGGACGCACGGCGCGGCTGGTTGTGGTCGCACCAGAGCTGGCGCGCCGGCGAAACCGGCGTTGCGCACCCGGCGAGCGGCAGGCCGCCAAACAGCAGGCACTTGGGCAACAGGCACCCGAGCAGCAGCATCAGCGCTTTGCCCATCGCATCGCCTCCCGCCGTGCGGCTTCGTCCGGCAGGTCGCGCGCCGCGCGTTCGGCATCGGTCGCCTCGCGGTCCATTTCGAGGCGCTCCTCGACGGCGGCGCGTTTTTCCGCCGCTCGCCTGGCCGCATCCTTGTTGGCCCGACCGCCGGCGACAAACAGGCCGATGCCGCCGACGAGCGCGGCAAAAATCGCCAAGATCGTCGTGTTGCCGGCGAGCGCGCCCAGCATCGAAAGCACCCACATCTCAATTGCCCTCCACGGCAGGCTGGTTTCTGACGAGGCCGGCGACGCCGTCGCGCACGACATTGATCAGGATCTTGAGCAGGGCCAGCACCCCGGTGATTTTTAGCGCCAGGGCGGCGTCGATGCCGAACAGCGTCCAGTCGAAGCCGACCAGGCCGGTGAGCAGCAGGATCAGCACATTGATCAGATTGTGCGCGGCGTTGGTATTGAACCAGTTCATGGCTTTACCTTTCGAAACAAGGAGGGGGCCTTTCGAAACAGGGAGAGGATTGCAGCAACCAACGGAGCCAGCACTGCGGCGCATAATCCGGACAACGATCCGGAAAACGGTCCGCGCCGCACTCCGGCTTTGCCCGGCTCTGCCGTGGCGGGCGTGGAACCCTTCGGTTGCGGCGGCTGCGGGATCGGAACCGGCGCCGGAGGGGGCGGCGTGTCCCTGATCCCGGACCATTTGCGGAATGCCTCGGCAAGCCGGATATCGTAGGCGTTCTTCGCATAGGATGCGCCGTTGTAGCCCTTGGCGAAGCCGGCCCAGTCATGCTTGCGCAATCTGCCGTCGAGCCGGTTGGCGGCGATGAAATTGACCGCCGCCGCCAGCTGCAGCGCCTCGTCCGCCATCATGGCTTCGACCATCGCCTGCACGGTCAGAAAGCCGGCCGCCCTGAAATTCTCGCCGAGAACCTGGCCGAGCCCCCATGACGCCGATCTGAGCGCCGCCGTCTCGTCGATGGCGCAGGCGGCTTTCAGGCGCGGATAGCTGTCGCGGGGATAAGGCTTTTCGCCCCATTTGGCATAGGCAAGGCCGGCCGCTACCGCCTTTGCCCGAGCCGCGCCCGCCAGATTGCGATAAAACACATGCGGCTCGAACAGGATGACCGGCCGGCCCTGGGCGTCGAAGCCATGCCCGCTGGTTTCGACATCGAGAAAGGCGTGGATCTCGTCTTCGCCGACGCCAATGCTGGCGCCGAGTCTTGGCAGATCGAGATCGTCGAGGCGCCTGGCGGCGCCCTTGAACGTCATGTCCATGGTCTTGTCCTTTCCCAGGTTGATGTTTGCAGGCGCCAGCTTGATGTTTGCAGGCGCCCGGTTGATGTTTGCAGGCGCCCGGTTGATGTTTGCAGGCGATTGTGTGAAATGGCCCCAGGCTGAGGGGAATTGCCGATGTCGCAACACGAAGGAACGGCGCGCTGGACGGTGAAGGCCGAGCTCTGCGCGGTCGGCCGCGACAAGCCGCTGCTTGTCGCGCTGGCGGTGATCCTGTGCCTCTATTGCGGGCTGATAGCCGGGCCGATCGTCTATGCGTTCCTGGCCTTCCAGGGCATGGCGAATTTCTTCAACTGACGGCATTGACCAGTTGAGAACAGCTCGATCCGTATTGCCATCGGGATGGAAACCGCTTAGCCGGAATAAACTGCTCCCATGAACCGTTCATACCCCATGGGAACAGGTGCGGAGGGCGCGTGACAATCAGGATCAGGCTTCCGGGCGGGACACTGAAGATCAAGAAAAAGGACGAGCTGCGCCGCCGCGAGCAGAAGCGCCAAGTCCCGGTCTGGCGGCTTGGAGACTATTTTCATCGTCTGGTGGCCGAGCAGCATTTCGGATCGTCCGTCCGGACGCCCGCCAAATTGATGATCCCGAGCCTGCGCCCGGACCGTTCTGGAACCGGCCCCGGAAACAGCCGCAGAAATAATCAACGATCAGCCCTCGACACTTCCGCCACGGAAGCTCTCTAGGTCGCTGCATTGCACAACGGGGGTTGGGAGCAATGGCAGTGCGTATCAGGTTGCCGGGCGGCACCTTGAAGATGAAGGTGTATCGGGAGTTGCGCGAGCGTGAGCGCGCCCGCCGCATCCCGGTTCTGAAGCTGGGCTCGCTGTATTTCAGCTGGTGGTCGAACCGGCCGCGTCCGTTGAACGACAGCCCGACGACGATCCCAACCGATCTCAGGCAGCGCCTTGACGGCCCGAAAAAGCCGTCCTCGGGCGGCTGCGCTTGAACCCTTCCGGTCAAGCCAACAAACGCGCTCATCGGCGGTTGACTCGTCGGCTGGGGAAGTTCTCTAATTGCTGCGTCGCACATCATCATTGAATTGCACAGCGGAGTTGAACCGATGGCCGTGCGCATCAAACTGCCGGGCGGCACCTTGAAGGTAAAAGTCTATCGCGAATTGCGGGGGCGCGAACGCGAGCGCCGCGTGCCGGTCATGAAGGTGGGTTCGCTGTATTTTGTCTGGTGGTCGAACAGCCAGCCTCACAACAAGCCGCAAGACAGTCGTCATTAGCCTGTTGCCATTCGCCCGCGCCTTGGCGCAAGCGAATGGTTGGCGCTCTATGATGGGACGACGCTCATTGATGAGCGAAGGCATCATTTCATTTCACTAGGTCGCGGTCCGGCCGCACCAAAGCGTCGGCCGGAACATCCGACCGTACGATTGAGCCGGCTGAAATTATCGCCCGGTCGCCGATCGTGACACCCTTCATTATCATGGCACTGTTGCCGATCCAGACATCATCTCCGATTGTGATCGGTGCTGAGCGGATGCCTGGATCGACGCGCGGATGGCCTTCACGAAAGATGGCCTGCATCTGCGCAAAACGCTTCTGCGGGTCCATGGGATGCGAGTTGGTATCGTGGATCGCCACCCCCCACGAGACGTGGACATGTTTGCCGATCTTGATCCCCACCGGATCCGATGACCAAATCGTCGAGCCTGGACCAAGGTAGAACCAGTCATCGATATTGATCCGACCCTCATGGGCGAAGACCTGCAGATGTCCGTCCAGATGGCTGTCCGCGCCGATTGAGACCCGGGACCTGTCGCCATGAATATTGAAGATCTCCGCCCCGGCACCGAACTTCGTGCGCGGCCCGATGACGGCATTCTCCCTTGCGGCGCCTGTGGCGATCCAAGACGAAAAGCGGCGGCGAACAGCGAGAATAGTGGAGAAGATACGCATCTGCGAACATCTGCCACACGCCACCATTTCAGTCTAGGCATCGAAGAGACCCCGACGCACCATTTGACGCAGGCATTCGGCGTCATAGGTGGCATGGCGCAGGCTGCCGGCTGCATTCGGATGCAGCTCGTCCGACATCTACAGTGTCGACGTGAGGGAGCCCATGCCGCTCGATCTTGGTGCCGACAACGACCCACTCCTCGCCTTCCCGGAGTTTGGCTACCGTCTCACCCTTGTGCTGAATTGCCTGTGCCATTTGCCTATCCCCTCTCCGCGACATATTCGATGAAGCGCAAGGCGTTGCTGTCATGGCCGACGTCGTTGAAGTGAAGCCCCTCTTGATAGGCTCCAGCGTCGATATAATCGAAACCATCAATCGGGATCGTCAGCACGTTTCGTGACCGGTATGTCTGGCGGATAGCGCCAAGCGCCGCGTCGTAAGTCCGCCCTCCAGTGTAGCTACCATCCCAGGCCGAAGACGGGCGCGTCGGCGGCATCGCAAGGATGCGAGGTGCGGCAGCTGCCTCCAGCGTATTAAGCACCGCAGTGATGTTCGTTGAAATCGTAGCCGGCGCGGTACCAAAACTGTCGTTGATGCCAAGCGCGAGTATCGGCACGATCTTGCCGCCAGCATAGCTCGCTTGGACGATTGCTGATGTAAGGCGCGCCATATTAAACGACGCGAAGGTATAGCTCCCATGCGCGGCGCGCAGTGAGCGCAGTCGAGGACGGGATCCCGGCACCTTGATTCCAAGACGGATAAGCCCGGTTATTTCGACAGGGCCGCCTACCGCCGTCAGTGTGTAATTGCCGCTGGCAGCCTGCCCCGTCATCGACGGGCCGGAATATTGATCGAGCGCCAGAGCGCCGGCAGCATTGACGGTCTTGTACGCCGCGCCACCGTCGAAAGCGAAGGCAAGCGAACCTTGACCGGCGTCCCGGGTGTAGTGGACATCGACCTGTTCATAAGCTCCAGTGAACGCCAGGGACGCGCCATCCGCAAGGATGATGCTTTCGCCAAGTGGCCCGCGCGTTCCCGTCGAGACGGTTCCGCTGGTCGCAACGCCAAAGAAGGCCGGCGTATAGGTGGAGCTTGGCCGCAGCGCCGTCATGCCCGGCTCGTCATCGGCAATGCCGAGATTGGCAAATTGGGTAACTCGATTAAACCAATGCGCCGGGCCATTGCTGGCCAACGCCCAATGACCGATGCTATCGGCGATCAAGCAGAGCACATCGTTGTTGGCGATATGCTCTGCCATCTTGGCCCGGAAGCCATCATAGAGATTAAACAGCGACGGGCGGGCCGGAACGAAGAACCTCCGGCCGCCGACGAACGGCTTTCCTGGTCCCCAAAAACCGTCACCCCATTTAGGCATAGCCGTCAACGCGAAGCTGCCGGGCGGCACATACGGGTTTGGATGGGCAGCAGCGGCCGAGGCAAAGATTGCGGTCGCGTCAACGACGCCATTCGGGTCGGCGTCCGCCAGCAGGTTCATGCCGGTGTTCTGTGTGCCGCCTGTCAGAGCCCGCGCAGCGTCGGCGATGAGGCCAGTTTTGATCGTGAACGCAACCTCATAGCGGTGCAGGGTCGATGATGCCACAATAGCGCCGTTCGACAGCACGCCAGACCTAGTCCATGCGGGGATGCCTTGCGGGTTGACGCTGTTCTGAAACTTATAGCCGCCGCCGCTGATTGCCGGGTACTGCCCCGCTGCAATCGGTATGCTGAGGGGGATTTCGCTCACACCATTGGCCAACGCGATCTGGTGCGTGCTGATCACGTTGACGGTCAGGTCGCCATTGTACTGGATGACGTGAATGTTGGCCGTGCCGGCCCCGCTGGCACCGACATCGATTTCGGTGATGTAACCATCGGCCGGCGCTGGCGTTTGCATGACGACGCTGTAGTTCGCCGGGGTATTCGTGCCAGTGTAGACCGGGTTCGGCCAGCCGACCACCTGCTCTGTGCCGACGATGTCGACCAGATCGTTTGCGATCTCGTAGGCTGCACGCGCCTTCGTGCCGACTTCGCCCGTGAAAGTGGCTTTCCATTGCGGACCATTGACAAAGTCGACGGTCTTGACGGTGTGTGACGTAGGAACCGTCGCCGTGAACCACTTGCTTTCGCCGTTCGGAATGGCTCCCGCCGTATAATACCAGGTGCCGACCCCTGTCCGTTGCAGGCCCATGACGCTGCCGGCTGGCTTCAGGATCGAGATCCCCGAATTGACGGAAGACGGGCCGGCCACGACAGGGATGGTTTGTTCAGAGACGAGAGTTAACGCGCCATCGCCCTCGACGTGGGCAATTACGACATGGATTGTTCCTGCCCCTGCACCAAAGCCGAGTTCCAGGCTCGAAAGAAACTCATCGACGGCTGACAGTGAGCCCGGCCAATAATAGACGCTGTTGTTGACAACAGCCGTGCCGCCGACAGAGCCCGTGATAGCAACCGGCCCGACCGTCCGCGACCCGATCAAGGCGACAACTTCCGCTGCCGACGCGCGAACACCGGTGTCGACGGCAACCGGCCCGGCCGCAACGGTGTACATTCCCATGATGCCGGCTGAAACTTCGGTCCAAAAGTACTCACCAACCTCGACATTCCGGCCCAAAACCGCCGCCGCACTTGCGCCGGCCAGTCCCGCAGACGCGGCGAAGCTGAAACTCGGCGCGACCGTGTAGGAACCGGGTGCCGTGATCAGGATGATCGTCACAGCACCGCCAGCGATAACGAAGCGTCCTGCGGCGCCAGAACCGGCGCCGCCGGTAAACGCCAGATCGAAAGTGCCGTCCGTGCCGCCGGCGCCGCCGACCAGGGCGCTAAAACCAGCAACGCCAAATCCGACCGCCGCCGCGATCGTCGGGAAAATGCCCTTGCCATACAGCGACGCATCGCGTGCCGCCTGGGCGCCGGCCAGGTTGGCCGCGGTGGAAGCGACATCGGCGGCGGTCTGTCCGGCATTGGCAGCGGAAGTGGACGCGCTGGCGGCGGCTTGGCCGGCGCTGGCCTCGGTGGCATGCTTCAGCACCTGCGTTTCATCGCGCAGCGTCACCACCGCACCGACCACCTCCGCAATGTCGGGCGGCACGAACGGCGCAATGGCGATGGCATCGCGGCCCACCACCGGCTCGTCGGCGCTGAATTCAAACACCCGGCCGGCATTGACCGAACCGATCTGGGTGTGAACCGTCGTTCCCTTCTGCAAGGTGCGGGCGGTGCGGGCGTCGGCGGCGCGGAACCATTCGCCTTCGCTCACCGTGTAGATGCCGTTCTGCGTCGGGTCGGCCTGGTCCTTGACCAGCACGCGGTCGCCGACCTCAGCCGGCACGCCGTCGATGGTCTGCAGGCGATGCAGCAGGATACTGGCCGTGGTCGCCAGGCGCACGGGTTCGCGTTCGCCGGTCAGAAGGCGAACGGCAGCAGTTGCGGGTCGAGCCATCAGGCTTGCTCCATAAAAAAAAACCCCGCGAAGCGAGGCTTGAAAGTGATTCCAGCGGGCGCGGGACGCCCGGTCCATGGCACCTCGGCGATTGGCCGAACCCCCGCGCCTTCGTCATCCCAGTGCGGAGCAAGGAGCGAAGCGACGCAGCGCAGACCCTGGGATCCGTTCCGTGACATCGGAGGGATCCTTCCGTTACCTCGGAGCGCTGCTGGCGGTGCAGAACCTTTGATCGCCGAGGGACACCGCCCCCCTCTGTCCTGCCGGACATCTCCCCCACTTGGGGGGAGATCGGCAGCTTCGCGGACAGCGTCCTTTTCGCAAGGTTGGTGGTTGGCGAAAGCGGAGATGGCGGCCGATCTCCCCCCAAGTGGCCCAAGTGGGGGAGATGTCCGGCAGGACAGAGGGGGCGCGAAGGATCGCTACGCTTTTACTCTGATCCGCCGCAGCTCGGTTATCCCAAGGTCTGCGTCTGCGTCGCTTCGCTCCTTGCTTCGCCCTGGGATGACGGCCTACGGCAATCCGCCGACGCGCTTGCCAACGCGCCTGCTTGTCCCGGCGATTGTCAGTCCCAACGCCATGCCGGCGCAGTCGGCAACCCAGTCGAACCCATCCAGGTCGCGCCCGATGAGTTGCGCGCCCTGAAGCACCTCGATCGCCGCGCCGGTAAAGGCGAGGAGGACAATCAGCCTTGTCCTGCGTTCCGGCCAGCCGAGGCTTCCCAGGGCCGCCAGCACCGCGAAGGCGATGGCGTGCTGCAGCTTGTCGTCGTAAAGCGTGACGGCCCTGCCGAGTTCCGGCAAGAACCGCGCCGGCAGAAGCGTGAGCAGGAGAACGCCGGCCAACGTGATCGGAAAAACGATCCTTGCCAGCATCGGAAAAGAATCTAGGCGCAACAAGGTAGGGTCAGTCCTTCATCTGAGAAGCCTGCATGGGCGAGGTGGATTTGCCAATGATCGCATCAGCGCATGGGAATTTCAAATCCAGAACCACAAGTCTGTGTTGTAAGAAAGGCCGCCGTCGCTCTTATCGCCGGCCAGCCGGGCGAGCGCAACCCTGTCGTCGGGCGTCAGATCAGCAAGGCGGTCGTCGCCCGAAGCGGGCCAATTCGGGTTTTTCGCCGACGGATCAGTGCCATCAGCGCCTGTGGTTTCACCGTCACCGGCCTGCGCGGCCGGCGCAGCACCCAGCATTTCGGCAGCGCGCCTCGGATCCTTGGCGAGCATCGCCTGGGCCAGCGCCTTTGCCGTGTTGCTGCGCCAGCCGGTTTCGGCCAGCTGCCGGGCCACCGGGCTGCCCATCTTGGCGATGAAGTCGAACCCGCTCCGCCTGATCGCCTCGAACGTCGCGCTGTCGTCGGGGTCGCTCTGCGCGATGGCATTGAGTTCCGCAGCCTGCGCCTTGGACCATTCGGCCTGCTCATAGTTCTGGCGGCGCGCATATTGCTGTGCGGCCATGCGCGCCGAGCCGGCCAGCCTCAACGCCTCTTTTTGCCTGATGAAGCTGGCGCGTTGGCTTTCCGGCATTTTTGGCACGGTGCTGTCGAAAATCTTGTCGAACAGGCCGGGCTTGACGACACCGTTGCGCGCCTGGCCATACATGGCGTCGTGCAGGCCGCGGCCGTCGGCCGGCGCATTCTGGATCGCTTCTTTCTCGGCCTGGGCAATCTGCCCGTTCAACTCGCGGCCGATGACCTCGGCGTCGAACGCGTCCTGCTGTTGCTTCTGCTGCCGGAAACGCTCGGCGACGGCCGAGAGCTCGTCGCCAAAGCCCTGCATGGCGGCGCCGACCGGCGAGCTGTCGGGATAGGAAAGCACGCTGCCGGTATCGAGCCGGCGCTGGGCGAGCTGGAGGGGGATGGTCGCCATCAGTAAAGCCCTCCGCCCGGCGCCGGCGGAAAGGCGCTGTTGCCGAACGTCACCGCTTTCTTCGGGTCGTACAGCCCGGAAAGGCCGGACACGAGATTGCCGCCTGCCCTGAAGATCGAGGCAGCCGCCGCCTGCCTGCCGGAAAAGCGCGAGATCGCGGCCTGCGAGGTCAAATTGTTCTGGCGCAGCTGCGAGCCGTACTGGATCGCCTTGATGTCGAGCTGGCCCTGCCTTGCATTGGCGGCGAGCACCTCGGTCGGCGAGCCTGACAGGGCGACGCCCGAGGCGCCGGCCCGGGCGCGCGCCTGCGACAGCAACAGATCCTGCTTGTGGCGCTCCTGGGCCTGCTCGAAGGCGGCGGCTTGCGCGTCGGCCTGCGCCTGCTGCTCATAGGCGCTGGCCTGGTAGTCGGCCATCTGCCGCGACTGCTGGCCTTCGATTAGCGCGCCGCCGACCGAGAGAGCCGTGCCGATAAGGGCAAGCGTGCACATGGTCAGCCGCGGCCCCGGCCACGCAGCGAATATCGACCCGCGATGCCTCCGACCGGCGCGCCAAGCGCCGGTCGCGGGTCGAGCGCACCGCCGGGGCTGAGCAGCGACAGAAGCAGTCTGTCGGCCTGGATCGCTGCCGCGCTGAGACGAGCCGGAGCTGTCGCTCGCCGCCCGGTCACGGCGGCGCGCCGGATGGCGGTCGGGTTGATTTTCAGGTTGGCGACGCCGGCGGCGTCGAGCTGGCTGTTGGCGGTGGCGACGGCACCGCGCAAGGCATCGGCGTCGAACAATTGCTGGCGCAGCTGCTCGACCAGCCAGTGGGCCATGCGCCAGCGCTCGTCGAGGGAAGCGGCGTTTGCCCTGATCTCGTCGGCAAGTGCTGCGATGTCGACGCAGTCTTCGCTTTGCGCGGCGGCGCGGCGCTTGTTCGCCGCCTCACGGGTTTTTTCCAGCAGCGCAACGACGGCGTTGGCCTCGGAGAGCGCAATGCGTGTCGCCGCGAGGTCGCCACGGCCGAACAGCGCACGACCCTTGACCTTTTCCAGTTCCAGTTTGCGGGCGGCAGCATTTTTGAGGTCGCTGTCGAGCAAGGCGATGACGGCAGCAAAATCGGCAGCCGTCCGCGCCCTGCCGAGAGCTTCGGCATGGGGCGATGGGGTCATTGAGCGGGGTCCTTTTTTGGGAGTGATGGAAGGGCGGGGCGCCAATCTCCCCCTTGAGGGGGAGATGTCGCCGAAGCGACAGAGGGGGTCGTCTCGCGTGAAGCGCCGGCGTTCTCGCCCGCGACAGGAGGCTGCGTAGGTCGTACCGACCCCCTCTGGCCTGCCGGCCATCTCCCCCTCAAGGGGGGAGATCGGCAGTTTCAACTACGCCTCACTGTCAAACACCGGCGTGAACGCCCGGATGGTGCACGGCGTCGGGTTGGTATGGCGGATTCTCAGCCGCCCCTGCCCTTCCCACGAATCATCGATCGGCACCTCGACATTGCCGGTGAACAGGTTGGCCGAACTGTCAGGCGCCACGACCGAGGGAACACGAACCGGCTCCCACCGGCCACGCTGCATCGACGTAATCTCCAGCCCGGTCGTATCCGTCTCAAACAGCGACAGAATGACTTTTGCGACTTTCTTGCGCCGGCCGACGATGGAGCCATCCCTGCCGCCGACATCGAGCTCCAGCGTGTCGGCGCTGGCCTCATAGGGTAGACCCACCTGCCATTTGGCCGCCATTGCCCCACCAGGCAAGGAAACAGCCCCAGCGGCCACCGTGAGGCCATGATAGACGATACCATCCGCCAGGGCGTCGACGGTCTCGCCGTTGAGATGATCGAGCCCTGTGACCGTGACTGTAGCCACACCGCTGTAGGTCAGACCGCAATCGACCTCAAATGCGTCGGCGACCTCGCCATATTCGAACGGCACCGACTTGATTTCGATAGTGCGCCTGGTGGCGCCGCCGATGGTGCGCTTGACGATCAGCCACAGATCGTCATTGCCGTCCTGCCCCGGCGTCACCACGGCGCTCTCGACCATTCCCCATGCTGAATCTGAGAACGCGGCACCCGAGAAAGACCCGGCGATGCGATGCCGGTGCATGCCGCGGACTTCCTGCGAAGGCTGGTGCGTGTATCCCCCCAACTCGCCATTATCGAGCGGGAACCACAGGAGTGGGTCGGGATCGGTCTGGAACGCCAGTTCGACGACACCCTGCTTCGGGATATGCTCGGAAACCTGGCCGACATCCTCCGAGGTGAATTTGCCTGTCGCGCTCTGGGTCAATTCGGCGATCGATTTGCGCGACCTGGTGACGAACAGGAACGATTGCCCGGCGTCGACAGGGCGCAATGGCGCGCAGCCAAAGGTGCGCGAGCGGCGGTTCTTGAAGGATGACGGCGTCAGCGCTTCATCGATGCCCGAGCCCGACAGCGCCCGAATGCCCCCCAGGGTGCCAATGACCAGCGCCCCATCGGATTCCGCAATCCATGTGATGTCATTGGCCTGCCCGCCGCCGGCCTGGACAAATTCCAAAGCATCGTCATCTTCCTCGCCGGTAGCGAAGTTCTCGAAATCGCCGGTTGCTGAGGCATAGACGGAGAATTTGCGGCTGAAGGCGAGACGCTCCTCATAGAGCGAACCGGATTGAACATACTTGCCGGGAACGAAGGTGCCGAGGCGCCAGCGGGCGATAGGACTGAGATTTGGCAGGGCATGGCCGTACAGTCGGATAGTGACCACGGTCGTGCTTGTGCGGCTGACGATGCGCGCCCAGCGCCAGATCGCATCCGAGCCGAGCAGCCGAATGGCGCGGCCGACATCGCTGGTCTGAAACCCGGTGCCGTCATTGATGCCGACGATCGATGACGCTGTGAGATTGAACGGCGTCTGTGTATCGCCATCCTCGTGCCAGCCCATCTCGGCTATGTCCATGTTGTCGTCGCCCTCGGATCCGTTGAGCACTATCCGATAGGACTGATAGGCCGTCTCGTTCTGGAATTCGTAGAAGCGTACTTCGCCGCGCGACCAGCCGGTTTCCGCCGTCCGGCTGTCAAGCGAGATCCAGTTGGTGCCGTCAAAGCCCTGGAAATCCCATGACACCGGTGCTCTGGAGCCGCCGTTCGCCCTAGTCTGTATCCAGTAAGCGTCGCACACCTTTGTCGCAGCGCCTGCAAAATCATAGGACACGTCGCCGGTGGTCGTACCGAACGTTATAACTGTCTTGTTGTCACGGTCGAACGCATGCCAGGCAGTGCCGGCGGAACTTGCGGCGGTGCCAGATGGCAGGGTGTTGCTGGTCATCATTGGGTGAATAGCGCCGCTCTCGGCGGGCATCAGTGTGGTCGCCGTGGTGTTGATGTCGTCGTATGGGCCGTCGAGAAAGACGAACTCGGCCAGCGTCCATGTGGTGTGCGCCGTTCTGGTAAGCACCTGCGGCATGTAATCCTTGTGGACAATCCACATCTGGTCGGCTGACTGAACGAACTGAAGATCGAACAGATCGGCCTCCAGGTATGGCGTCACCACCTCAACCACCCCGACGCGGGCACCATAGGCGTAAACGCGAATATAGAGGTTGCCGAATTCGAGCGCATAGGCCTGGTCCGCCGAGAAGATGAACGGGATCAGCCGCGTTGCTTTGGAAGAATCCTTCACCTCGGCGCAGAAATAGGTGCCGCCGCGCTTGCGGATGCCACCATGCGGGAGCGTCAAAAAATTTTCGCACCGCGAGAGTGCGGCCCGGTAAAGGTCCAGCGAGGCGCGGGCGTGCAATCGCGGACTGATCTCGCCACGGACGAAGGTGTCCTGGATGGGATAGAGCATCGTCATCAGGCGCGCCAGAACCGGTTGTCGCCGCGCTGGATCGCCCAGGACGATGTTGAAAACCTGCCGCCACGCTGGATGGCGTTGGCGTGGAACGCCGCGTCCAGCGCCGCGCTATAGGCACCGCGGGCGATGTCGATCATGCCCGCCTTGTGGGTCAGCGGATGCGCGATCTTGACGGCAAGCGCTGCGACCAGCACTTCGGTGAACGTCGGGTCCCAGTCGTTCGGGTCGGTGAGGTTGGCGACGTAGCGGATGATCAGCGGCCCCGGCCGGTCGCAATAAATCAGCCCGGCTTCCTGGCGCCACGCGATCGGCACGCCATCCGGCTCACCATTGTGGGTCAGCGGTAAAGGCCGCAGGCAGTCCACGGGCAATTCATAGGCAATGTTCAGCGTGCCCGCGCCACTGCCGGTATCGGACCCGGCGACGGCAGCCGCCAGGATTGCGAACACCCAGGCATGTTTCATCAGTTCCGCCTCGCGGGTCAGGTCGAAATGCAGGTTGAGCAGGCGGGCCGGTTTGACATCCTGATCAAGGCTGTCGACCGGCGCCTCGTCGAGAACGCCAAGCGCCATGTTGGCGATGTCGAGCGGGGTCATGGCCATGGTTTTAGGCCTCCGTCTGTGTGGATCGGGAAAAGCAGGACATGAGTGGGGTGGGATTGTGAGGAAGGTCGCGATCCGTCGCGCCCCCCTCTGCCCTGCCGGGCATCTCCCCCACACGGGGGGAGATAGGATGTCGCGTTGGCTTTCAATCGCCAACGTTGAAGTATAGGGCGTTATCGGTGAAGCTGCCGATCTCCCCCCAAGTGGGGGAGATGCCAAATTTGGGCAAAGAGGGCAGGACAGAGGGGGGCGCCAAGGAATGCAACCGCTGGAAAACTGCCAGCGTGCGCCACGTGATATTATTTCACAACATCGCCGCGCAACGCGGCGATGACGCGTCAGCCGAAGTGTGCGCTCGTCGGCCGCCCGCGCGACTTGGCAAAGGCGCTTGCTGGCAACCTTTCGGCGCCTCTCGCCATTGCCAAACCGCGCTCAAGCGCATCCTCGAGGCTCGTCGTGTAGTAGGCGGTGTTTTCCAGACCGCTGAAGAAGTTGATGCGGTGAAGTTCGCCCTTTTTGCTTATGACAATGCCGGCTTTTCGAAGCACATCCTGAACTGCCTTGTAGGTCATATTCATGGTTACCCTCCCATTGCAAAGACATGGCAGCATCGCCCGCTTGTGTAACCGTTTGGTGGCGGCGATTGATCAATGTGCAACAACAACAATTCTGGGGCAGCACGGCGCGTGAATTGGGATTAGCCACATCGGCCGACCTGGCGTCCAGAAGGGCGGGACTCTGACGCCCCACCCCTTCCGGTCCGCTCAGAGACCGTTTCGAAATTCGCTCTGGCGAGTCATATGGTGGTGGTTTCGAGAACCGGCGCGCAGCGGACTTTTTGGTCCGTGAGCACCGGAAGCGCAGAAAACGCCATCAGATGGCCGCCAGAGTAGAGTTTCCAAACGGTCTCTCAGGCTTCGGTCGTCTTCAGTGCAATGAACGTCATGTGCTTGACGCTCGACGCCGTGCGGTCCCAGTTCGCCGCCAGCGCCAGTTCGGCATCGGTCGCAAACTCACCCGCCGTCGACGCGTCGAGGAAGCGGGTGCCGGGCACATGCGGGACGAAATGCCGGCGGGCGACCATTTCGGTGACGCCGCCGCCATGGCCCTGGCGCGGCTTGCGGTCGAACTCCAGCGGCCCGCCCTCGGTATTGACCAGCAGCTCGTTCCACAGGATTGCCTTGTCCTTGAACATGAACGCCGTGTAGACGCCCGCCGCGACCGGGATGTCGTCATCGATGACGGCCCGCAGCCCCATATAATAGGGGATCAGCGGCCCGCCCTGCTCGGACGGCGGCACATAGTCGATGAGGTCGGCGAGCTTCAGCGCCTTCATCTGCTTGGAGTGCATCCAGATCGTTTTGAACTTGTCGGCGCGGTCGCCCATCAGATAGGCGGCCTCGATGATGTCGGTGTCGACGATGGAGGCGCCGGTGATGCGGACGAGGTCGCTGGCATCATTGGCGACGTTGTCGGCCAGCACCCCTTTCAGGATGCCGAGCAGCGTCAGCTTGTTGGCACGCTGCCAGTATTCGGTCTGGCGGCGCACGATCAGCTTCTGCGGGTCGTCGCCGGCCAGGATCGAGGTCAGGTCCGGAATGCCCCACGCCTGGGCGCGGACATTGCGGGCGGCGACCTCGCGGCGCGCACCGATCTTCTTCATCTCGATCGAGTCGGCCGGATCGTCGTTGACCGGCTCGGACGGATCGTTGCCGAGATCCTTCCAGCCTGGCATGTCGACGGAACGCCCGCCCATGGAGAGTTTCGAGGCGATGGCCGGGTCGGAAAACAGAATCCCGGCCTGGTAGATCTCGAGCGACTGGACGTGCTCCTCGAACGAGTATTGTGCGTAGACGGACGGAACGATCGCGTCCGCGATGCGGGTATAGGCGTCTGCCATTTTTTCTTTCCTTCAGGATTTGATGGGCGGAGAAGGTGTGTTGAGATTCAGGTCAGGCCGAGCCGAAAACGATGGCTTTCGAGAACCGGAGCGGAGCGTACTTTTCGGTACGTGAGCACCGGAAGCGCAGAAAGCCGTCGTTTGCAGGCCGGCATCACCTGAATATCGACACAGCTTCAAAGAGGGTTGTTCGGGATCCACAGATCGGGGTTTTCGCCGGCCTCGCGTGCCAACCGGCGGGCGCGGACGGGGTCGCTTCTGACGAGGGCCGAGATATCGGTCAGGTTGCGTTCGCCGGCGGCGTTGCGCTTGAACGGATTGCTTCCGCTCAGGGCCGCGCCGCCGTCGATCGTGTCTTCCCTGAACATCGCCTCGCCGACCGCGTGGAACGCCTTGGCGGTCTGCGGATCGGTCAAGGCGCCGTCAGGCAGGAGGATGCCCTTCGCCTTGTAGGCATCGACCAGGCCGAGCTTCTTCATCGCCCGGTTGGCGACCTCCAGTCGCTGGCGAAAGCCGTCGCTGTCGGTCGGTCCCCAGTCCCGGACCAGGTCGTCGTGAGTGGCCTCGACCGAACGGGCAGCGGCGATCTGCTGCGCCTTGGCCTGTTCGGCCATGTAGCCGACGAAGCGGTCGTGATAGGCCTGCGCCACCTTCGGCGTGGCGCCGGCCTCGACCGCCCACGCCTTGGACGCGTTGGCGAGCTCGTCCGAATAGGCGAAGTTTTCGGGGAGCCCGTCGGGGCGCCTGTACTCGACCTTGTCGGGCGATGTCAGGGGGCGCATCGCCTCAGGTAGCCGGGCATGGAACCTGTCCCAGTCTTCCGCAGCTGCGTCCGCTGCCGGAATGCGCAGGCTTTCGCCCTGCTGCCGTTCCAGCTCGGCATAGGATGTGAGAACCCGGTCGAGGCTTTCTGGCTTGGTCCAGCCCTTGGTTTCAGCGAGCTTGCGGTTGCCTTCGGAAAGACCGTCAAACCAGCTCTTGCCGGCCGGCGGGGCGGACCCGTTGTCCCCGGCGGCCGGTGGCCCTGCAAGGTTGCCCGCCGGTGGCGACGCCACCACGGACCCGGCGTCTGCCAGATCTGTCATGAGAAAGATTCCTTTCTGTTGTTTGCAAATGGAAACGAGCACTGGCCAGTTCAGCCGGGCGTGTTATTCGATTGTTGAGGGATCGGCTGGACCCGGCGGAATCGTTGCGGCCGCAGCCTGATTCTTTTCGACAGAACCTGGCCCTATCGTCTTGTTCGAATACGATCTTTCGGAGTCGGAGGCACGCACCGTCAAGACGAAAGAAACCATGTCGCATTTCGTGACAAGCGGCTGCCGCGGTTCCGCCGCAATGCAACCGCACTTGGCAAACACTTGGCAAAACCAGCCAGTGTATTAGTTCATAGGCTTCAACGGAGTATCAGACGATGACCATGTACAAAGCCATTGCCGCCCTGCTTCTGACTGCCGCGCTGGCAGGATGTGCGCAGACCGAAGGCCAGCAAAGAGCCACTACGGGGGCCCTGGTCGGCGGCGCTGGCGGCGCTCTCGTCGGTCAGGCCCTGGGCCGCGACACCAAGAGCACGGTTATCGGCGCAGCCAGCGGCGCCCTGCTGGGAGCGGTCGTCGGCAGCGCGACGACGCCACAGCGGCGCGGCGAACAGCTTTGCCGCTATCAGGACCGCTACGGCCGCATCTACACCGCCCGGTGCGACGACCGCTACTACCGCGGCGATTATTGAGAGATAGCGCTGGCGCTGGTCTTCCCTTCTCCCCTTCTTGTGGGAGAAGATGGCCGCGAAGCGGCCGGATGAGGGGTGCTCCAGGATCGCCAACGCCTCATTTCTTCCAGCACCCCTCATCCGTCTCGGCGCTAGAGCGCCGATCCACCTTCTCCCACAAGGAGAAGGGAAGACCAACGCCGGTGCCTTTACCCTACCTCCCCTCCAGCCGCGCCGCCTTCTCCAGCGCCGCCAGTTGCGCTTCGTCCAGTGTCAAAAACCCCATGATGTGCTGCACCACTTCGGCGCGCGCGTTGCTCAGCGCGCTGTGCAGCTCGAAGCCGTTCGGCGTCCTGGTCTTGGCCAGCCACTCGCCGTAGGACGGGCGGCGGTAATAGCCGGTCGCCGCCGTCAGGTCGGCCAGCACCATCTCGCCGTCCTGGCCCGAGAACACCCTGAGATAGGCCCTGGTCAGCGCATCCTGCGCCCTGGCCGGGCCGCCGGCCTGGCGCGAATGGGCGAAGCGCTTGCCGCTCATGCGCCGCCCTCGCCGCCCTGCGGCATCAGCCCGCTGAGACTGTCGAGCAGGCCGCTGTCGCGCGCCTGGACCGCCGCCGGCACGGCATCCCTGGCAAACTTGCCGGCGGCGGCGATCGCCGCCATGCCGGCCTGCGCTTGTTGCGCCCTGGCTCGGGCATCGCGAATATCAGCCACCTCGTCCTGGCGGCGAAAGATGCGCTGCGGGCTGCGGCCGGCGCTCTGCACGATCTTCAGCGCCTCGTCGCCGTCGATATTGTCCATGACGCCGGGGTCGAACTGCGCCATCTGCATGGCCGTGGTCACCACCTGGATGGTGTCGCGCGCCTCGGCCGAGCGGCGCAGCACGTCGAGCGGACCGGTGAAGGTCGGCCGCACCGCCTTGCCGGCGAGGCTCGCCGGCGGCAGGAACCGGCTGTCTTCCTCATACAATCCCTTGTCCTCGAGGATACCGAGCTCGCGGTCGAGATTCGAGGCAAAGCCGGCCTGGATGATCGAGCCGGAGGGCCCGAGCAGCGCGCCCTTCTCCTCCTGCCGGATCAAGGCTTCGGTGGCCGTCATCTGCGGATTCTGCACAAGCGTCTGGAACAGGTTGACGAACATCATGTCGCGGATCTCCTCGGCCCGGCTTTCCGCGTAGTCGAATGCATGGGTCGGGTTCTGGCCCACAGCGATCGGCGCAATCAGCGGCCGGCCATTGTCGTCGATGAGGCCGGGATAATTCTCGCCGGGATTGAGCACCGGCACATAGTCGAGCCGCGCCTTCGACGCGGTCGCCGGATCGGTGATCTGCTGCAGCGCCCTGAGGCCCGAGCGGCGCACGGCATTTTCCTCGCGCACCGTGGTCAGCGCCTCGATGGTCGGCGAGATGCCATAGGGGTCGCCCTCATGGCGGCGCCAGTTGAAGCAGGAGACCGGGAAAGAGCGGAAACCGCTCTCCCTGACGATGACCTCCTCGTCCTCGACGACGTGATAGGAGGCGAAGGCCGTGTCGAGATACTGGTAGGTGCCGGAGAGCCGGTACATCTTGCGCTCGTCGCGCGGCTGGATGCACTGGATCAGCGAGATCCTGGTCTCGCATTTGGCCGGGTCGTCGACCAGCATCCTGATCCGCGCCGGCAGCTTGTCATAACCGAGCAGCTGCGCCGCCTGCCGTGCCGTGCGCTCATAGCGGCGGTGGAAAATGTCGACCTGGCCCCAGCGGTTGCGGCAGAGATAGCCCTCGACCACCGGGATCGAGGCATAGCGGATCAGCGTGCCGCCAAAGCCCTCCTCGGCGTAGAGATAGGCCGGGCCATAGCGCACGACGTTGCGCAGGCAGGCCTGCGTCGCCGGCACGAAATTCGAATTGGCGGAATAGCGCAGCGCAAACAGGAAATCGCGAAGCGCCTCCGCCCATTCCTTCTCCTCCTCGCTCTCCTCGTCATTCACGGCGGCGGTCGACAGCCCGTGCCATTTCTCCGACTGCGGAATGACCAGGCTTTCCAGCCCCGCAGCCAGCCGGTTGGCGGCCGAGTTGATGGTGTTGGCGTAGACTCGGGCGCCGCGCCGCTGCTGCCGCTCGGCCTGCGGTTCCGCGCCCCGGCGCCCACTCCAGACATCGGGCGCGTCGGGGTCGCAGAATTCCGACACCGCCTCCCAGACAGCCTCATACTGGCTGCGCTCGCTCTCCAGTTCCGCCTGTCGCGACAGGATATCGTGGGCACGGGAATCGCTCGCCATGGCATTTCCTTGTTCTGATGTATCAGCTTGTTCGAAGCCCAGATATTGCCAAGGCCAGGTCGAATTTTGTTCGCTTTTGCGATGTTCAAGGGGCGCGGGGCGGCGACTCAAGGAGATCGATTTGACAATGACGGAAAGCCTACCCGGCGCCCTGAAGCGGCGAAGCAAGCAGGTTGCAAAGCGGCTGATCGGCTACGATTCCCGCAACTGGCTGCGCATCAGGCAGATCGAGGCGTTCACCGCGTTTCTTGAGGCCGACGGCCGCAAATCCTCAGACGTGATCGAGATCTCGCCCGGCTGGAACCGCCACTGGAAGACGATTTGCTCCAACTATACATCGGTCGATTTCCCTGATTTCGACATCTGCAAGGACCGCACCGACCGGCAATATTCCGTCGTCATCGCCGACCAGGTGCTGGAGCATGTGCAGCGCCCGTTTGCCGCGGCACAGAATATCCACGCCATGACCCGGCCGGGCGGCTGGGCGATGGTGGCGACGCCGTTCCTGTTCAGGGTGCATGCCAGGCCGCACGACTACAACCGCTGGACCGCCGCCGGCCTCAAGCAGGTCCTGGTCGAGGGCGGCTTCCCCCAGGCAAACATTGAAGTGTTCAGCTGGGGCAACAAAGCCTGCGCAAAAGCCCATATCGGCGGGCCGGTGCGCGCCTACGGCCTATGGCGCGACCTCAGCAACGACGAGGAATATCCGCTGATGGTCTGGGCCTTCGCGCGCAAGCCGGGGTGAGAGCGCGCAGAGTTCGACGTCGGTGCTTGAACACCCCCCTCTGGCCTGCCGGCCATCTCCCCCTCAAGGGGGGAGATTGGCAGCTTCGGCGTTTCGCCAGCCTTCCAGCGTTGGTGGTTGGCGAAAGCTGAGGTGACATCCAATCTCCTCCCTTGAGGGGAGATGTCCGGCAGGACAGAGGGGGGTGCTGCTAGACGCTACCCTCCTCCCCACATCAAATCCCCAGCAGCACGCGGCGCTGGCCGCTGAGTTCGCTCGGCGACAAATCGGTCTTGACCGTGCCGGCGGTTCCCTGGCGCTGCTCGAGCTCAGCCCGGAGCGCTGCTTCGCGCGCCTGCACGTCCTTGTCGGCAATGGTCGGTGCCGGTGGCAACGGCTTCAGCGCCGGCGGCTTTTGAAAAAGGCACATGGTTCCAGCTTTCTCCAAAGTCAGACGACCCAAAGTCAGACGACCTTGTCCAGTCGTAGAGCAAAAAATCTTCGCCGTTCTTGCCATAGCCCGGCAGGCGGCAGCGTTGCGTGGCGCCCAGCCGGGCCAGCCAGCGCAGCGCCAGTTCATTGGTGGCCAGCGCCCGGGCCTCGACCCGCCAGGCGCCGTGCGCGGCAACCTGCGGACCCAGCACCGCGTGAAAGAACGCCGTGATCCCAGGCACGCAGCGCCTCATGCGGCGCGTGCCCCAGCTCCAGGCGATCCATAGGCCGCCGCGCTGCTCGGCGGCGCCAAAGCCGGCCTCCGGATTGCCGTTCAGCTCGGCGACATAGGCAAACCCCTGCAGCGCCGTCAGCGCCAGCAGCGCCGGCGACCATTCGTCGAACTGGCAGTCGATCTCCGTCCGGTCCTCGGGCCGCAGGTTGGCGGCGATGTAGGAGAGGTCGCGCAGCGTAGCGCTGACAATGCGAACGGTCATCGCCCTCACCGGAACGCCCCCAGCGGATCACTCTGCCCTGGCTTTCGCCGTGCCGTTTTGAACTCCGCCGGGTCGACCACCGCTTCCCTCAGCATCATCACACCATAGCGTGTCGCCGCCATCAGGTCGTCGCGCAGCTTCACCACCTGGCCGTCTTTGCGATGGTAGAGCCGAAACTCCTCGAACCAGGGCAGAAGCGTCGAGAACACCTTGAAGCGGCCGCTCTGCATGCGGTCGAGCATCTCCATCAGCCCGGCCTCGACCGACACCGAACCGTCGGCGAACTGCGCATGGCTGGAAAGCATGTTCAGACCATGCGCGCCATATTGCCGGGCAAGTGCCACGCCCGCACCTTCCAGCGTCTCGCGGCGGCCGTCGCGCGGCCACGCCCAGGGCAGCCATTCGCCCCACGGTTTCAGGGTCAGCGCCTGCATGGCCGGCGTTTGCTGCGAAGCGCGGCAGGCTTTTGCGACATAGACGACGTCGGCCTCCGTATCCCAGGCGAGCTCGACAGCAGCGGAAGGGTGATCCCAGCCGAAATCCAGCGCCCCGAGCCGCGGCCAGTAGCGCGGCAGCCGGAACGGCTCGCAGGCAATCAGTTCCTCCGCCACCGGAAAGATGCGGCCGGAGCCCAGCACCGGAATGCCCCTCGCCCGCGCCTCGCGCTCATGCGCCGGATAGGCCGATACGATCGCGGCGCGCTGCTGCGGCGTGTAATGCTCGGCATCATCGATGGTCATGAAGGTGACGTGGCGGGTCATTTCTTCGCCCTCGCACTTGAATCATGTTGGCAGGCGCCGGCCGTATGGTGTTGTTTGGCCAAGATTTTCTGGCCAAGGCGGCCGCTCTCCCTTCTCCCCTTGTTGTGGGAGAAGGTGG
>NZ_JBVVPZ010000066.1:0-24300 GCF_055811415.1 Mesorhizobium sp. WSM4846
GGGAAGCAACCGTCGGGAGTCGATCAGTGAACGTTTGTCGCTCACATTTCTGATGTGCACATCGCCAGCGGCTCAGCGGGAGCTTCACCGTCACGGGCTTGCCCTGGACCGGCAGATCCTGAAGGCTGCGGTTGGACCAGCCATGCCGACTTCGGCTTCGCCGGCCGCAATCGGGGCAAATGCCGATCGCTGGTCCGGCAGCGGAAACAACCCAACTGTGATCATCAGTGAGCCCGACACCCAGAATTCTGACGCCTGGGCCGGGCGACCATTTCGATTCCGTTCGCATGCCCGCCCATAGCGATAGCTTCGCTAACAGCGGATGAACCACACAAATTGAGAAAGACCCGATTAACTGCCAAGCGACAAAAGCCTTTAATCCGAGCGTGGCGCAGACTGGGGACGCCGAGTTCGTATGCGAAGCGGGGCGAACCGGCAGCCGGATAACTGGCAATTTGGGCGTAGGCACGTTCGAGCTGCTCGACCAGGCTGATAGCGACCCGTCGGCCAGCTGTTTCGAGATAGTCTTCAACGGCCTTGTCAACGTCCTCGCGCACTTGCTCACGCGGAATAACCAGCTTCGCCGTCACGCTTTAGCGCGGCTTTGAATGCGATCGCGCAGGTTTTCGAAGTAGCGGTCGTCGATCGGCTCGGTCGGCGGCGATGATGCACCGTCCATGAGCAGGCCGCGCAACTGTTCGCGATCCCGATCACGCCGGATCAATTCGCGAACGTACTCGCTGCTTGTGCCGTATCCTCGTTCGGAGACCTGTTGGTCAATGGCAAGAATGACGTAGCCGTTACACCTTCACCACATATTCCGGCTTGAGCGGCGGGATGTCGCCTTCGACATTCACCCAACAAGGAGCGACGGGGATCACGCGGCCGTCTGCCAGGGTCCGCAGGTGACTTCGCCGCCAGTGAGGGGCAACGGTCCAGCCGGTGGAGCCCCGGGGTTGCGACTTGGCAACATGGCTTGCACGCACGTCAATGACGATCATGGGCGCGATCGGGACCTTTCCTTTTTGCTCGCGCTGCTTGTTGAGCCGAACCGGAGCAGGTTCTTCGCGGCGTATTGCCTGCGGCGTGGAGAGGGCACCGAGAAGGGCGGCGACGACGCCGAAACCGTTGTCCGTCAGAAGGGCGCCGGTATCGGTATCGGCGTGGCTGATCAGGACACGCTTGTGATCGCCGATGATCTTGTGACCCGACTGGTTGACGAAAACGAGACTGGAGCGGTTTTTCGTTTCGAACATCACACGTGTGGAGAGCGCGATGACTTTGCCGTCGAGTTCGCTCGTGACGCGCTCGCAGAAAGCAGCCAAATGGACGGTTTCATCGAGAATTTTTTGGCACCAGGAGACCCAAAAGAAGGCGTGCGGGATCGGAGCTATCTCCGCGTCCCATAGCTGGTTCGAGAAGTCGATGAAGACCTGCAGGGTGTCGTCGGCCGTGTCGGGATCGATGAAGCTGAAAGAAAATTCGACGGTCTCTGTCGAATGTTTCTCGATGAAATGGGCGAGCTGCGCCGGCTCGTCGGCGGGCCATGGTTCGAGTGAGCGGAACTTCCCGCCGCGAAAGTATTCAAGTGCCGTGTGTAGTCGCATCGTGCAGCATAGGGGTTTGAGAAGATCGAGAGGGAGATGGCGGGAGTGCTCAAGGATCCAATGTTGGAGCCTTTTACCAGTTTCCTTCGGCGTTCTCTTGGTAAATGTCGAGCGGCCGGATTTCGAAGACAGGCCCGATCTCGCGCATCCGGGGGAGCGCTTTTTCTTTCGCAGCCTTGTATTCGTCGGTGTCCATGCCGAAGGCCTCGACGACAAGGTTCACGGGCTCATAGTTGCCGTAGGTTGTCTCGAGCACGAAGTCCGGGCGGCAGAGCCCCGAAGGCGTTTCCCGTGCAAACAGCGGTTTGGTGATCTTGATGCGCAATTGCGGCGCGGCTTCGAAGAGCGAGCGCTGCAACCAGAATAGCATCTGCGAAAACGTCGCGTTCGAAGCCGGATTCGACGGGAAACAGAGTGTCGCCGTTGTAAACGGGCTGCGAATAGGCCTGAATTGCCCTGGTCGGGCCTTGGTCATTCTCCTGAAAATCGGCATTGAGGATCGTGAGAAACGGACCGCGGCTGGCCGGATCGCCGCGCAGCGGCTGGCGCACTTTGGAGTTGACTTCGATCTTGCGCGCGTTCGAGGCGGGCGAGACGGCTCTGGCCGAGACGGTCGACCGCCAGTCCGGCGACGTCTTCCGGCGATCCGACCCGCCCCAGGGGGATGCGGCCCGCATGCCTTGCTTCGGTTTCCTCCTTCGGGCGGCCGTGCATGGGCGTGTCGATGATGCCGGGGGCGACGCAATTCACGTTGACGCCGAGGGGCGCGCATTCATAGGCGAGAAGTTTTGTGAGATGGTGGACGGCGGCCTTGGAGAAGCAGTAGTCGGCCCCGCCCGCCTGATAGTTGAATGCGGCGCCCTCCGAGCAGGCCGATGGAATCGACCTCAGCCGCGATCAGCCG
The DNA here is from genome assembly GCF_055811415.1 of Mesorhizobium sp. WSM4846. Taxonomy (NCBI): domain Bacteria; kingdom Pseudomonadati; phylum Pseudomonadota; class Alphaproteobacteria; order Hyphomicrobiales; family Phyllobacteriaceae; genus Mesorhizobium; species Mesorhizobium sp. WSM4846. Next base: position 2,512 of record NZ_JBVVPZ010000066.1, read on the forward strand.
GCTGACCAGTTTCCGTAGCGCGTTAACGTCGACCCGGCCGGAACGATCGGCGGGGGTGATCGGAAAAGCAGACAGGCCGTTTGCGAAAAATCATGGTTCAATTCCTCGATCGGTGGGGGCGAAACCCGGCCAGTAGTGGCCGTCAGGCGTCGGCCGCTTGCCAAAGATGGCCTGACCGACGCGCACGACAGTGGCGCCTTCCTCGATGGCTTCCTCGAAGTCTCCGGTCATACCCATGGAGAGCCCGGTGAGCGCGGCGTTGTGCTTCACGGCTTTGTCCCGCAGCCGGCGCAGCAGAATGAAGCAAGGCCGCACCTTGGCCATGTCGGAGGAAAACAGCGCAAGTGTCATCAACCCGCATGGCCGGAGACGGGGAAACTGATCAAGGGTCTCCACGAAGCGCAGCAGTGCGTTCGGATGAAGGCCGAACTTGCTGTCCTCGCCAGACGTGTTGACCTGCACATAGACGTCGAGGAAGCGATCTTCGCGGTCCAGCCTCGTGTTCAGAAGGTCGGCGAGCCGCAGGCTGTCGAGCGCATGAAACTCACGCGCGAAGCGGGCCAGATATTTGGCCTTGTTGGTCTGCAGATGTCCGACGATGCTCCAGTCGATGGCGAGATCGTGAAGCGCCTCGCTCTTTGTCATTGCCTCCTGGATCTTGTTCTCGCCGAAGGTGCTGATGCCGACGTCGAAGGCATATCGCAGGATATGGGCCGGCACCGTCTTGGTGATCGGCAGCAACCGCACGGAGGCACGGTCGCGCCCGGCCCGTGCGCAAGCAAGCGTGATGCGCTCTTCAACCGACGCCAGATTGGTGCGGAAGGTGGTAAGGGGATCAGGCCCGAAGCGTTCGACGTCCTCGGGCGAAAGCGGCAGATTGTTCGTGCCCATTGTGATCTGCCCCTGTCGTAGACAAGCTCGTTGGCCTTGAGCCGCGTGTAGCCGATGCCACTAAGAAACACGAGGCTCTTGTCGGGCGCTGCATAGATGGTCCGATCCGCCGCCGTAGCGGCGGCAGACAATGTGCAGACGGTGGCGAAAGCAAGAATTGCAACTGATGATGTGCAGCGATTCATGGGGCGGCTTCCTTGGCCCCCCAGGGATCGGGATAGCCCGTTTGTGATTTTCCGTTAAACGTCGGCGGCTCTCAGCGCCTGTACGCGGGGAGTTGTTTGTCGCGTCGACCATTCCTGGGCATTGGTGCAAAGACGTTGAACTCCGATGCGATGTCGAGGACGGCTTTGGTCATTGCCCTTTGTCTGGTGCGCACCGCGCTCGTTGCCCGTTCTACATGGGTGGCGGTAGGCTGCCTTGAGCTGGATCAGTTTTAGGGCGAACGGCCTGGTTGAACTCCGGCTCGCGACCCCGTTGCGGGGCCAATTGCAGTGGCGTCGGCAAACGATGAGGATGTGGAACGGTCGGAGACGAAGTCGAGCGATCACCACTGCTTAAGACTCGGCGGTACCAGCATCGGCACGGCCGCGGGCGGTCAGCTTCTCGCGATAGAACCGAAGAGCTCTTGTGGCAATCTCGTCGCCCATTCCCACACATTTGCGACGGAGGCGGCGAAAGCCGAGATTTGTCTAACGCGAACATGCCCGCTCTCTACGACAACAGCCAAGCATTGCGAGCAGCGCGGAGCCGTGACGAACGACCTTCCAGTCGGCTTATCTCTCCTCGGAACTGTCGGCAATGTGGCCGCCGGTCTGCCGCCGCCACAGGCGGGCATACAGGCCGTCGCGTTTGAGTAGCTCCGAGGGGGAGCCCTCCTCAACGATGCGCCCTTTGTCGAGCACGACGATCCTGTCCATGCTGGCAATCGTCGACAGGCGGTGGGCAATGGCGATCACCGTCTTGCCCTCCATTATAAGCTCGAGTTTTTCTTGGACCGCCGCCTCGGCTTCACTGTCCAGGGCAGAAGTCGCCTCGTCTAGAAGGAGGATTGGCGCGTCCTTAAGCAGCACCCGAGCGATGGCGACCCGCTGACGCTGGCCGCCAGAAAGCTTCACCCCGCGGTCACCGACGAAAGCATCGTAGCCGGTGCGGTTTTCGCTGTCCTTGAGATCGGCCACGAAACAGTCCGCATCGGCCAGCATTGCGGCGCGTTCGACCTCCTCCGGCGAGGCATCCGGCCGGCCGTAACGGATATTGTCCCCGACAGAGCGATGGAGCAACGAGACATCCTGGGTCACGACCCCGATATTCTGACGCAGGCTTGCCTGCGTCACCGAACGAATATCCTGGCCGTCGACGACGATTGCGCCATCGTTTACGTCGAAGAACCGCAGAAGCAGGCTGACAAGCGTTGACTTGCCGGACCCCGACATGCCGACGAGCCCGACCTTCTCGCCGGCGCGGACCCTGAGCGATAGATTCTCGATTACCCCTTTTCCTTGCCGGTATTCGAACCGGATATCTCTGAACTCGACCGCGCCGGCGACAACGGCCAGCGGCCTGGCTCCGGAGACATCGGTTACCGTTGAAGGCGTGGTGATGACCGGCATCGCGTCGCGTATCGTGCCCACAGCCTGGAATATCTGCTGTCCTAGCTGGAGAAAGGCCAGGGAGTTGGCGTTGAGCCGCTGAACGAGTGCGATTGAAGCAACAAATTGGCCGGTGGTGACAAAACCGGCCACGAGTCCCCAGAGCCCGACGGCGATGTTGGTCAGCGAAAGAAGTACGTTCAGCAGGACGACGCTGGTGTCGCTTGTTAAGTGGATGCGCCGTTCAAGCTGTTGCGTCTCAATGGCATCTCCCATGATGGTGCGCATTGCGTCCGCCTCGCTGTCTTCGGCCGCAAACAGCTTGACCACGTGGATGTTGCTGTAGAGGTCGGTCATGGCGCCGACGACGAGGCTGCGCGCGCGGGCAGAGTGGCGGGACCGCACGGCAAAATATGGCACTGCCACAACCGCGACTGTGACGTTCGCCACGATCCAAAAAAAGACCGGAAGCGCCAGCGGCCAGGACAGCGTGGCAAGCAGCGAAAGCGAACCGAGAAACTGCACGAGAAAATACGGTATGCTGGAAGACGCTACGACGATCTGCTGCTGCACGGCGGCGGCGAGTTGCGAAATGCGCGACGCCACCTGGCCGGCGAAGAGATCGTGGAAGAATGCAAGGTCCTGACGTTCGACCGCCTTGTAGCCATGCCATTGCATAGCCGCGGGCATGCATACGGACACTGCCTGGGACCCCAATGTCTTGGCGATGAACATCAGCAGCGGTTGCACGGGGAACATCAGCAGGCCGAGGAACGTGAGCATAGGCCAAGCTTCCTCAAGGAAAACCGCCGCACCGTTCGTGCTCACCCCGTCCACAATGATATACATGCCCCAGATCACCGCGAGGTTGATTCCCTCGACCGCCATCATGAAGACGGCGATGGCCGCCAGCACGCCACGGAACATGCGTGCGAAATGCAGAAGCAGCGCAAACGGACCTGTTGCCGGCAAAGGCGCGTAGGGGATATCCAGCGGGCGGATAAGCGTCTCAAAGGGGCGATAGATGAAATGCGAAGGCGACATGGCGGGTCAAACCGGCTGATCAGAAGAATGGGTGGGCGCATCGGAGGAGTGCGAGAGCGCGCGCCCCCTTAACTGCCAAGCGCACGTTCCTCGTCTACACACAATGCGTTCCCGGCGCGCTTCGAGCGGACCACGCAAGGCTGAGGGGCGCACTTGAATGAACATGCGCGCTGTGGCCACGTTCGAGAGCTGCATGGCCCTCGTAGTGCTGGTGGACGGCTTGGCTGAAGGAGGCGCGATCTATGAGGAGGTGCCGCGGCTGGCTATAGCGGCCCAGCTCCCCAGGTGTGGCTGGGTTCATCGTCCTGTTCTGGCCGTCTCATTGCGGGCATCGAGCACGCTCCTGGTTGATTTCTCGGTCCTCCACGACGCCCTGCCGACGTCTCACTTACGAGATCAGCGCAATTTCCGTGCCGGATTTGCGCTCCGTTTCGTTCCACCGCTTGCTCGCCAGCCGGTGCCTGGCTGTAACGGCCAGCGGGTGGGGCTCCGACACTCTTGTTCAGTTTCGGACACAAAAAAGTCGCTATAGACATGCTCGGGAAGACCGGATGGAACATCGAGCATGTAATCGTCGCACCCGAGCCGAATTTCATCCTCACCGGCTCCCGACCAGGGCGCTTGCTGAAAAGAGCGCTTGCTGCGCCAGCCATGAGTTCGCGGTAACCGCCGCAACCTTTTTCTGATATCGACCTGCGGGTTCACGGAAGAAGCCGATCCCGCGCGTCGCGCGATCGAGCGACTGCCGATCATCTGCGGGGAGGGCATTCCCTCACGACCTGATCTTTGAATCGGACATTTCGGTCGAACGAGTGCAGGAGCTACTCCATGACGGCGTTTAGAAGCCGGGGTCGCCAGGCTGTCGCTGAAGATCGACCACGTTGCGAAAGAGCGGCAGTTTCGCCAGATCGAACTCGTCGAAGGTCGGGCCGTCGTGCTTGCTCACCGCGCGACGCACCGGTCCGATATTCTCCTCCAGCACGAAGATGCCGGTCGCCTCGCCAGGGAGTTCAGCACCACTGCACTGATGCGACTGCAGTTAAAATGAAGAATCCGAGCTACGCCATTCTCGCAATAAACTGCTAAACCTGACTGAACGACTGCGTTCTCACTATTAACTGCCAAGCGACACTTCGTGGATTTCGCGCCGGAAGGCTTCCGAGCCGAGATAGCGGTGAGAAAAATGGTCTTGATTGCCTTGCCGAGTTGGGCCAGCGCCCTGTAGCTTGGGCGCTGCACGCTCGCCCGCGCAAAGCGGCGCAGGATCGATTCCGCATCGGCCGTGCGGTGCTGCAGGGCCGCCGCATATTTGATCAACTCGTCATACTGCTGCTCGATGAGGTTCCAGTCGATCGCCCGTGTCAAGATCGGCAGAAGGCTCGCGCGCCATTTCGGTGTCGGGCACCCCGCACTTCATCGGCAAGAGAACGGGCGACGGTTCCGGCCACGGTCGCCAACCATCTGGCGCACCGCGACGGTCCGGCTCCTATGCCAGGGCGAACTGGGGAGCACATGCGCCCCCTGCCATGACGCACGCATCCAGAAGGAAGAGGTGAGAGGTTACGCGAAAGGGTGTGATGGAGTGGGAGGCGCATCGCGTTCGACCATCCGTGGATTCGGCAGCCTTGATTAAGGTCTGCGACGTCTGACCAAGGCCATCCATGGCGGAGTGCTCTCGCTGAGGTTAAAGGCAGCCTCTTCGGCTTCGTACCGGGTCAGCCCGGTGAGCGGCCGACCGTATCTCTCGGCGGGAAGCCCTGTCAGGCTATCGATCACAGACCACAGCCCTGATTCCGACGGCAGAATCTTGTAGCGCCTCATCGAGCCCTCGCTTGCTAGATGCACAGAGAACTCCCGCTTTACCGCAAAGTTCCGCAGTGCAGCATCAAAATGTTGCGACGCACTATGAGGGATCCAGTTCATATGACGCGCGGGGTCCTTTTGGCGCGCTGCCCGGCTGCCGGGTGCTGGTCTCCGTCCCGGCCGGCCTTGATAGGGCAGCTCTGGACTTCGACGTGTCACGCAACTCGGCGTTCCGGCTCGAGCGGCACGGCCAGCTCGTGTATGCGCGCATTGGGGCAAACCCGCCGGGCGATATCGCAAAGATGCTGGTGATGCGTCAGATAGATCTGACTGACCCCTTGTTTTTGCTCCATCTTTCTTAAGCCCGCTGCAGTTGTCGGGCCGGCTCTGGTCCTGCCGGCTGAGGCCGTGAATGCGCCTCAGACGCCACCGCCATGAAAGCCTGAAGTGCCGCGGAGAGATACTCGTCGCTCCGCGTCACAAAAACAGTCGGCGCCGACCGCAGATTGTCAGGTAGCTGGTGTATGATGACCTGTCCGTCGGCTGCCGCATCCTGAACGACCCCCCGAGGTAGCATGGCCATCCCTACCCCGGCGGCGACGCAGCCGATGATCCCGTCCATTGTTCCGAGTTCCATCCAGCGGACATGCGTTACCCCACACGCCGCCAGGAACATGTCCATGCGCCGGCGATAGGAACAGCCCGATCGAAAAGCGAGGACCTTCAGAGCCGGCGATGCGGCCAAGGCCTTCAGATCCGAAAGCTCGCGAAACCGCGGCGAGGAGATCACAACGAGCTCCTCTTCGACGATCGATAGGCTCTTCAGTTCGGGATGAGCGATGGGGCCGGAGACGAACGCGCCATCCAGTTTGCGTCCGACGACCTCGCTGACGAGCTGTTCCGTCGGGGCAGCCTCCACCAGTACGTCGACCTCTGGATATTCTGCAGCATAGCGGATCAGGATCGGTGGAAGGCGAAGCGCTGCAGTGGTCTCCATCGAGCCGATCCTGAGTAAACCGCACGGCGTACCGCGGTCTGTGACGACGCGCTTGGCTTCGTCCAGAAGCTCTCCGACGCGCTCAGCATAGGGAACGAGCTGAATGCCGGTGGCTGTCAGTGTAACCCCTCGCCTGGAGCGATGAAAAAGCGGAGCACCGATTTCCTCCTCAAGCGATTTTATTCTCGCGGTGACGTTGGATTGCACCGTGTTGAGCACACCGGCAGCCCCTCCGATACTGTTTGCTCTCACCACCGCCTGGAAAAACCTGAGGTCGGCGCTGTTCATCGGCCATCTCCTTTTCAGATGAAAAACATCTGATCTAATCGTTTGTTTTAAGTCAAGTGTCGCAATAGCGTCAAAGAAAAATTTCCGGGAACTTCCTCAAGCTGGGAGAAGTATTGATGACGATACGAACGCGTCTGACAGAATTTTTCGAAATCGAGCATCCCATCATCCTTGCCCCGATGACCCCGGCCGCGGGTGGCGCGCTTGCGTCCGCCGTCGCCGACGCCGGCGGTCTGGGCCTGTTGGGTGGGGGATATGCTGATCGTCAATGGTACGAAACAGAGTCGTCGCTGATTACCAATGAACGCGTTGGCTGCGGGTTCATCGCCTGGGCAGTCGAAGCCGACCTTGATCTGTTTGACCGCGCACTTGCGGAGCGTCCGTCCGCGATGATGCTTTCGTTTTCGGATCCGGCGAAGCTCGCGGCACGGGTCAAGCAGGCGGGTGTTCCGCTGATTTGCATGATCCACACACTCGAACATGCCCGGCGCGCAATCGACGTTGGCGCCGACATTCTTATTGTTCAGGGGACTGAGGCCGGCGGCCATGGCCTGGTCGCGCGGTCAACCATGCCCTTCGTTCCCGCAGTCGTGGATCTGGTGGCAAAGATTTCGCCTTCTGTCATTATCGTGGCGGCAGGCGGCATTGCCGACGGTAGGGGCCTGGCCGCTTCGCTGATGCTCGGAGCAGACGGGGTCCTGATGGGAACCAGGTTCTGGGCTACGCGCGAGTCGCTCATCCATCCGGCAGCCAAGGACAAGGTAGTCGCGGCCTCTGGCGACGAGACAATCCGGACTTCCGTCTACGATATCGTCCGTCAGAAGGCCTGGCCCGCTGGCTATACCGGCCGACTGCTCAAAAACGGCTTCATCGACAAGTGGCACGGGCGGGAAGAAGAGCTGCGCACGCTGCATTCCGAAGAATTGTCGAAGGTCGAGGCGGCATGGGCCTCCGGCGACTATGACACGGCCAACGTGACTGTCGGTGAGGCGGTGGGCCTCATCAACGATGTGCCGTCGGCGAAGGACATCGTTCGCCGAACGCTGCGCGAGGCAGGCGAAAGACTTGGGGTCTACGCATTCGATCAGCGCATCGCGAGCTGACTTACCACGGCCCTGAAGAGAGGGCCGACTGCTTTCAAAACATAAAAGGGGAACTGCAGCATGCAACAGCTACAGGAAAGGGGCGACTCCGTCCGCAAACCAGGTATCTGGACCGTCGTCCTTGCATCAAGCGCCGGCACGGTCATCGAATGGTACGACTTCTATCTTTACGGAAGTCTGGCGATTTTCTTCTCAACGCTCTTCTACCCTGCCAATGAACCGACGGCAGCTGTTCTGATCAGCGTCGCAACCTTTGCCACAGGCTTCCTCGTGCGCCCATTGGGAGCCCTGCTGTTCGGCAGCATCGGCGACCGCGTCGGACGCAAGAGCACGTTCTTGATGACGCTCCTTCTGATGGGCATTGCGACCGCGCTCGTCGGCGTCTTGCCAACCTTTGAGACCGCGGGATATTTCGCACCGATCGCTCTTGTGGTCCTTCGGCTGATCCAGGGATTGGCGATAGGCGGCGAATACGGCGGCGCCGCCGTTTACGTTGCAGAACACGCACCGGCGAACCGGCGCGGGTTCTTCACGAGCTTTATCCAGACAACGGCAACCGTCGGCTTTTTTCTGGCGATTGTCGTCGTGCTTACGTGTCGGCTGTCGCTCGGCGAAGAACTCTTCAAGCAATGGGGTTGGAGAATTCCGTTCCTGCTATCATCGGTTTTGATCGTGCTGTCCCTTTATCTGCGCCTCAAGCTGAGCGAATCCCCGGTCTTCGAGGAGCTTCGCAAAGGCGGGAAGACCGCAAAGAGCCCAATCCGTGAGAGTTTCGCCACCGGTGATGGCGTGCGTTATGCAGCCTTTGCACTGTTCGGGGCGACCGCCGGCCTGGGGTGCGTTTGGTATACAGGCCAGTTCTACGCACTGTATTTCTTGCAAAGCGTGCTGAAGCTTGACTTCCTGACAGCGAACATTTGCCTTGCTGCTGCTTTGGTGATCGGAACGCCCGTCATCGTTTTCTTCGGCGCCTTGTCCGACCGGATCGGCCGTCGCAAGTTGATTGTCACCGGTTTCATTCTGGCAGCCGTGTTCTATGTTCCAATCTATCAGGGCATCGCCGCCGCCGTCGCTGCCCAGAACTTCGTTTTGGTAACAGCGCTGATCGTCGCCCAACTCGTTTTCGTCGGATTGGTCTATGGCCCTATGGCAGCTTTCCTCGTCGAGCTCTTCCCGGCGAAATTGCGCTACACCTCGCTCTCGCTGCCCTATCACATCGGAACAGGCGTGTTTGGCGGCTTTGTTCCCCTCATCAACCTGTCGCTGGTTGCCTACACGGGCAACATCTATGCGGGCCTGGCCTATCCCATTGCGATCGCGATCATGAGCGCAGTCGTAAATGTTCTCTGGTTCCCCTGCGCGCTGGCTGGGGAGCCCGAGGCTGCCCCAACCGGCCTACCTGCGAGGGCAATCTGAATCTTCACCGGGACGCCGAGTGCGCGTCCCCGCCCTCTTCCTATTTCCGAGGACGACCCATGCCGCTGATAAAAATTAACCTTCTGAAGGGCCGATCGCCTGGGGAGCAGGACAAGATCCTCGACTGCATCCATGAGGCGGTGGTCAGGGCTTTCCATGTACCGCCAGCCGATCGCTATCAGATCCTGATCCAACACGAGAGATCGCATGTGCGCGCGGAGGATACCGGTCTTGGTCTTTTTCGCAGTGACAGGCTGATCATTATCGAGGTGATCTCGCGAGCGCGGTCAACTGACGACAAACAGGCCTTCTATCGTTTCGTTGCAACAGGGCTTTTGGATGTGTGTGCGATCGACCCTGCAGATGTTGTGGTCAGTATCGTAGAAAATGGTGACGCGGATTGGTCCTTCGGCCTTGCAATTCATAACCGGCGAACTTCGCGGAAATTAGGCATCGCGGCGGTGAGACACGTCAATGTCTAATGCCAGTCCGATACGGCCGCGCCATCAGCTTTGACCGGCCGCGCAAATTCAAACAACAAGGAGAGAGCAGCTATGAAACAGCTACACCGAACCGTTGCAGCGTCACTGGGAATGCTGATGACAACTTTTTTAGTTTCGGCGCAAGCCAAGGAGGCCACCATCAAGTTCCAAGTCGAAGGCCAGACAATCGTAGGCACTTTGGTCACGCCGGATGATGTCGCGAATCCTCCCGTCATCCTGATGCTTCACGGTTTCACCGGCAGCCGCAACGAATGGAGTTCGGAGGCGGTGAAGGAAGGCCTGTTCGGGCGTGCCGCGCCGGTGCTCGCAAAGAATGGCATCGCTTCGCTTCGGATCGATTTTCGCGGCAGCGGCGCGAGCGACGGCAAATTCGAAGACATGACCGTCGAAACCGAGATAACGGACGCACAAGCGGCGCTCGACTTCCTATCGACGAATGACAGCGTCGACGGCAAACGTATTTCGTTGATGGGAATGAGCCTGGGCGGTGCGGTCACGACAGCAGTTGCCGGCCGGACGAAAACACCTTTAAAGTCTGTCGTGCTCTGGAACCCCGGCATCAATCTTCCGGCAGCGTTCATCTCCATTTTTGGCGAGAAGCAGATGGCGGAAGCTGTGACAGCGGGCGATAAAGTCTATCCGGCCAAGCGCGTCGGAGATGAGAAGGAAATTCCCTTGAAAGGCCGCTTCTTCGAGAGCCTATACGCGGTGCAGCCTGCCGGCGAAATCTCGCGCTACAAGGGGCCGCTGTTCCTCGCGGTCGGCACGCGCGACAGCATCGTCTTTCCCCAACCCGTTCTCGCCAAGTCGTTGCTGGCTTATCACGACGGTCCGGAAGAACTGTGGGCTGAACCCGTTGATCATGGTTTCGGCGTTGAACAGAGTGCCAAGACCGTGGACAAGCTGATCTTAGCGACGGTCGCCTTTCTAAAGTCCAATGGCGAATAATTTGCGGCGTCGAACGGCGCTCGCTCGGCCGCCAATGCCGCCGGAACTGGCGGCGTCTTAGCGAAAGCGGTAACGCTCGCCTGTCAGTTACCCTTCATGCAGGATGCCTGCCCGCGTGAACCTGCCCGGTTCCCGAGTACATCCGCCCCGTGACGACCGGAAGAAAAATTCGAGCTGATCGTAGGCCGCTCGCTGGCTGAAGACGGCGCGGCTATGATCGCGAACTGCAACGGCGTACTCTCGACCAAGAAGCACCCAATCAGGATATTACCTTTCGTACCGGCAGTTGGGAAGAAGTCCCGTCGCACGCGGAAATGATCGCAGGCGAGCGAGCATGTCCTCGACTGGTTCCATATCCCCATGCGCAATGGAAGCCGCTTCCTTCCGCGGCTAACCCGCTCCTGCCCCGTAACTGCGCGCAGGATTGCTGGCCGGCGTCGCCATCGTCGAGCGCGCCGGGCCTGCGATGCTCGAGATGCTTCACGCCCGTACGAGGGGAGCATGAGGATTTGTGGGGCGGTCAAGCCGCGCGGACCATTTCGCCGTTCTCGTGATTGTCGTTCGCCATGCCGGGATACCATTTGCCGGAAGGTCGACCGCAGGGAGCCATCGAGGGTCTGCGTGCGGGTTTTCAGCAGAAGATGTGCGCGAGGCTGTGTTGCAAAGTCTTCGGTAACCAGGCGCATGGCACGGCCTCTGGTAGTTTCGCCGGAGAGTTCAGATGTTCAAGGGCCGCCATTTCGACCAGTCCGTCATTCTGCTTTGCGTTCGCTGGTATCTGGCCTACGGCTTGAGCCTTCGCGATTTGAAGGAAATGACGGCCGGGCGCGGCATCAGTATCGATAGGCGCCGGTTATGGCCATGGTGCAGCGACCGACCGACGTCACGACCGGCGCTCCGGCCGGTGACGCGCGTGCCGCGGTCGTGACCGGTCTCTCAGCGCGAGCAAGCGACGCGTCATTAAAGCGCAGATCGAGTCGAGAGCTCATTTGATGAGCGACGAGTGGAAAGCATTCATGGCCATTGGTGAGAAGCTTTGCCAAGCAGGAGACCGTGAAGCATTCCAGTGGTGAGTATGTTCGCGATGCCGTCCACGTCAATTCGGTAGAGGGCTTCAACTCCCGCGTCCGCCGTACCATCGCCGGCGTCTTTCATCATATCAGCCAGCAGCATGCCGACCTTTCCACGAGGTTGGCTTCCGATGGTCACAGCGCGTGGTATCCGGGAGCGCCGTTCGGAAAACCCGGCATGGTCTAGAAGTCTTGAGGACCATCTGGTCGCGCGTGCCGCCGGCGCTGCAGCTACTGAGCGTTTTTCGCGTCGCCACGGGGCGTCAGATGCGCCGAAGCCTGGGTGGAGGAATCATCATCAAATCAACCGTAGCTGCCTTTGGTTGATAAATGCCTCGTACGATTTTGAGCAGTTCTTGTTCCGACCCCATCATGCGAAGATCGTGTGACTCTCCAAGTTTTGGCAAAACGAGAGGCATCCCACAGATGGGGCACTCGGCTGCTGCGGGTCACCTTCGACGACAGTCACACTTACTGATCTCGATTTGATTGTTGAACCTCGGTCTTAAGAGCAGCAGTGCTGACCTCGAAATGAGTTTGGCCGCATGGCACGCGCAAGCGGAGCACCCTGGCCAGCCATTGTGCTCCAATCCGTGCTGTTTGCTCTCACAACCGCCTGGAAAAACCGGAGGTCGGCGCTGTTCATCAGCCATCTCCTTTTCAGATGAAAAACATCTGATCTAATCGTTTGTCTTAAGTCAAGTGTCGCAATAGCGTCAAAGAAAGATTTCCCGGAACATTGAAGGAAAGCCAAGCCATGCGCCAAGCAGCGCCCCGCTTTGCACTCGACCACATGGCGACGTCCGGACTCGACGTCAGGGCACTTTTCGCTTTTGCCCGTGACCAGGGCCTGACCGATGTCCAGATCCGCAGCCAACAGCGCAGCAATGCTATTGCACGCGGCATGCCGGCGGCGGACGTCCGGTCTGCCGCCGCCGAAGCAGGCGTTGGGATTATTTCCATCAATGCCTTGCAGCGCTTCAATGAGTGGACACCCGCCCGCAAGGCCGAAGCGAGCAAGCTCGCCGATTATGCGGCGGCCTGCGGCGCCAAGACGCTCATGCTGGTGCCGGTTAACGATGGCTCGTGGCCCGCCAATGGCGAGCGCCGGGGCGATCTCCGCTTTGCCTTGAAGGCGCTCAAGCCGATCCTCCAGTCGCGCGGCCTGATCGGTCTCATCGAGCCGCTGGGCTTCCAGACCTGCTCGCTTCGATCGAAGAACGAAGCGGCTAAGGCCATTGCCGCCATTGATGGCCAGTCCGTCTTCCGCCTCGTGCACGACACGTTTCATCACACGCTCGCCGGGGAGCCGTTCTTCTCCTGCGACCTGACCGGTCTCGTGCACATTTCAAGCGTGAACGATCCAATCCACTGGATTTACCCGGATCGCGTCCTAGCAGGTTCCGACAATGGCAGCCAGATCCAGGCGCTGCTTGATGGCGGTTATGAGGGCCCCTTCTCCTTCGCACCGTTTGTCGACGCAGCCCACGCGCTGGACGACGTCGCAGGCGCACTTGCCGCGAGTATCGATCTCGTCCGACAAGGGCTATTGACGCGAATGGCGGCGTGAGACGCGGGAGTAAATTAGGGGTGCCTGAGACGGCTTTTGGCGTCCCGCGGAGAAGTCATTCGAGACGCCTCCTGTAACACTATCTCTCGCATCCAGATGCTTGCCGCATCACTGTTGTGAAAGGCGGGCCATTGGAGGGCCTCGGTAAATGCGGAAGCGGCAGCGGAAGTTCGATGATCCGCAGCGGGAACGTTTTCTTGAAATGCTCAATCAGCCGGAAGGGCATGGTCGCTATACGAGCTGTGCCTGAGACCATCGGCGGGATCATCCTAAACGCCTGCACGATAACCTCGACACGTCTCTTGAGGCCATGCTCAAGAAAAACCGCTCCTCGATGGAGGGCTTCAGCTCGGACCCTGAGTAGTGCGATTAATGAACGTCACTTCGCTGGTCGAACGGGTGAACCGCTTCTATCGAGTCGTCGCCCGTGGCGCTTCCATTCCCTATGCTGCCTTCATTTCGCGGTCCTCGCCAAACTGTTCAGCCAAATCGAAGCCAGCTCTCCCGAGGACAGACGCCGGCAAGCAGTGCGTGGACTTAGCGAAACAGCCGTCCGCAATTTAGCCCTGTCCAGAGTTTGCGAAACACGCAAAAAAGATGAAAGTGCGATGTTCAGGCGCATCGGTGCGACTGCACAGATTAAGTCATTTGAATTTATGCCAAGGGGGAAACGGTATTGGGCAACGGCTCAGGCGCTGGCGAACCTTGAATGTTGCGCATGCATTGGAGCGCCGGCCGATTCGAGCACGATCAACGATCGCTGTGGCAAGCTCACGTCAATGTCCCCGAATTGCATTTCCCTACCACCAGACTACCCCGCTCAGGAGCGCGACGCCGGCAGCACTCCCATCTCCTTGAGCAACCGGCCAGCGCCGTCAATCTTGTCCATGATCCAGAGCATGAAGCGACTGTCGACATGGATGCTGCGATTGCGGTCTGCGGCATATGCCCAATCGGAGATCACTCCATCAAGCGTGCCATCGAAGGCGAGGCCGACGAACTCGCCGCGCCCATTCAGCGTGGCCGAGCCGCTATTGCCGTTGGTGATGTCGGCGGTGGACAGGAAGTCGACTGGAAGCGTGCCCAGCGCCGGCGCGACATAGGGGCCATAATCCTTGGCTCGGATCGCTGCGATAGCCGCATCTGGAGCATCGAACTCACCCTTGCCCGTTTCTTTGGCCAGAAGTCCCTCCGCCGTGGTAAAGGGCATCCATATCTGCCCGTCGCGTGTTCGCCCCGCCACCTTGCCCCAAGTGGTGCGCAGCGAGCCATTCGCGTCGGGATACATCGGCCGGCCGATTGCCTGCCGATAGGCACGCTGGCCGTGCATGTAGATGGCGCGAGCCGCCTGGCTGCGTCCAGCGCGGTCCTTCGCAGCGTGCTCCGCAGCTAAGTCGCCGGGGTAAAGAGCGAGCGCCAGCTTAATGAAAGGGTCCTCCGACGCCTCGAAGGCAGCAGCGGGCTTGTCAAGCCAGCCGAGCCGCATTGCCGTGTCTGCGAGTTTGGTGTCTGCATAAAGTCGGTCAAGGCCAATTTGACCCAAAGCGCTTTCGAAAGCAGTATCGCGATCCTTTGCGTCCAGCCGGCGATATTCGTCGAGTGCGGCCTCGAAAAGCTTTCGATCGATGTCTGGCAAATAGCGGCGTTCGATCTGCGTCAGCTGATCCGAGATTTCTTTACGGTCACGATCCTGAAAGCCGCTTTCACGGTCTTCATCGGGCTTCTCGTGCTCCTTTGTCCAGCGATAGAGAGTGCGTGCCGATGACAGTAGTTGCGCGCGATTGAGCAACGCCTGGCGCAGCCTCGCCAGCGAAGCCCGGCTATTCTCGCCCACCATCGCGTCCAGTTCGCGGATTGCGGCGTCAAAGCGCGTCTGCCGCACGGGATACTCAGCGACCCAGGCGCGAAAAGCTTCCTCCTCGGTAGCCTTGCGCGCGTCGAGGCCGATCGCGTCGGCGCCGGCTAGATCGCCCGCCAGCTTCTTCTTGTAGTTTTCCACGCCTTGTAGGATGGAGGCGTAGCGGATCTGCGCTTCGCGATTGCCTGCCGTGGCTTGGTTGATCTGAGCGGCATAATCCGAGAGCAAACGCTGGGACAGTGGTTCGTAGTCGGCGAAGTTGAACCGGACTTCATCGGCGGTGAGGAACCGCTGGGTTGCGCCGGGAAAGCCGGCGACCATCACGAAATCGCCTTCTTGGACGCCTTCACGGGCCATGGGCAGCCAACTCTTTGGCCGGTAAGGCACATTGTCACGCGCATAGGGCCGGGAGGAACCATCAGGAGCGACATAGGCGCGATAGAAGCCGAAATCGCCTGTGTGGCGCGGCCACATCCAATTGTCCGTTTCGCCGCCGAAGTTACTGATGCCGGGCGCGGGCGCGTAGACGAGGCGCACGTCCTCAATTTCGAGCTTCTGCTGGAGATGGTAGGAGGCGCCGCCATAATAGGGCATCACGTCGCAGCGGCGATTGGGCTGTTCTTCACACGCGGCGATCAGCGCCTTGCGGTTCGCTTCGAGCCGCTCATAGCGGGCAAAGCCGTTCAGCTTGTCCGAGACGCCCTTGAGCATGTCAGCGGTCACATCCCGCATATCCTCGATCACATAGATGCGGCTGCCGGGCGCCGCAGGCAATTCTTCACCCAGGCTCTTCGCCAGAAACCCGTTGGTGAGATAGTCTTGGCTCTCCTTGCTGTTGTACTGGATGGATTCCAGCACGCAGTGATGGTTTGTGGCGACCAGTCCTTGCGGACTGACGAATGAGGCGGAGCATCCGCCCAGTGAAACGATCGCGTTAAGCGGAGCAGCGTCCAGACGGCTCAGCTGCGCGGGATCGATCTGGAGCCCATCCGCGCGCATGGCCGCGCCGACTTCTGCACTCTGGGCCGGCATCCACATGCCTTCGTTCGCCGATGCAGCAGTGGCCGTCCACAGCAAGGCGATGGCACTTACCCAAGCAACCCTATCACATTCGCAGTTCATACTGGTGTCTCTCCCACTCTATCTACTGTCTCCGCCGACTGGATCGATGAGCTATCGGGCTGGCCGGCGACGCCAGCGCCTGCGCGGCTGCCACTGGGTGAAGACTAAGGGGACGGTCAACGCAAACATCTGAATGACGCTTCCCTCACATCGTATCGGTTCCGTGCAACGTTTGCGGATTATCCGTTGCACTAATCGTGCCAAATGAATAAAGCTTTCAACGACCCAAATGGTAAGCTGCCTTCCATGTCCGACCTCCGACATTTCGTCGTAGACCCGACACCCTCGTCCTCGCCAGCGACGAAGCCCGCTGCCGAACGGCCGTCGCTGGCCATTAATTGTGAGAGTGCGTTTCTTCACCTAGCCGTATACGCCGAAGACCATGCGGTATCCTGGGCATATCCTTGCTGGTGTTCGCCGGTCGGGAAGTGGAGCGACCCATCTGCGAACATCTGAATTATTATCGCCGCTTGAGGCGCCGGGCGGTTCAGGAACTGCTCAGCTGCCGTTCCGCTGTGCCAATTATGCGACTTTGACCTGTAGCAGCTAAGTTAAAATGTCCGGATCTGGCAAAGTAGGAATGTCGCTCCTGCCTTGCCAATCTGCCCGCATTCGAGAGCGCGGGAGATTGCAGATTGGGACTGGTTCTGATGAGCGAACGCGAGCTGCGGCGTATCGAGGTTTTGTCGAAGATTGTTGAGCGGCGAATGACGAGCGTTGCGGCGGCAAGTTTGCTCGGCGTTTCAGTTCGTCAGATCCAGCGGCTGTTGAAGACGTTCCAGGCTGATGGCGCTGGGGCTCTCCGGCACAAGGCGCGTGGCCGGCGTTCCAACAATCGCATTGTCGATGGTGTTCGCGACTTCGTGCTAGAGCTGATCCGCGAACACTACATCGACTTCGGTCCGACGCTTGCCCGCGAGAAGCTGATCGAACGGCATCAGCTGGCGGTCAGCAAGGAGACGCTGCCTTCGCCAACAAGGTTTTAGCACGCCTGATCTTCCTCGATGAGACGTCGACCAATACCAAGCTGACCAAAGACACCGGCTGGGTAGCGAAGGGCGAGCGCTTCAGGACGCATGCGCCGCCATTCGGCCAATGGCAGACGCAGACCTTCATCGCTGGGCTGCGATGCCACGGTCTTGTCGCACCGTTGATCATCAACGCGCCGATGAACGCCGCCATCTCCGAACGCTACGTCGAAACTCTCAAATCGCTCCCGAACTGATGCCCGGCGAGGTGCCGCTGTCAATCTCGAAACGAGATGACGGTCGCTGGGGTCGCAATCGAATGAGCTTGATCCGGGGCCCGCCCTTTTTGCGTGCGAATGTCTGGTCCAATGGTTATCAGGCAGGGAGCAGTTGTATCCATCATTTGGATGCATCGATCCAAACAATCTATTTGTTCAATTTATCACTCTTCGCAAAAAGCTTTCCGCGGTCCGAAGCGTGGCTGCGCCGATCCGCACCCAGGAGGCGCATGAGGTACTCACAGCGTCCTAGTTGCGGGCCCGAGTAATCTGGGCGCGTTCAACGCGGGGCCCGTGCGTTGATTGGTAGCTGCTGTGCGGCCGGGATTATCCAGCGTTCAGAATGGGGAAATGAATTTGCGATCACGTAAGAGACTGGCGGGACTGGCATTGTGGATTGTAGCGACTGCACCGCTATCTTCGAACGCCGCCTCCGCCGAGAGCATTTTGGAAGCCCTATCGGAGGCATACCAGAACAATTCTTCTCTAAATTCGTCCCGCGCCAAGGTCCGCGTTACCGATGAGAGCGTAGCCATCGCCAAGTCAGGGTGGCGCCCGACGATCGAGGTTTCCGCGAACGTCGGTCAGTCCAGCAGCCATGTTAACGGGAGCAATAAAAACGCGCGAAAGACGACCGGCGAATATGGCGTCAAGATTAAGCAGACGCTGTTCGACGGTTTTCAGACTAGGAACAACGTCGCCGCCGCCGAATCGCAGGTCAGAGCTTCGGTCGAAAGCATGCGCAACACCGAAGAGAACATCCTGTTCAAATCAGCCCAGGCGTATATGAACGTCGTTCGCGACCGGCAGGTAGCGGTGCTGACGCAGCAAAACGTGCGGTTCCTGACCGAGCAGGCGCGAGCTGCGCGTTCGCGCTTCGAGGTTGGCGAGGTTACGCGTACCGACGTCGCTCAAGCCGACGCTTCGCGCGCGTCTGCCGTGGCGGAATTGGCCGGCGCCCGTGAGCAGCTCCTAGTGAGTGCGGCGACCTATCGTCAGCTCGTCGGCCACGAGCCGGGGAGGCTCAGAGCCGCTTCGCCGCCATCGAAGCTGTTGCCGCCGAGTCTCGATGCGGCAATCGTGACTGCATCAAGCGAGCACCCCGCCATCCTGGCCTCGCAGCATCTGGTCGACGCGGCAGCGTTTTCGGTGAAATCGGCCGAAGGTGCGCTGCTGCCTCAACTCTCCGCTTCCGCTGGCGTCTCGAGCGCCTATCGCAACACCTCGCCTATAGCGAGCCAGCAGGACGGCACGACCAATTCGGCCAGCATCGGCGCGACATTGACCATACCGATGTATTCGGGTGGCCGCAGTTCGGCGCTTGTACGACGGAACAAGGAATCGCTTGGTCAGGCCCGGATCGAAACCGATGTCGGCCGCGATCTGGTGCGTCAGCAAGTGATTGCAGCATGGACCACGTACACCGCAGCCCGGCAAACTGTAGCCGCCAACAGGCAGGTGACTGCCGCTACGCAGCTTGCCTTGAACGGCGTCATCGAGGAGCGCGATGTCGGCCGACGCACCACGCTCGACGTTCTCAACGCCCAGGCCGCAGTCATCTCCGGCAAGATCAATCAGGCCAAAGCCGAACACGACGTGGTGGTGGCGAGTTATGGCATCCTACAGGCGATCGGTCACCTTTCGGCCAAGCGTCTCAACCTGCAGGTGACAAAATACAGGCCGGACGACACTGTCAAGGACAAGTGGACCGGTCTACGCACGCCAGATTCGCGATAAACTGCCCGAGTTGAAGCTTCGCGTCGATGACAAGTGGATGCATTTTCGCCTCCCACCAGCATGGGAGTGCCTGCCTCTCATGTTTGATACGTCTCTCTCGGCATACGGGTTGCCGGCGAAACGGACCGGCCCGCGATCATATCGGGCGCGCCGTCGCGCAGGGCTTTGAAGACGGCTTATTGGACACCTCCCGGCCAGGGGCGGAGTCGTCCAAGAACCCAGCTGTGGCTATCGCCAAAAGCTAGCCCGCTACCGACAATACGGGCTAAGGTTTTAGCGAGATGGATGGCCGGTTGAAGAAAAAGAAGCTGGAGAAGCGAGCGCGCCGTGGTACGCCCATCGCACAGGTTGCCGCATTGCCTTATCGCCGCACTGCAGACGGAGACGATGAAATCTTGCGGCTAACGTCTCGGCAAACAGGCCGCTTCATCTTGCCCAAGGGGTGGCCGATGAAGGGTCGACAAGACCGCGAGGCTGCAGCTCATGAGGCTGGTGACGAAGCCGGAGTAGTGGGCACTTTCCATGAGCAATCCGTCGGCAGCTTCCATTATTGGAAGCGATTGAAGGACACATTTGTCCCGGTAACCGTTGAAGTATACCCGCTTCACGTGCAGCAGGAGCTGGATGAATGGAAAGAGCGGAAGTATCGAAGACGGGCCTGGCTTAAGCCCGATCAAGCAGCCCTCCTGGTCGACGAACCTGAGTTGGCTGCCCTACTGGAGTCTATAGCGCCTGAACTGGCTTGTTTCTGAACGCTAGGATAAAACATGCTCAATTACCTGGCTCGCCCGCGTCGCACTCAACGAGGCGCTCCGGCGAGCGCGAAAGCGACGGCCTTCCGCTGAACTGGCGGAACTGAATGATGGAGGCTCGGTGATTCTGTCGCAAACGGAATGGCAGCCATATCTGGCGCGCGCTTGTTATGTTCAAAGGCTGTCATTTCGACCGATCAGTGATCTTGCTGTGCGTGCGCTGGTATCTGGCCTACAATCTCAGCCTGCGCGTCCGGAGGAGATGATGGCCGAACGCGGCCTGAACGTCGACCATTCGACTGTGCACCGCTGGGTCGTCCACTTCTCGCCCCAGCTTCTGGAGCGCTTCAACGGGCGCAAGCGCGCCGTCACCGGCAAGTGGCACATGGACGAGACATACATCAAGATACGCGGCCAACGGATGTATCTCTATCGTGCCGTCGACGGCGTCGGCGACACGGTCGAGTTCTTCTTCAGCGAACACCGCGACCTGCCGGCAGCCAAGCGCTTCTTCCGGAAGGCCCTGGAGCGCCTCGGCAGACCGGATCGCATCGTCATCGGCGGCGGCCCGACCAATCATGAGGCGATCATTTCCTGCGACGCCGAACACCGTCTGCGGAATCGATCGCGACCAGCGCTGAAGCCGATCCGCATCCGCAAGAGCAAGTACCTCAACAATCGGATCGAGCAGGACCATCGGCGCATCAAGCGCCGCACGTCTAGAGCGGGATGAAGAGAGGCTGAATCGAAGGGGGATTCCCAAATCAGCGGGGATTTGATTCAACATGCTGGCTGGGGATGGAGGCCAGCATGGATGGGCAAGCCTTATTCGATGGATCTGCGCGAGCGGGTTGTTGGTGCGGTTGAGCAGGAGGGCCTGTCGCGGCGGCAGGCGGCGGCGCGTTTTGGGGTCGGCATCAGCACGGTCATCCGGTGGGTTCGCCGGCTGCGGGAAACGGGCATGGTGGAGCCCGGCAAGATGGGCGGGCGACGGCCGAAGAAGATTGCCGGTGCGCACCGCGACTGGCTTATCGAGCGCTGCCGCAATACAGACTTCACGCTGCGCGGCCTTGTGGCAGAACTGGCCGAGCGCGGGCTGAAGGTCGACTACCGCTCGGTGTGGGAGTTCGTCCGTGCCGAGAAGCTGACGCACAAAAAAAGACGCTGATCGCCGCCGAGCAGGATCGGCCCGATGTGGCGCGTCGGCGGGCGCAGTGGAAGGCCCATCAGGGCCGGATCGCCGCCTCCCGCCTGGTCTTCATCGACGAGACCTGGACCAAGACCAACATGGCTCCGCTCCGGGGCTGGGCGCCGCGCGGCCAGCGCCTGAAAGCCAAGGTGCCGCATCGACGCTGGAAGACCATGACCTTCCTGGCTGCCCTGCGCCACGACCGCGTCGACGCCCCATGGCTCATCGACGGGCCGATCAACGGCGAGCGCTTCCGGCTCTATGTCGAGAAGGTGCTCCTGCCCACCCTCAAGCCGGGCGACATCGTCGTCATCGACAATCTCGGCTCGCACAAGGGCAAGGCCGTCCGGCACGCCATCCGCAAAGCCGGCGCCAAGCTCTTCTTCCTGCCCAAATACTCGCCGGACCTGAATCCAATCGAGCTGCTCTTCGCCAAGCTCAAGCACCTGCTGCGAAAGGCCGCCAGACGCACCACCGACGCCGTCTGCAGCGCCATCGGCCAAATCCTCGACACCGTCACATCAAAGGAATGCGCCAACTACTTCACCGAGGCCGGCTATGTCCCAACCTAAAATCATCGCGCTCTAGGCAGCGGTCTTGATCTCGGCCATGACGCCGACGATGTCGTTCACCACCGTCTCGACCAGCTTCTGGTCGTCG
>NZ_JBVVPZ010000067.1:0-23514 GCF_055811415.1 Mesorhizobium sp. WSM4846
CCCCCCCACGACAGGGGGAAAACTGTAACCCATGTATCCGGTTCAAAGTGTTACCCATCTATCAACTGGACACCGGCAGGCAGGTGAGGGGCAGCGCCAACCTGAAGCGATGGGCTTGCCGTTCCGCTTTGCCGGGCGCTTCGGCGCCTTCGCTCAGCCTTGAAACAGCGCCAGTTCTTCGGCCGTGAGGTGGCGGGCCTTGCCCTTGGCGAGGTCGCCGAGCTGCAAGCGGCCGATCGCCACCCGCACCAGGCGAAGCACCTCGACCTCGTGCGCGCCGAGCAGCCGGCGGATGTGGCGGTTGCGGCCCTCGTCGAGTGTGATTTCCAGCCAGGCGGTGCTGGCGCCGCTGCGCAGGATGTCGATCGACCGCGCCGTCAAATCTTCGCCATCGACCGTGGCGCCGGCGCGCAACCGCGCCAGCAGGGCCGCGTCGGGCAGGGCGCCGATCTGGACGTGATAGATCTTGGCGACGTGCGAGGCGGGGTCGAGCAGGCGCTGGGCGAAACGCGTGTCGTTGGTCATCAAGAGCAGGCCCTCGCTGGCCTTGTCGAGGCGGCCGACCGGCGACACGAAGGGCAGGTCGAGCTCTGCCAGGCAGTCGTAGACGGTGCCGCGGTCCTGCGGGTCGTTGCGGGTGGTGACCAGGCCGCGCGGCTTGTTGATCATCAGATAGACCTTGCGCTCGGCGACGACGCGGCTGCCGTCGACCTCGATGCGGTCGCGGCCGGGATCGACGCGCAGCGAGCCGTTGCGCACGATTTTGCCGGCGACCCGGACGCGCCCTTCGGCGACCAGAATTTCCGCCTGCTTGCGCGAGCACAGGCCGAGCTTTGACAGCGCACGGCAAAGGCTGACGCCTGGCGGACTGGCTCCGGCGCTAGGCGAGGGGCGTGGCCAGCCGGCGTTCGGCCGTGGCGCCATAGTTTTGCGTGATCGTTCCGGCAAGTCAGGTCTTCCCCGCCACCTGAGGTGAATATTTGCTAACAGAAAGCCGCCGGGGTGGATATCTGGATTTCTCGATAGGAGTATCCGGACGTGTGAGCTGCGGCCCTCCGTTGCGACAGGTCGCCTCCGGACATCATGGCAAAGTTGGCGGGACAGCGCCCCCCTCTGTCCTGCCGGACATCTCCCCCAAAGGGGGGAGATCGGCCGTTATCACTGGTTCCGCCAATCGCCCAACTTTGAAAAAGAGGCGCGGTTGGCAAAGCTGCCGATCTCCCTCCTTGTGGGGGAGATGTCCGGCAGGACAGAGGGGGGCGCCGTAGAGCGCCAACATTTCGAGCCTCGCACGCGCCCCGACGCTGATCGCCGGGGGCGCCACGATCGTCAGTTTGCCCTGGGCTCGTCCTCGACAACGAAAGATGCGGCAATCAGGTCGTCGGCATCGATCCGCAGGGAGCCTTCACCTCCTCCCATGACAGCGGCGACCTTCTGAAAAATTTTGATCTCGTGCTCGGTAATCCGGGCGCTCCGCATCCTGGCTTTGAGATCAGCGATACGCAGCCCCAATGTGTGGGACGTTCCAATTTCACGGTTCGACATGACAACATGCTCCTCCCGACCCATGCTTTTTTGCCTCCCCACCGGTATTCGCCCGTCGCCTGCCATGTTGCCTAAATATAAGCCATCGCGAATACAGCGCCCCGAACGCTGGTGCGAGGGGAAGGTTCCAGCGCAGCACGGTCACGAAATAATACGGGCCGCCGCCGCCGGCCGGTCAACCGCAGGAGGTGGCTGGCCGTCCTTCTTCGGATGTGACGGACTCGCCGGCAGACGAGCCTAAAGATAATTTGACTGGATCCTCCGGGGGAGGATACAAAACAGTCATGTCTGAAGGTATCCATCGTTCGCATCCGGCTATCGTGAAGCGCCTGAAGCGCGCGCAGGGCCACCTTGCGGCGGTGCTCTCGATGTTCGAGGCGCATCGTCCTTGCGTTGATCTGGCGCAGCAACTCCACGCCGTGGAGAGCGCCATCAGCAGCGCAAAGCGCGAACTGATCCACGATCATATCGAGCATTGCCTGGCGCACACCGCGGAAGCCGGCGGCAACTCGCTGGCGGAACTCAAGCAACTGGCGAAATATTTGTGAGCCGTCAAATGCCTGTGCTCGGCGCGCGCATCCTCGACTGGTTCGGGTTCGGGCCGCGCGATCACGCCGCGCATGGTCATGGCCATCACGATCATGTGAGCGGGTCGCATAGCCACGGGGTCATCGATGCGACCATTGCGACGACCGACCGAGGCATCTGGGCGATAAAATGGTCGTTCGTCATCCTGGCAATCACCGCGGCGATGCAGATGGTCGTGGTCGCGCTGTCGGGCAGCGTGGCGCTGCTGGCCGACACGGTCCACAACATCGGCGACGCCACCACCGCCATTCCGCTGTGGATCGCCTTTCTGCTGGCCCGGCGCAAGCCGTCGCCGACCTTCACCTACGGCCTGGGCCGGGTCGAGGACTTGGCCGGGATGATCATCGTCGGGATCATCCTGTTCAGCGCCATCGTCGCCGGCTACCAGGCCATCGACCGTTTGATCAATCCACGCGTGGTGACGCATCTGGGCTGGCTGGCGGCGGCGGGCATTGTCGGCTTTCTCGGCAATGAGGCCGTCGCGGTGTTCCGCATCCGCGTCGGCCGCGAAATCAACAGCGCCGCACTCATTGCCGACGGCTACCACGCCCGCACCGACGGCCTGACCAGCCTTGCCGTGGTCCTCGGAGCGTTCGGCGTCTGGCTCGGTTTTGCGCTGGCCGACCCGATTGTCGGCCTGCTCATCACGCTTGCCATCTTCGGCATCGTCTGGCAGTCGGCGCGCTCGGTGCTGACCCGCATGCTCGATGGTATAGATCCTGAAGTCATCGGCGACATCGACCATGCCGCCGCGCATGTGCCGGCAGCGCGCATTGTCGAGGCCAAGGCGCGGTGGATCGGTCACAGGCTGCACGCCGACATTGCCATCGCCGTCGAAGAAAGCCTGCCGGTCTCCGAAGCGCAGAAGATCACCGCAGCGCTGGAACACGAGTTGTTCGAGCACATGCCGGCGCTTGCGGTGGCGAATATAAGATTGGCGAACGCGGATGCCGATCACCGCCATGGACATGGCCACGGCGAGCACGACGGCCACTAACGGTCGCTCCGACCGGCTCGCTTCTGTTATCCCCAGCTGATGTTCCAAATTCTTGTCGAGTTGCAACGAACGATCTATCTGGCGGTCGGCGAGCAGATCAAACTGCTCTCGGCGGGAGGCGACTGGCTGGCGTTCATGGGCTTCCTGCCGATGGGCGTCGTCTTCGGGGCGGCGCATGCCCTGACGCCTGGCCACAGCAAGGCGGTGCTGGCAACATATCTCGCGGGCTCGGATGCAAAGGTTTCGCGCGGCCTTCTCGTATCGATAATTCTATCTTTCACCCATGTGACGATTGCCGTTCTGATTGCGGTTCTCTCGCTGCCGCTGGTTTCCATCGCCCTGGGCAGCGTCGGTCGCGCTCCGCTTTTTGAGGATATCAGTCGTGCGCTGCTCGGCCTGATCGGTGTCTGGATGCTCTGGCGCGCTTTGAGCCGCGGCCACCACCACAAGCACGAGGGCGAGGCAGTCGGCGTCATGGCAGGTCTGATCCCGTGCCCGCTGACGCTGTTCGTGATGACCTTCACGATGTCCAGAGGCGTTCCCGGCGCCGGCGTGCTGTTCGCTGTCACCATGATGGCCGGCGCGGCGCTGACGCTGTCCTGCGTCGCGGTGTTGTCGATCCTGTTTCGGCAACGTCTGACGGGTTTCAACGCCGGCAAGCCACTCGAAACCATTTCCCGAACCATCGAAGGCGCTGCCGGGCTGGCGCTTGCGGGCGTTGCCGTCTGGCAGATCATGGTCGTTTCCTGACAATGCCCAGGTATCAAGCGCCTGATCCGCACAAATAGGATCAAGATAGCTCTCTATCTGCCTGTTTGAGCGTCTTTTTCCTGATGGATCCATGCTGCCCCGAACGGACGGCCTCGGCAGGGTTTAGCGAAAGGTGTTGAGACCGCCGCATCTTAGTCCATTATCTCTAGGTCCATTATCTCTGGCTCGTGCAACGCTTGACCCGAGCGCCAAGCGTGGCCGGAAACCGGATTGAGAAGATGCCTCAGGCGCCACTTATCGCAACCCTTGTCGCTGGCCTCGGACTCGCCTTCATCCTCGGCACGTTGGCGAACCGCCTTCGCCTGTCGCCATTGGTCGGCTACCTCGTTGCTGGTGTCTTGATTGGCCCGTTCACGCCCGGCTTCGTCGCCGACCAGGCGCTGGCGCGCCAACTCGCCGAACTCGGCGTGATCCTGCTGATGTTTGGCATAGGGCTGCATTTTTCGCTGAACGATCTGCTGTCGGTAAGAAAGATCGCGCTTCCCGGCGCTGTCGGTCAAATGGCTCTGGTGACCATGCTCGGGCTCCTCGTGACGCAGGCGATCGGCTGGCCGGTCGGAGCCGGAGTGGTGTTTGGGCTGGCCCTGTCGGTTGCAAGTACAGTCGTGGTTCTACGGGCGCTGCAGGAAATGCGGCAGCTCGAAACCGATGGCGGACGCATCGCAGTCGGCTGGCTGGTCGTAGAAGACCTCGCCATGATCCTCGCGCTCGTGCTGTTGCCGGCCTTCGCCGGCGTGCTCGGTGGCAATGTCAACGGGGCAAACCTTAACGGCAATGACCTGTTCAAATTGTTTGAGCCGCAGACCATCTGGAGCGCGCTCGGGCTTACGCTGGGCAAATTGGCGGCTTTCTTCGCGATCATGGTTGTCGTCGGGCGACGTGTCATTCCGCCGATCCTTCACTACGTTGCTCACACCGGTTCGCGAGAGCTTTTCCGTTTGGCCGTGCTGGCAATTGCCCTTGGTGTCGCTTTCGGGGCAGCCGAGCTGTTCGGCGTCTCGTTTGCTCTTGGGGCGTTTTTCGCAGGAATGATCCTTGCCGAATCCCAGTTGAGCCAAAGGGCCGCTCAGGAAACGCTGCCGCTGCGCGACGCATTTGCCGTGCTTTTCTTCGTCTCCGTCGGCATGCTGTTCAACCCGATGATCCTGGTCGAGCAGCCGCTGCTCGTCGGCGTGACATTTCTGATCATCGTCATTGGCAATGCCACGGCCGCATCGGCTATCGCATTGATGTTCGGCTATCCGTCCTACGTGGCCCTGACACTCGGCCTGAGCCTGGCACAAATCGGCGAGTTCTCCTTCATCCTGGCGGGACTGGGTGTCGAACTCGCGCTTCTTCCAGAGGCTGGACGTGACCTGGTGCTTGCTGGAGCCATCCTTTCGATCCTCGTCAACCCGCTGCTGTTTGCGGCGTTGGATCGACTGACGCCGTGGCTGAAAGCACGAGAGCGAACCATCGCCACGCAAGAAGGCAGAGCCGAACCGCCCGAACTCGCGGCTACCAGCCTGACAGACCACGCGGTGCTTGTCGGCCATGGACGGGTCGGAAGCCTGGTCGCGGAGACGTTGCAAAAGGCAAGGCAGCCTTACCTGGTGATCGAGGAACGCCAAGCGATAGTAGAACAGCTGCGCGTCCGCGGCGTTGATGTCATTGCGGGAAATGTCACCCAGCCGGGCCTGCTTGAGGCGGCCAACGTTGCCTCAGCCCGGTGGTTGATCAGCGCCATTCCCAATCCGTTCGAGAGCGGCAATCTCATCGAGCAAGCCCATGCCATCAATCCAAGGCTCGAGATCATCGCCCGCGCGCATTCCGATGCCGAAGTGGATTACCTCAAGAAGTTCGGCGCCGACCTGATCATCATGGGCGAGCGGGAGATCGCGCGCGGCATCTCGGATCACATTCTGAGCCGGATCGATGCCCCAGCCGCCCCGGTCGCAGACCAGAGCGCAAACGCGCGCCAGGTCGACTCAAAGCCGATGGCCGGGTAATGGCGGCAGGTGCGCGAACAGCATGTCCAGCTTCTTCCGCTGATAGCGTGAGGTCTGGCAGGCGCCGATCTATGAAGCAACGCCGGGTTCCGGCACCTGCAATCACGGCCGGCCGACCTATATCCAACTGAAGCTTGCCGATATCGAGCGGCTGTGTCGACGGGCGGTAGCGCCGAAAACGTCGTTTGCGACGGCAATAGTTTGTTTGTTCGCATCACTTTCAGGGAGATAGGAGCCATGATTTCCGGCGCACACATGATCATCTACAGCACGGATGCCGAGGCAGACCGCGCATTTTTTCGCAATGTTCTACGGTTTCCAGCAGTCGATGCTGGCGAAGGCTGGTTGATCTTCGCATTGCCGCCGGCCGAGATTGCCGTTCACCCGGCCGCCGAAGTCGACAGCCACGAAGTCTATCTCATGTGCGAAGACATCAATGCTACGGTCCAAGAGCTGAAATCGCACGATGTTGAATGCACTTCGGTCACCGATGAAGGCTGGGGCCTGCTCACGCATGTCTCGCTTCCCAGTGGCGGCTCGCTTGGCCTCTACCAGCCAAGGCATGCTTTGGCGCACAAGGCCGGGGCTGCTTGAGTGGCCGTTTTCCGCCCGGACGCACGACCCATTCAGATGCCCGCCCTCCGGCTGCACCCGCTCACTGGCTGCCGATCACCATGCGGTTGCCCTCGCTGTCGCGAAATTCCGCCACCGTGCGGCCTGGCTGCCAGGGCGCCTCCTGCGGTTCGGTGATGATCTCGACGCCGCCCGCCTTCAACGCGGCGATCGTGGCCTCGACATCGTCATCGACCAGCACCAGCACCGGCTCCGCGCCTGGCGTGTCGTCGGCGCGCCTCGCAAAATGCAGGTTCGTCACGGCGCCGGGAAATTTCAGCTCAATCCAGCGCCAACCGCTATCGCCCATCTTCTCGTCGGCCGTCACCTTGCAGGCGAAATGCCTGGTGTAGAACGCCTTGGCGCGGTCCTGGTCGAATACCGGCAGTTCGGCAAACTGGATGTGCATGGTCGTCGCTCCTGCTCCTCGATGGCTGCTGCGTAGCCGTCCGCAGGTGGAAGACGATCCGGGCGGCCGAAAAATTTATAGCGTGCGAGAATCTTTTCGGGAACGCGAAACGTCTTCTGCTCAGACCAACCATTCAGGAGACGAACCATGGGCTACAAACTCATTCGCTACAGCGTGAAAGACACCGGGCTGGAAGAGAACCGCGCGCTGGTGGCAAAAGTCTTCGAGGCGCTGGATGAGACGGCGCCGCAGAGCGTGCGCTATCTCGTGCTCGAACTCGACGACGGCGAGTTCGTCCATGTCGTCGGCGAGGGAAATGACACATCCGCGCTGACCGGGCTTGCGGCGTTCGAGGCGTTCACGCAAAACCACGCGGAACGGCGCTCGACGCCGGTGAAGCGATCGCCTGCCAAAATCATCGGCAACTAGGCCGGATAGAATGGACGCCATGATCCTACGGAAATTCGATCGGCCGGCGCTTGAGGCGATGCTCTCCGGGTTGCGCCCGAAACTGCACCGCTACTGCGCCCGCATGGCCGGCTCGGTGATCGACGGCGAAGACATCGTGCAGGAGACGCTGATCAAGGCGCTGCAGGCGGTCGACGGCAGCATGACGGTCGAGCGGCCCGAGCAATGGCTGTTTCGCATCGCTCATAATGCCGCGCAGGACCATCTGCGCCGGCGCCATCGGGAAAGGTCGCGCATGACCGAGACCGGCATGACCACGATCGAGGATCCTTCCGGCAGCGCCGACTCAAGGCTCGCCGCGGCGGCCGGCCTGCGCAGCTTCATGCAGCTCTCGGTGGCGCAGCGCAGCGCCGTGATCCTGGTCGACGTGCTCGGCCTTTCGCTGCACGAGACCTGCGAGGTGACCGGCGCGACGCTGGCCGCCACCGAGGCGGCGCTGCATCGCGGGCGGGCGCAGCTGCGCCTGCTGGCGTCGCAGCCTGAGCACATCGCCGCACCCAGGCTCGACGCCAATGACGAGCGACGGCTGCGCCGCTATGTCGATCTGTTCAACGCGCGCGATTTCGACGCGGTCAGGGCGCTGATCGCCGAGGATGTCCAGCTCGAATTGGTCAGCCGCCTCCGCATGCGCGGCAAGGCTGAAGTGTCGACCTATTTCGGCAATTACGAGCGCATCAGCGACTGGGCGCTGTCGCCGGGTTTTGTCGACGGCAGGCCGGCGATCCTGACCCGCAACCCGCAGGAGCCGGACGGCGCGGTGCGCGGCTTCATGCTGGTCGAATGGCGGGACGAGCGGGTCGTCCAGATCCGCGATTTTCGTTATGCGCCCTGGTGCCTGATCGATGCCGAGATCAGCACGATGGAGGGGTAGGGGGAGGCTGGAAATTGTGCGGAGATGGGGCGTGAAGGCGTCGTCTGTCGGGGCATGTTGTGTTCCTCAAATTGGCCACCGGCCGCACGCTATCCGCGCCGGCCGTCGCGCCAGCCAGCCGGCGAGACGCCCGCGAGCTTCTTGAAGCTCCGGCTGAAGGCCGCTTCGGACTCGTAGCCGACATCACGCCCAACTGCCGAGACTTTGGCGAGCCCATCAGTGAGCAGTCGTGCGGCCAGCTGTACGCGCCATCGCGTGAGATACTGCATCGGTGGGCAGCCGACGAGACGCGTGAAGCGGGCCGCGAGGACGGACCGCGAGACGCCGGTTTCGCGTGCGAGTTCTTCAATTGTCCAGCCACGCGCCGGATTCTCGTGGACGAGCGCAACGGCCCGGCCGACGGCGGGGTCGCGCAAGCCGGCCAGCCAGCCGGTCTGCTCCGGTGGCAGTGCCTCGAGATAGCGGCGAACGACCTCAACGAACATCAGCTCGCTAAGGCGCAGGCGGATGCATTCAGCGCCTGGCCGTTGAACGGACACCTCTGCCAACGTCAGCTCGATCAGCCGGTCGAGCAGATCGCTCGGTGCGCCGGCCGCGCGCCGGATGCGTATCAGCGGAGGAAGGGCCCCGAGCAGAGGATTGAACGGCCGTGCATCGCAACCAAGGAAACCGCAGACATATCTGGTCAGGAGGAGGCCGTCGCCACCTTCGTTGACCACGAAGGGCAGTTGTCCGGCCGCCATGGCGCGAAAGAAATCGAGCGAATCTTCCGGGCTCAAACCTGATCGCACTCCGGGCGCACTGCACATCGCGTACGAATCCTCATGCGGGATCACGAGTATGTCGCCTTCGGCAAACTCCATCGGCGGATCGTCACCGATGCTGACCGAGCCCGATCCTTGGGTGATGATGTGGTAGGAAATCACGTGTTGGGCGTGCGGCAGGATGAGATGGGCAAATGAATCCGCCCGCGGCACTTCCACGCTCCAGGGCGAAGAGGCATCGACCCAGAAGAAAAGCGCGCCGGTGAGCTTTACCACGCGCAGCACGTCCGAAAGCACATCCTTGTCCGGCGCGGCCGAAGATGCGGCATCGGCAACGACCTCTTCCGGTGGCCGCCCAGGCGATCGCGCCAGAACGGACGCTGCGGCAAGCGATCGAGACGCTGGGTCATGGAGCGTGCCCATGGCCAAGTCTACTATGCGCCGAACAGCATATCCACCGCGCATCCCGTGGAGTCCATGCGATCAACGGAGGTCGGCCATGTCTACCTATTGCTTCTTCGACGTGCGTGAAATCACCGACCAGGCCAAGGTCGAGCAGTATCTGGCAGGGGTCTTTGCAACGGTTGAACAGTATGGAGGGCGCTATCTGGTGCTGGGCGGGAAATCCGACCTTGTCGAAGGAGACTGGCAGCCGGACTATCCGGTCATCGTCGAATTTGCCGACGGGGAGCATGCCCGGCGCTGGTATTCATCGCCCGAATACGAGCCGCTGAAGGCGCTTCGCGTCGCCGGAACCCGATCCAACGCAGTGTTCCTTGAAGGTGCAACGCCGGGATCGGAGCAAGCGGCAGCCCAGACCCGTCGAGGCAAGACATCGAAAACTCCGGCTGAAATCTACGACTCACTGTTCGTTCCAGCGCTGTTCCGACAATGGGGGCCTATCGTCGCCGCCGAGGCGGGAATAGGGAGGGGCGACTGCGTGATCGACATTGCCTGCGGTACGGGTGTGCTGGCGCTCGCAGCCCTCGACCGCGTTGGCGCGGAGGGCAAGGTGGTCGGGCTTGACCCCAATCCCGATATGCTTTGCGTTGCCCGCCGCAAAAGCACTCGCATCGAGTGGCGAGAAGGGCGCGCCGAGCAGATACCTTTCCCGGATGAAAGCTTCGACGCCGCAGTCAGCCAGTTCGGCCTGATGTTCTTCGACGATCGAGCAGCCGGACTGCGGGAAATGATGCGCGTGGTCAAGTCCGGCGGCCGGCTGGCCGTCGCGGTCTGCGACTCGCTCGACCAGTCGCCCGGCTATGCCGCAGTGGCGGATATGCTTGATCGGCTGTTTGGAAGCGACGTTGCCAACGCGTTCCGGGCGCCCTTTGTGCTCGGCGATGCGGAGTTGCTGCGCTCGCTCTGCGCGAAGGCAGGCATAGAGCGTGCCGAAGTGAAGCGGCACCGCGGAACGGTCCGTTTTGCCTCGATCGAGACGCTGATCTCGACTGAAAGAGCCTGCATCTGGACGTTGGGCGGGCTTTTGGACAACGAGCAGTTCAAGCGGCTTCTGGAGGAGGCCGAGCGGGCACTTATGCCTTACGTGACAGCAGCCGGCGCCGTCGCTTTCGACATGCCGGCGCTCGTCATCACGGCATCCAAGGACTGACGCTGGCGACCAGCCTGCGATCAGGCGCTGCCTGCTTCACCTTCCCGCAAAGTCTATCAAACGACACGCACGCGGCGCGTCACCTGGCCATTGCTTTCCCAGTATGTGTGTTTCTTGGCAATCAAGGGATCGTCCATTGCCGGTTGAACCTGTCCCGTGGTGCTGACCGCGCGCGAGGTCACCGTGTGTTCTCCAGGCGACGGACTTGGCCAATCCAGGGACCAGATCTTCCAGGCGTGTTCGGCCTCCTCGCTGCGGTCGATGGTCGCCGGTGCCCATGGCGCTTGATCGATTTGCACTTCGACCCGATCGATCGGTGCCCCCCAGGCTGCCCCAATGATGCGGTAGTCCGAGTCCTTGCGGGTGACCTTCGCGGGCGCGGACTTTATCAGCGCTCGTCCGACTGAGTCCTCGGTCCACACGGTCTCGCCATTGCGCTCTTCCTCCCGGATGGTGACATAGTCACGGGCCATCAGAAGGCTCATGAAGCGGGTGTCGCGCACTTCGATGCGCTCCAGCCACTTGACGTTGGCGATGCCATACCAGCCCGGAGCAATCAGCCGCAGCGGAAAACCATTGGCCGCCGGCAAGGCGGCTCCGTTCATTTCATAGCAGAGCAGATTGTCTGGGTTCGTCGCTTCGGCAAGCGACATGCTGCGCGCGAAGTTCTGCTGCATCTTGACGTCGCGGATGGCGACCTCGCCGGTGTCAGTGCCGAAAAAGACGACCTCGATGCCATCTTCCAGAACGCCGGCTTCCTCGAGGATCGGGGCGAGCGGCGTCCCTGCCCAGCGGGCATTGCCGATGCCGCCGGTAAAAAACGGAAAACCGTGGTTGCCCGAGCATTCCACTGTGAAAACGACCTCCTGGCGCGGCCGCGCCTTGATGTCGGCGAGAGTCAGTTTCAAGGGCTTCTTGACCAGGCCGCCGATCTCCATCGACCATGTCTTCTCGTCGATCGTTGGTCGATTGAAATGCGAGATGCTGAAGAACTTGTCGTTTGGCGTTATCCAGCTATCCAGATCCTCCCAGACAAGCTGCTTCTGGATGCCGACCGGATCGGGATTTTCGGTCGGCTGGTCCAGCCACCGAATAACCTCCTCGCTCGCCCGTGTTGGAAAAGCGTAAGCCCGACGCGAGGTATAGAGAGCAGCAATTGCGGCAAGGGCAGCACTTCCCTGAACGAGAAGTTCTCTGCGTTGAATATCAGGCATGTTGTTTCCTCCCAGTTGATCCGGAAACAGGCTGCACGTACCTTGGGCCGCAGCCTGAACACGGATAGGCGCAATGAGCGTTTGCCACACCCGGAGATTATCCGGACAGGTCAGGCAATCAGCGGCGCATCTCAAACATGTGAAGCCTTGGACGAAACTCTCGCTTGGGTTTCGCCTTTTAAGGGTGCGCCTTTGAGAGGGAAGAGTCCAGGTTATGATGATGGTCTAATATTTCTAGATTAGGGAGGACAGCATGACGTCTTGGGAAATCAAGGGACGCGAACTCGTCAATTGCACCTGCGAATATGGCTGCAACTGTCAATTCAATGCGCTGCCCGACAAGGGCCATTGCCATGCCGTGGCCGGCATCCAGATCGATGAAGGTCATCATGGCGAGACCGTTCTCGACGGCCTGCGCATCGCCGCGATCTTCAAATGGCCCGGGGCGATCCACGAGGGCAACGGCGAAGCCATCGCTTCCGTCGACGAGAAGGCAACCGAGCGGCAGCGTGACGCGCTGCTGCGCATCATGACCGGCCAGGACACCGATCCGTTCGCGACGATGTTCGCCGTCTACGCCTCGACCGTGACAAAAATGAATGAGCCGGTCTTCACCAGGATCGATGTCGACCTCGATGTCGACGGCCGCAGGGGCCGCATCTTCGTCAAGGACTACATCGAAACGGTCGGCGAACCAATCCGCAACAAGGTGACGGGCGCGGACTCGCGCGCCCAGATCGTGTTGCCGAACGGCTTCGAATATGCGGTCGCCGAGATCGGCAGCGCTTCGAGCACAACCAGCGGGCCGGTTCAGGTCACCACTAAAGACAGCTACGGCCAGTTCGCGCGGCTGCATCTCAACAATCACGGGGTGGTGCGGGCCTGACGCGGCGCATGAACGGCGGGTCGCCACTGGAACGGCTGCTCAGGCGCGACCGCGTCATCACGATTGCGGGCGTGGTGGCGCTGTGCCTGCTGGCCTGGCTTTACATCGCCGCCGGCGCAGGGCTCGGCATGAATGCGTGGGAGATGTCGAGGCTCGCGCTATTCCCCCACCTGCAAACTCCGACATCCGATATGCCCGGTATGGATATGTCTGGCATGTCCGGCATGGACATGAGCGCGATGGCGACGGAACCGCGGGTCTGGGGGGGCGCGAACTGGGCGCTGATGATCGCCATGTGGTGGGTCATGATGATCGCCATGATGTCGCCGAGTGCGGCGCCGACCATCCTGCTCTATGCGCGCGTGCATCGCCATGCGCTCGCACAGGACCAGATCCAGGACAAGCTCGCGCCGACCGGCGTATTTATGGCAGGCTACCTCCTGGTCTGGCTGGGGTTCTCCGTCGCGGCGACCGCGGTGCATTGGCTGCTCGAACGCGAAGCGTTCGTTTCCGCGACGATGATGAGCTCGCAGAGCCGCTGGCTTTCAGCCATCGTCCTGATCGCCGCGGGCCTCTATCAGCTCTCGCCGCTCAAGAACGCCTGCCTGTCGCATTGCCGGGCACCGACAGCGTTCCTTGCCCGACACTGGCGTCCGCACGCAACTGGCGCGCTGCGTCTCGGCGCATTGCACGGGGCGTTTTGTGTCGGATGCTGCTGGATGCTGATTGGCGCTGTTGTTCGTGGGTGGCATAATGAACCTGGTGTGGATCGCCGCGCTCGCCATTCTGGTGCTGGTGGAAAAACTGTTTCCTGCCGGCCCGTGGGTTGGCCGGGCAGCTGGCATCGCCCTGATCGCATGGGGCGGCGCAACGCTTTTGGTCTGAGAGACTGTTTGGAAACTCTACTCCGGCGGCCATCTGATGGCGTTTTCTGCGCTTACCTACAGCGCCGCGCGTCCTTGGGACGCGCAAAGGACGCTGTAGCACTTTTGATTTTGCGCATGATCCTTTCCGATTTCGGGTCATGCGGGCTCACGGACCCAAATGTCCGCTCCGCTCCGGTTCTCGAAACCACCACCATATGACTCGCCGGAGCGACTTTCCAAACAGCCTCTGACGACCAGGGCCGCCTCCGTTGGCATTCAAAGGCGTCGAGGAACTTTGAATCCTCGCTTCCGTTTACCGAATATCGTGGATGGGAGGTTCAGCCGATGAATGTCAGCGATGAAAGGACTGTATCGCTCTGGGCGGCGACCGAAGTCGTGCCCGATGCGGTGCCGCTTGGGCAAAGCGAACAGGTCGATGTCGTGGTCGTCGGGTCTGGGATTGCCGGACTGTCGGTCGCCTACGAACTGGCCGTCGCCGGGCAAAAGGTGGCTGTCCTCGATCGCGGCCGGATCGGAAGCGGCATGACG
The DNA here is from genome assembly GCF_055811415.1 of Mesorhizobium sp. WSM4846. Taxonomy (NCBI): domain Bacteria; kingdom Pseudomonadati; phylum Pseudomonadota; class Alphaproteobacteria; order Hyphomicrobiales; family Phyllobacteriaceae; genus Mesorhizobium; species Mesorhizobium sp. WSM4846. The sequence goes on from NZ_JBVVPZ010000067.1 coordinate 14,141, forward strand.
GCTCGCACCACTGCGCACCTGTCATCTGTCTGCGACGACTATTTTTCGGAGCTGACCAAATTGCGCGGCGAGGACCTGGCGCGGATTTTTTACCAAAGCCAATCGGCCGCTATCGACCGTATCCAATCCATCCGGGAGACCGAGCGTATCGCTTGCGATTTCCGGCGCCTTGATGGCTTTCTCTTTCCGGCTTCCGGCAGCCAGGAATCCGATATCACGCGCGAACTGGACGCCGCTCTGAAGATCGGTGTCGAGGTCGAGAAGACCAGGGGCGTGCCATTTGCAGGCTTTTCGGATGTGCAGGCCCTTCGATACGCCAATCAGGCGACCTTCCACCCGCTCAAATATCTCCGCGGGCTGGCCGCGGCCATCCGCGCGCGCGGCGGCGTGCTTTATGCCGATACCATCGTCGAAAAGGTCGAGGAGACTGATGGCGGCGTGCGCGTAACCACGGTTTCAGGCTCTACCGTGTCTGCCAGATCGGCCGTTGTCGCCACCAACTCGCCGATCAACGATCGGGTCGCGCTTCACACCAAGCAAGCGCCCTATCGAACCTACGCGATGTCGTTCGAGATCGCGCGCGATACCATACCGGATGCGCTGTATTGGGATACTGAAGACCCTTATCACTACGTTCGGCTTCAGCCTGGCGACGGTCGGACCGACTTCCTGATCGTCGGAGGTGAAGACCACAAGACAGGACAGGCCGATGATGCCGGTGACCGTTTCGCGGCCCTGACGGCCTGGACCAAAAGGCTGGTGCCCGATGTCGGCGTGGAAATCAACCGGTGGTCCGGGCAGGTGATGGAGACCGTCGATTATGCGGGGTTCATCGGCCGCAATCCTGGCGACAGCCGCGTCTTTGTGGCGACCGGGGATTCCGGCCAGGGCATTACCCATGGCGTTGTCGCCGGCCTGTTGCTTTCAGACCTGATTCTGAAGGAGGAAAGTCCCTGGCGCGAACTCTACGAGCCGTCGCGCAAGACGGCAGGCGCGATCGGCGATTACCTGTCGGAGAATGCGACGGCGATCAAGAGTTTTGCCGAATATATCGCGCCTGGCGAGATCGATTCCGTCGATAAGCTGCGACCGGGAGAAGGTGCCATCGTCCGCGAAGGGCTCAGCAAGATCGCCGCATTTCGCGATGACGACGGCACGCTCTACAAGCGCTCGGCCGCATGCACGCATATCGGCTGCCATGTACACTGGAACTCCCTCGAGCGCTGCTGGGACTGCCCCTGCCACGGCTCGCATTTTGCAATCGATGGCACGGCTTTGAACGGACCGGCGGTGGCGCCGCTGGGAGGGCAGTAGGGCAGTAGGGCAGTAGGGCAGTAGGGCAGTAGGGCAGTAGGGCAGTAGGGCAGTAGGGCAGTAGGGGCCAATTTCCCTATTCCCCTACTCCCCTACTCCCTTACAGTTCCTTTTCGGCCAGCTCGCGAAACGCGTCGGGGACCGAGCGCGATTGCCCGAGGGTGACCGAGGCATAGCCGACCGCCTCCCAGCCAAAACGGTCGCGGATCTTGTCGATGGCGCGGTCGACGGTCCAGCGTGCCGCGCCCTTGCTGGTGCCGGGGCGGCGGCTGTCGTCGTCGAGGCCGAGCGGCAGTTCCAGCTGCAGGGCCGGTTGCTTTTCCAGATGCGACACGGCGATCGCCAGCAGCGAGATGGTCTTTTCGTGCGGATGATCGACAAGCACCTTGCGCACCAGCGTCTCGGCGATCTCGGCCAGCATCGCGGTTGCCGAAATCGGCTGGTCGAGCGTGATCGAGCGCGTCACCGAGCGCAGATCGGCAAAGCGGACGCGGACCGTCACCGTGCGGCCGGGCCGCGATTTCGCCCGCAGCCTGGTGGCGACCCTATCGGCCAGATGCAGCAGGGTGGGAACGAAGATTTTTGCCTCGGCCGGCTTCCTGCCGAGTGCCGATTGCGCGCCGGCCGATCGCGCCCGGCGCTGCGTCTCGACTTTGCGCGGATCGCGGTTCCAGGCCAGCGCGTTGAGTTTTTCGCCCGCCGCCGGGCCGAGCAGACGCTCCAGCGCCCCACCATTGGTCTTCGCCAACTCGCCGATGGTGCGCACACCTATGCCGGCGAGCCGCTCCCTGGTGACCGGACCGACGCCCCACATCAGCTCGACCGGCAGATCGTGAAGGAACTCCAACTCGTGGCGCGGATCGACCACCACCAGCCCGTCGGGTTTGGCCACCTGCGAGGCGATCTTGGCCAGGTGCTTGGTGCGCGCCACGCCGACCGAGATCGGCAAGCCAAGCTCGGCCCGCACGCGGCGGCGGATGGTTGTCGCGATCTCGGCCGGCGGGCCGAACAGATGGGTGCAGCCGGCGACGTCGGCAAAGGCCTCGTCGATGGAGATCCGCTCGACCACCGGCGTGAAATCGCCGAGCACTTGAATAGCCGCATCGCCGAGCCGCTGATAATCCTTGAAATGGCCGCCGACGAAAATCAGCCCTGGGCAGAGTTCCCGCGCGAGCCGCCCCGGCATGCCGCCACGCACGCCAAAAGCCTTGGCCTCGTAGGACGCGGCAAGCACGACGCCGCCGCCGACGGCGATCGGCATGCCGCGCAGGGCGGGGTCGAGCAACTGTTCGACCGAGGCATAGAAGGCGTCCAGATCAGCGTGGAGGATGTTGGCGTCCATCCGGCCCGTCCGCCCGCGGCGGTTCGAACGCCGCATTATCTTGAGGGTGGGTTTTTGTGGAACATAAAGAGAACAAATGGGGCGGATTGTCAAGGAGTATGGAGGGCAGGGCGCAGGGCAATCGCTTCAGGTTTGCGCTGCCCCTCATCGCCCTGCCGGGCACTTCTCCCCGTATAGGGACGTATGGCGACGGGGGGGAAGGGACGCTCTCATGGATGGTTTCGCCAATCTCCAGCGTTGCAGAAACGGGTGCCGACGCTGCGGCCAGCACCTTCGACCGTCACTATACGGGGAGAAGGTGCCGGCAGGCGGATGAGGGCCAGCGCCGACTTCGGCAATCAGCCGATCGAGCGCTACAACCCCATCTTATAGCCGAGATGGCTGGCGGTGAAACCGAGGGCCTCGTAGAAAGCGTGCGCCTTCTGTCGGCTCTTGTCGGTCGTGAGCTGAACGAAGCTGCAGTTGCGCGAACGGCATTCCGCAACCGCCCATTCGATCATCTGCTTGCCGACGCCGCGAGACCGCCATTGCCGCGCGACGCGAACGCCTTCGATCTGTCCGCGCCAGGCGCCTTTCCTCGATATCCCTGGAATGAAGCTGAGCTGCAGGGTTCCGACCACCTGTCCGGCTTCCACGGCCACGGCCACGGCCAGCAGCTGGTTGGGATCGGCATCGATTGCTCGGAAGGCATCGAGGTAGGACGGCACGAGCGGCGTCGACGGGTCTTCGCGGCCGGCGCCGAGCGCGTCGTCGGCGAGCAGTGCGACAATTGCCGGCAGATCGGGCGCTTGCGCGCGACGGAATTTGATCTCGCTCATCGAGTGGACATACGGTTTGGATTTGGTGACGGCAAGTGCGGTCCAGCCATGCGCGACAGGCGCGTCGTGGTGCGGGGCGACCGGCGCCAGGCATTCGCGGCGCCGGCCTCGCCGACCTCCACCTTACGCCGCCTGCCGTGACCAGAGGCGGTGGCTGTAGCGGCGGAAGAAGCGCGCCAGCAGGATCTGCTGCCTGGCGCGGGCGAGATCGGCGCCGCGCCTTTCCTGGCGCCAGCGCGGCATGTTGCGATAACAGGCAATGAAGCGGGCGGCGTCCTCGAGCGCCTCCTCGGCCGATTGCGCCGGGCGGATCGCCGCCAGGAACAAGGCCTCGCCGAGCTTCAGCCGGTCGACCAGCGCCTTGCGCTGGCCATGGCCGAGGCGCGCCCGGCCGATGCCGTCGAGGCGGATAGCGGCGAATGCGGCGAGCATGGCCGGGCTGTCGCCGCTATAGCCGCAATCGCGGGCGAACTGGGCGGAGAGGGCGTCCATTTTCGTCTCCTTGGCTGGCGGCGGCGCGACGGAGACCCGGTCCCGCCGCCCATTCATCTGGGATATCACATGGAAGCATAACTCAAAAATTGGCACAAGTTAAACTTTTTCACGGGTTGAGCGGAACCGACTCGACTCTTCGGGAAAAACCCCTAATGATGTGAACAAAACAGGAACTGAGGCATCAGGGACGATGGCATTGCCGGGCAAGGAAGCAACGATCGCCGAGGTCGTCTCGATAGCGGTCGAGTGTATCGATTGCGGTCGAAACAGATGGTGGAAGCCGGCGGAGCTGAGGCGTTTCGGGGTGACCGCGCAGACGCCGCTGGCGGCGCTGTCGGGGCGGCTTCGCTGCTCGGCCTGTCGCGCCGACGGCCTGCCGGGCGCGGCCGTCTCGATCCAGGCGGCGTTCATCAACGAGCGGCAGCAGCGCCGCGCCGAGGCGCGGATGCTTGGCGAGCGCGAGGTTCCGCTGGAAAGATCCAGGCGGGCTTGATGGCGCCCGCTTGCGGGGCAGGAGAATCGCATGGGAAGCCGAGGCTTTCGAGGCTTACGCTCTACGATGTACCCCCACCCCTAGCCCCTCCCCACAAGGGGGAGGGAGACTCCGTTGGCGCTGACCTCGGCAGATTGCCTGACTCGGCGCTAAGGGAAGTAAAGGCGCGGCAGCATTCCCTCCCCCTTGTGGGGAGGGTTAGGGTGGGGGTCATCTTCGCAAGAATCCCTATTGCCCCTGCCGGCGATGCCGTTGCAGGGGAAGAAGGCGCGCGCCGCCGCCCTAGTAACCCAACAGTTCCTTGAGCGGGATGACGCGCCAGACGTGTTTTATCGCGTAGCGGTTGAAGGTCAGCGTCTTCGGCGGATTGTACTGCTCGACGACCAGCTCGGCGGCGGTCCGCTTGACCAGCTTTTTGATGAAGGCCTTGCCGTTGCGCTCGTTTTCCTCGGGAAACATCTCGATCACTACGTGGTCGCCGGGCACAGCGTCGCGGCCGCCGCAATAGAGCATCTCGCCGGGCTCGTAGCGCGGCACCATCGAGTCTGAGAGCACGTGCAGCGCGAACACCTTGCGCAGATGGGCGATGCCGGGCGGGCGCTGGACATAGCCGGCGACCTCGCCGTTGAAGGTGAAGTCACCGTCGTCGCCGCCGACCGCGGCACCCAGAAGCTCGATGTCCATCGGGCCGGCGGGCAGGGGGGCGGCGTCGGTGACGATCTCGGCGTCGGCGACATTGTCGGCGTCGTCGAGGAAGACGACCTCGCCCTTGCCGAGCGCCACCGGGTCGACGCGCAGGAAGGCGGCGGTCTTCAAAAGGTTCTCGGTTTTCGGCAGGTTGCGGCCGGTTTCCCAATTGCCGACAGCGGCGACGTCGGTGTCGTTGTGCTCGGCAATATGGCGCATCACCAAGCCGCGCTGCTTGCGCGCCTTGCGGATCGCCGCCCCGACCTTGATCGACAATGAGGTTTTCGCCATGGCGCCATCTGAAACATAAGAATCGGTTTCGTCCATGAAAGAATGGCTTGCATAATTTTTTGAGTTATGCTTATATATAGCCATGCACAAGCCACGCTCCATCTCGCTTTCCCATCCGTCCCGGCTGTCCTCCTCCCCGGCCGGGACGAAGCCCGAGGCTCGCGCCTCGGATCCGGTCGCCCTGCCGTCAGCGGCGGCGACCGGAACGGCCGGAGCCGTCCCCTCACGGCTCCGGCCCCGAATTTCGGCGCCGCCGCGCCGCCCCTCACCTGCTTGCCGGGATCCTCTCCCCGTCAACGGGCGTCAACGGGGAGCGGGGCGCAGCTTCGGCATTTACGCAACCTTTCAATGGACCAACGCCATGCCCGCCTACACCGATACAGTATCGCAAAGCATCGCCCGCACGCCGGCCAGGCTGGCGCCGCCGGTCTGGCTGCCGCAGCGCCCGTTGGTGCGCGAGATCCAAGGGCCGGACGGCGAGGCCCTCAAGCTGCCGTCGCCGCGCGCCGCTGCCGCCGTCGGGCGCCAGCCGCATGTCGCGGCCATGCGCTTCATCGACTGCCTCTTCAACCGCTGCCGCGCACCGCTCGACCTGACGCTCGAGCAAAACCCCGAAAACGACGCGCCCGGCAGCCGGCCGGCACTGGCGATGCTGTGTTGCGGCTTGCGCACGCGGCCGCTGAAAAGCTACTGCGCCTATCACGCGGCGCGGTTCTGCGACCATCGCCGTACGGCTCTCGCGGACGCAGCGTGAGCGGCCTCGGTCGAGAGTCTTCTCGCCAAGCACGGCGGCCCGGTTCCTCGCCCCCGCCGCGCGGAGGAGCCCAGGTTCTGCGAAGGCAGCGATGAAACGAGGAGCCACAGATGAGCAAGAAGACCGCCCAAAAGGCCAAGCCGCCCAAATTACCCACTGATGAGGCCGAGCAGGTGCGTATCCGCACGCAGGTCGGCCATGATTTCGCGCTGAAGGACGATGCCTTCGGCCGCAAGCGGCTGGCGACCGGCACGCTGGAGGCGAGGCGCGTCTATGAGGTGTCCAATAGCGGCCACACCGCGACCGGCGGCATTGTGCGGGTGCGCAATGTCGACCCGCTGACCGGCATCACCTCGCTGTCACGCCAGCAGCGCGAGGCGGGCATGCGCTACCGCGAGGATTTTCGCGTCTCGGCACAGGACGGCGTCAAGCCGATGGCGCTGACCGAGCGCGTCGACGGCGGACGCATCGGCGGCGGCGTTGCCGACCGCATCCTGTCCGCCGGCCGCGCCTATGCCGACGCCACCAGGGCGCTTGCGCATTGGGAGGTGTCGGTCGTGGTGCAAAAAGTCTGCTGCGCCGGCGAAACTGTGAAGAGCCTGGCCGAACAGACTGGCGAGCCGCGGGATGTGCTGTCGAAACTGCTCAAAATCGGGCTGGACTTGCTGGCGGTGCATTACGGCATGATGCTGATGCGGCGGCCGCGGTGAAGGGGCAAACGGGGCGTTTGGCAATGCGTTTTGGCCAGCGTCCTCCAATTGAAGGGCGCGGGTTTCCCAACGGCCTGTTACGCTGCGCCATTGCTGGTAGATCTCAATGCCAAAGATGCCGCAAAACGCTCATTTCGCAGATACGGCGCCGACGTCTTCGGCGCTGACCGCATATGACGAGCACTGCATGCTGACTTACATCCGGCTGCTCGATGCTTCGGCGGACAGCGCCGATTGGCGTGAGGTCGCCCACACCGTCCTGCACATTGACCCTGAGCAGGAGCCAGAACGGGCATTCCGCGCCTGGGCGACGCATCTGGCGCGTGCCCGCTGGATGACCGGGGTTCGTGTCGACCGGCATGATCGTGGCACGGAATGACGCGGGAGATTTTTCGTGGAACTGCCATCCCGGTCTGACCGTTTAGGCAGGAAACCAACTGGGAAGCGCCCGATGAACTCTTGGCAAATCAACACCTTGGAAGCCTGCTGCCTGCTTGCCGTCCCGCTGTCGATGATCCTTACGGTTCTGGTGGCAGGTTTCATCCTTGGCTGAATCTGCACTGTTCAGTGAAGGAGACGCAACCGGCACGCATGGCGGAACGGCGTGAGTTGCGCCTTGGCATTCATCGCGCCGACACCTTCAGTGACGACAAAAATGCCTCTCAGTCCTTGGCGCGCTCCACATAGGCGCCATCGGCCGTCATCACCACCACGCGGGTGCCGGCGCTGATGTGCGGCGGAACCAGCGTGCGCACGCCGTTGGACAGCGTCGCCGGCTTGTAGGACGAGGACGCCGTCTGGCCCTTGGTCACCGGCTCGGTCTCGACCACCTCGAAGGTGGCGCGCTGCGGCAGCACCAGCGAGATGGCGATGCCGTTGTACTGCGAAATCTGCACCGCCATGCTTTCCTTGAGATAGGGCGCCATCTCGCCGACCACGCTTTCCGGCACCGCGACCTGGTCGTAGCTTTCCGGGTTCATGAAATGATAGCCTTCGGCGTCGTGGTAGAGGAAGGTATGCTCGCGCTCCTCGACGTAGGCGCGCTCGACCTGCTCGGTGGTGCGGTAGCGCTCCGAAACCTTCACCCCGTCGGAGATGCGGCGCATGTCGAGCTGGGTCACCGGCGTGCCCTTGCCCGGATGGATGTTTTCGGCAAAGAGGATCACATAGAGCTTGCCGTCCTTTTCGACGACATTGCCTTTGCGTAGGGAACTGGCGATGACCTTCACGGGCTTTATTCCTAACAGCGTTGACTGGCCTGGGAGCGCCGAATGGCGCAAATCGGCTGCGGGAGCCGTTCGGTGGGGCCTAGCGCATCTTGGCGGCAATCGCCAGTCCTCGATGCAAATCCTGTCGCCATGACCGCCGCCTCGCCCTGGTGGACGCCTGATGTTCACGCCGACCGGCGGTCGCGGTTGATCCTGCGCAACGCCATCACCGCGGCCGTGCGCGACTGGTTTGCCCGCCGCGACTTCGTCGAAGTCGAGACCGCGGCGCTGCAGGTCTCGCCCGGCAACGAGGCGCATCTGTCGGCCTTCGCCACCGAGGCGATCGGCCCGGATGGGCGGCACCAGCCGCTCTATCTACACACTTCGCCGGAATTCGCCTGCAAGAAGCTGCTCGCCGCCGGCGAGAAACGCATCTTCAGCCTGAGTGCCGTCTATCGCAACCGCGAGCGCGGCCCATTGCACCATCCGTCCTTCACCATGCTCGAATGGTACCGGGCCGATGAGACCTACGACAGCCTGATGCAGGATTGCGCCGGGCTTGTCGCGCTGGCCGCCGAGCGCGCCGGCACGAAACGCTTCGCCTTTCGCGGCCGCGAGGCCGATCCGTTCGCCGAGCCGGAGCGGTTGAGCGTCGCCGAGGCTTTTATCCGCTATGCCGGTATCGATCTGCTGGCCACGGTCGCCAACGACGGCAGCACCGATCGCGAGGCGCTGCACGCGGCTCTGGTCCAGGCGGGCTTGCGCACCGCGCCCGACGACAATTGGGCCGATCTGTTCAGCCGGGTGATGGTGGAAAAGATCGAGCCGGCGCTGGGGCAGGGGCGCGCCACGATTCTTTACGGCTATCCAATTTCGGAGGCAGCCCTTGCCCGGCCGGGCGCCGATGACCCGAGGACCGCCGAACGCTTCGAACTCTATTGCTGCGGCGTCGAGCTGGCCAATGCGTTCGGCGAGCTGACCGACGCCGACGAGCAGCGTCGGCGCTTCATCCTCGAAATGGACGAGAAGCAGCGCATCTACGGCGAACGCTATCCGATCGACGAGGATTTCCTCGCCGCACTGGCCATCATGCCGCAGGCAAGCGGCGCCGCGCTCGGCTTCGACCGGCTGGTGATGCTGGCGACGGGGGCGGGCAGGGTCGAGGATGTGATGTGGACGCCGGTGGCGAGGTGAAAGAAGGCGGGGGCTATGCTCTACGGCGCCCCCCTCTGTCCTGCCGGACATCTCCCCCACTTGGGGGG